>DASRPM010000228.1:0-30553 GCA_035646375.1 Vicinamibacterales bacterium
ATCAAGACGAAGCCGTTCGCGTTCGTCTGCATGGTGCCGACCGGCGCCCCCGGCGTGAAGCTGCTGTGCCGCCCGTCGTACGAAATGATGTCGGCCGTCATGGGCACGCCGTTCGACTATCCGCTGTCGAGCCGCATGGACGAGAACGACTCGATCCTGATCTTCGACAAGGTGTTCGTGCCCTACGAGGACGTGTTCGCCTACGGCGACATCGAGAAGGTGAACAACTTCTTCCCGCGCTCCGGCTTCCTGCCGCGCTTCATGTTCCAGGGCTGCACGCGCCTGGCGGTCAAGCTCGACTTCCTCGCCGGCTTGCTATTGAAGGCGGTGGAGGCCACCGGCGCCAAGGACTTCCGCGGCGTGCAGGCGCAAGTGGGCGAAGTACTGGCGTGGCGCAACTGCTTCTGGGGCCTTACCGACGCGATGGCGCGCACCACGACGCCGTGGACGCCGGGCTACGTGCTGCCGAATCTCGAGTACGGGCTCGCGTACCGCGTGATGGCCAGCATCGCCTACCCGAAGATCAAGGAGATCATCGAGAACTCGCTCGCCAGCGCCCTCATCTACCTGCCGTCCAGCGCGCTGGACTTCAAGGTGCCGGAGCTGCGGCCCTATCTCGACCAGTTCGTGCGTGGCTCCAACGGCTACACCGCCGTCGATCGCGTCAAGCTGATGAAGCTGATGTGGGACGCCATCGGCACCGAGTTCGGCGGCCGTCACGAGCTCTACGAGCGCAACTACTTCGGCAACCACGAAAGCATCCGGTTCGAGACGCTGATGGTGGCCGAGGCCACCGGCGCTTCGGCCCGTTTCAAGGGCTTTGCCGAGCAGTGTATGGCGGAGTACAACCTGGATGGATGGACGGCGCCGGACCTCATCCAGAACACCGACGTCAGCGCGCTCGCGGAGAGGCTGAAGGGCCGTTGATCGACACGCGGGACTTCCGTCAGACGGTCGGGCAGTTTGCGACCGGCGTGACGGTGATCGCGGCCGAGATCGAGGGGACGGTACACGCGCTCACCGCCAACTCGTTCACGTCGCTGTCGCTCGACCCGCCGCTGGTGCTCTTCTGCGTCGGCAAGAACACCAAGACCGGGCAGCTCATTACCGTGGGCGCCCGGTTCTGCGTCAGCATCCTGCACGAGGGGCAGCGCGACCTCTCGACCTACTTCGGCGGGGCGTGGAAGAGCGACGAGCCGCCGCCGTTCGCGTTCGTCAACTGGCACGAGAGCCCGCGGCTCGAGGGCAGCGCGGCGGCCCTGAGCTGTCTCGTCGAGGCGATTCACGAGGGCGGCGACCACTGGATCGTGATCGGCCGCGTGGCCGCGTTCCAGCGGCGCGAGGATGGCGTGGCGCCGCTCGTCTTCTTCAGCGGCCGTTATATGAGCGTGGCGGAAAAAACCCCACGGTCTTGATTGCCTCTGGCCTTTGGCCCCTAGGTGACTGCTCTTGCCAAAGGCTAAAGGCCAGAGGCTAAAGGCTAGAGGCTTCGGTTATCCTCATCCCATGCGCCGACGTTCATTCCTCACCACAGCCGGCCTCGGTGCGCTTGCGCCGCTCGCGATGGCGTCCAAGGCATCCGCCGCCGAGTGGACCGCCGCCGAAAAAGCCAACGTCAAGCTGGTGAACGACTTCTGCGCGTCGTGGTCCACCCGCGATCTCAAGCAGGTGTTCCCGCGCTTTGCCGACACCGGCGTCTACCGCATGAGCGAGACCACGCCACCGGTCACCGGCTTCGCCGGCATCACTGAGCGGCTCGGGTCGTGGATGCAGTCGTCGGATCGCATCGTGTGGGAGGTCCTCGACACCTACGCCAAGGGGCCGATGGTCATCAACCACCGCATCGACCGCTTCGAGTCGAAGCCCCGGCCGCTCACCTGGGAAGGCGTCGGCGTGTTCTTCATCAAGGACGGCAAGATCCAGGAATGGTCGGACTACACCATCCGCGTGACCAGGCCCGGTCAGTAGACGCGCATCTCCTGAGCTAAGGCCGCCTTCGGAGGGGCACATCTTGGATGTGCCCGCGGTATTCTTCCCGGATGCTGGAAGGCGTCGAACGGCTGATCGATCTCACGGGATTTCAGGCTTCGGCCGACATGGCCGACGCGCACGAAACGGTACTGCGCGCGATCGGCGCCGGCGACACGGCGGCGTTGGCGGCGACCGGCGGCCAGTTCGCAGGGACGGTGCGCGACGGGCAGACCGTGCGGCTGGCGCGCACCATCGGCGTGCCGCTGCGGTACTTCGTCGCGAAGATGTACCACGGGCCGTTCCTGGTGGTGTCCGACCGCATGGATCGCATCTTCGACTGGTGCCAGGGCCAGCGGATCGGCTGGCAGTTCGAGCCGTCGTACACCCGGATGGTCCCGGCGCACTACCTCGTGGAGCTCGATCAGGTGGGCTGTCCCGATCCGATGCCGCGCTATCGCCGCTTCTTCGAGCCGGCGGTTGCGACGGGTCCGACGGAGGTCGAGGCCATCGGCGGCACGTACGTGCGCGCCGCCTACGAGGCGCTGAAGGCGTGGATCGCCGCCGTGCCGGCGGAGGAGCCGATCGCGGTGGCGTTTTCTGGCGGCGTGGACAGCACGTCGGTGTGGCTGCTCGCGCGGCACGCCGCGTCGGCCCTGGGGCGCAACCCGGACGCGATCCGGGCGTTCACGCTCGACTTCGGCGGCGGCGCCGATGCCGCGCAGGCCGAACAGGTGGCGCACGCGCTTGGCCTCGAGCGCTCGTGGGAGCGCATCGCGGTGCCCGAGAGCGAGTACGACCTGCGCGACGCCATCGCGACCATCGAGGACTACCATCCGCTCGACGTGGAATGCGCGGCCGCCGCGCTCTGCCTGCTGCGCGGTATCCGCGAGCGCTATCCGACGCTGCGCCACCTCGTGGACGGCGACGGCGGCGACGAAAACCTCAAGGCCTATCCGCTCGAGGACTCGGATCTCACGCTCTCCAGCATCCTGCGCAACCCGTTGCTGTATCAGGAAGGCTGGGGCATCGACGCGATCAAGCACAGCCTTGCGTATTCGGGCGGCCTCTCCCGCGGCTACGTGCGCACGTTCGCGCCCGCCGCGCGTTACGGCTTCACGGCGTGCTCGCCCTACGCCACACGGGCCGCGATGGCCGCGGCGGTGGCGATTCCGTTCGAACAGGTACTGGCGGGTGCAGCCGAACGGCTGATGACGCTCAAGCAGGACGTCGTGGCGGCGGGCATGAAGGCGGTGACCGGCGTGGAGATGCCGGTGCGTCCCAAGCGGCGCTTCCAGGACGGCGCGCAGGCGGCGCCGCGGGGCCGTGTCACCAAGGCCTGGTGCCAGCGGGTGTTCGACGAGTTGTGGCAGGAGCGGCTGCGCGAAGCCGACGCGGACGCCAATACACGCCGCTCCGGCAACGAGATGAGCGTGCCCGTGAGCGCGCTGCCGCCTCGGTGATCTATCCCGACGGCGCCACCGCGCGCGACCGGTTCGTCCTCGATCTGCGCGGCCCCAAGGCCGTGCTCGACCCGCACCGCGCCTACGCGGCCGTGTGGGAAGAGGAGCGCGACGACGCCGGCGCGCCCGCGCCCACCGCGGTCGTCTTCCTCACCAACCGCGAGTGCCCGTTCCGCTGCGCGATGTGCGATCTGTGGGTCAACACGCTCGACGAGCCGGTGCCGCGCGGCGCCATCGCGCGCCAGATCCGCGAGGCGCTGGCGACGCTGCCGCCGGCGCGTCAGATCAAGCTGTACAACGCCGGCAGCTTCTTCGATCCGCAGGCGATTCCCGCCGAGGACTACGCAGAGATTGCCGCGACCGTGGCCGGCTTCGATCGCGTGATCGTCGAGGCGCACCCGGCGTTCCTGCGCGGTCCGTACGGCGATGCCTGCCGCCGCTTCCGGGATCTCGTGCGCGGCCGGCTCGAGGTGGCCGTCGGCCTCGAGACCGTGCACCAGGAGGCGCTGGCGGCGCTCAACAAGCGCATGACGCTCGAGGAATTCGCGGAGGCGGCCGCGTTTCTCGCGCGGCAGGCGATACCACTGCGTGTGTTCGTCCTGCTCGATCCGCCCTTCGTGCCGCATCACGACGCCGCCGAATGGGCGCTCAGCTCCGTGCGGACGGCACGCAGCGCCGGCGCCTCGGTGTGCGCCGTCATTCCCACGCGGGGCGGCAACGGCGCGATCGACGCGCTGCCGGTCGAGCAGCGCCCGCGCCTCGGGCTGCGCGACCTCGAGTGGGTCATGCAGGAGGCGCTCGCGGACGCGACAGGCGGACCTAACTTGTCCGCCGTAGCCTTGGCGAAGGTGGAAGGTCCGCCTCCACGATCGAGGATGCGCGTCTTCGCCGATCTGTGGGACATCGATCGCCTCTTCGACTGCACCTGCTCGCGCGACCGCGCCCGGCGGCTCGCGCGCATGAACCGCGAGCAGGCCGTGCCGCCGCCGGTGGCGTGCGCCTGCAATGGACGTTGACCTCGCCATCGTCGGCTCCGGTTTTGGCGGCTCCATCCTGGCGATGGTGGCGCGCCGTCTCGGGCTGCGGGTCGCGCTCCTCGAACGCGGCCGGCATCCGCGCTTTGCCATCGGCGAGTCGTCGTCGCCGCTGGCCGGCATCCTGCTCGAACAGCTCGGCGATCGGTACGATCTGCCGCGGCTGAAGCCGCTGGCCGCCTTTGGCGCCTGGCAGCGGGCGTACCCGGACGTCGGCTGCGGGCTGAAGCGCGGCTTCACCTACTTCAAGCACGATGCGGGGCGGCCGTTCACCGCGGCGCCCGACCGGTCGAATCATCTGCTGGTGGCGGCGAGCCCGAACGACGAGATCTCCGACACGCACTGGCTCCGCGCCGACGTGGACGCCTTCCTGATGCGCGAGGCGGTGGCGCTCGGGGCCGAGTACGCCGACGAGGTCGAGCTCGACGCGGTCGAATGGACTGCGGCAGGTGCCGTCCTCAGCGGACGCCGGCGCGGCGCGCCGTTCCGCATCGTGTCGCGCGGCATCGTCGATGCGACCGGCCCGCGCGGTTTCCTGAGCCGCGCGCTGAGCGTCGAGACCCGCTCGTTCGACGGCTATCCCGGCACGCAGGCGCTCTTCTCGCACTTCACCGGCGTGGCCCGGTGCGACGAGATGCCCGACTACGCCGGCGCCGGCGCGCGCGGTGAGCGGCCGCCGTATCCCGTCGACGATGCGGCGCTCCATCACGTGTTCGACGGCGGGTGGATGTGGGTGCTGCGCTTCGGCAACGGCGTCACGAGCGCGGGCGTCGCGGTGGTGGACGCACTCGCCGGGGACCTGAAGCTGGCCGAAGGCGAGCGCGCGTGGCATCGGCTGCTCGAGCGGTTTCCCACGGTGCGCGCGCAGTTTGCCGACGCCAGGCCGACCCGCCGGTTCGACTGGATGCCGCAACTCAGCTACCGCGCCGCGGTAGCGGCGGGGCCGCGGTGGGCGATGCTGCCGTCGGCCGCCGCGTTCGTCGATCCGCTGTTCTCCACCGGGTTTCCGCTCACACTGCTCGGCATCGAGCGGCTGGCGTCGCTGCTCGAATCGGGAAGGTTCTTCGACGACCCCGCGTCGCTCGAGACCTACAGCGCCACCACCCTCGCCGAAGCCGACCACACCGCACGGTTCGTGGCCGGCTGCTACGCCGGCTTCCCGCGCTTCGACGACTTCGTCCAGTACTCGATGTTCTATTTCGCCGCGGCGAGCTTCGCGGAGATAGCGCGCCGCGTCGCGCCCGAGCGCGCGGCCGCCGGTTTCCTGCGGGCGGGCGATGCGGAGTTTGCTTCGGCGCTGCGCTCGTGGTCGCCCGCCGTGTCGAGGCACGAGCCCGGCATGCTTGCGGACGGCGTGCGCCGCGCCGTGGAGGCGGTGAACATCGCGGGATTGTGCGAGGCGAAAAAGCAGAACTGGTACGCCGCTGACGCGGCAGATGCCGTCGCGGGCTCAGCGAAACTGGGAGTTTCGCCCCAGACGGTGGCTGCCGCGCTGACGGCCCTGGGCCTTGGGCCGTAGGCCTTGGGGTTTGTGGTCCCAAGGCCCTCAAGCCCGAAGGTCCAAGGCCTAAGGTCGAAGGCCTACTTCTGTGTCTCGTAGACGGTGCCCGCGCCGGCGCCGATCGCGGCGCCGATGAGCGCGCCCTTCTTGCCGCCGATGAGGGCGCCGATGCCCGCACCCGCGCCGCTCGAGCCGCCGATCACCATCGCGCGCTTCTGCCACGTCCGCCGGGGCTTCTGTTCCACGACGACCGAGGAGGTCCGCGCCGGTGCAGCCACTGCCGCCGGCCGGTACGCGACCGGCTGCGTCTGGTACGCCCCGCGGTAGCCCGGCTGCGTCGCCGCCGGTATCACATCCGCCGCGCACGAGACGGACGTGACGGTTCCGCCGTCCACGAACGCCTGGTTCACCACCGCGTGCTGGCCCGGCTCGCACCGCAGTGCCGTCTGTCCCGCCGCGCCGTTTACGCCGAACGGCGAGGCCGCCTGCGTGCCGCATGCCGCCGCGCCAACCGCTGCTGCAAGAGAGCCGATGAGCATCCACGCACGCATGTCTGTCTGCCTCCATGCCGCGACTGATGTCGCGGTTGCCATGGATACATCAACGGGCATGCCAGAATCGGAGCCCCGTAAATGGCTGATTTGACTGGAGAAAATCGCGTTGAGCTATACGCTGGGCTTGGACACTGTCCAGAGGAAGGGTCAGCCGTTGGCTGCGCGTGGGGCCAGCACTCGCGCTCGCTCGCGCACCAGCGCCATCATGCTCGAGGCGGCCGGCGTCAGGTAGCGGCCCGGCAGCGTGATGAGCCCGAACGACAGCGTGAGCGCTGGCTCGCTGAGCGCCATCGCCTCGAACTCCTTCCACGGCTTGGGTGGAAGCACGCCCTCCGGCACGACGGCGATGCCGACGCCCGCGCGCACGTGGCCGAGGATGCTCATCAGCCGCTCGACGGTGACGCCGTAGCGCAGCGAGATGCCCGCGTTCGACGCGGCGCCGTCCACGAGCCGCCGCAGCATCGTGTCCACGGGCCCCGAGATCAGGGTCTCCTCACGGAGATCCTCCAAGCGCACCTTGCCGCGCTTCTTCGTGGAAAAGGCGTGCGTCGTGGGATACACCGCGTAGAGCGGCTCGCGGAGGAGCAGCTCGCTCGTCAGCGTGTCGGGCAGCGAATCGATCGGGCCGATGCCGAAGTCGGCGAGCCCGCTGCGGACGTCCTCGATGATCTCGGTCTGACGGCCCTCGCGAATGCGGACCTCGATGGAGGGGCGGCCTTCGCGGAATTTGCGCACGAGCTGGGGCAGCTCGTTGCCGGCAAACGCGGAGTGCGTCGAGATGGTGACGCGCCCCCGCTGTTCCTTCGGCACCTCGCTGAGCCCGCGCGCGGTGACCTCCAGGTCGCCGAGGATGCGCTCGGCCGCGGTAACCAATTCGCGGCCCGCTGCCGTAATCTCCACTCGGCGTGTATTGCGGAAGAACAGCGTCACCCCGAGCACGCGCTCCAGGCGCTTGACCGTGCGGGTGAGCGCCGGCTGCGAGGTCTTCAGATATGCCGCCGCGGCCACGAAGCTGCCGTACTCCGACAGCGCGATTACCGTGAGAAGTTCGCGAGCCCTGATGTCTGGAATGTCGAATGGACGCATGTCTCAGTTATACCGATCGCGCAATTGTATCCCGTATCCACAACGAATCGGCATTTGTAGGGGTTGAAAAGCACTACTGGGTGGGCGATGATTCGGTGCTTTTTCGTAGGTTTTCAGGGCCTCAGTGCACGGCAGTCTACGGCCGGCTGAGCGACCACAGCGGGGAACGAGGGACAAATGACGAAAATTTGCGGGCTTCCAGTGGCCGTCGCGCTGACGGTACTGGCGGGAGCCACTCCGGTCTTTGCACAGGCCGATATGGATGGCACCTGGCAGCCGCGCTACCACGAAGATCAGCCGGAACGCATTCCAGGGCCTGAGCTTAAGGACTACCTCGGCCTTCCGATCAACGACGCCGCGCGGCAGTTTGCCGACGCCTGGGACCCCGGGCGCATCACGCTTCCCGAGGAGCAGTGCCGCGTGCACGTGTCGCCCTACATCTACCGGGGGCCGACGAACCTCCGCGTTTGGGAGGAGAAGCACCCGAAGACGCAGGACGTCATCGCCCTCAAGCACTACCACTCCACGTTCGAGCAGACGCGCACCATCTGGATGGACGGCCGTCCGCACCCCGGCCCCAACGCCGCGCACACGTGGATGGGTTTCTCCACCGGCCGGTGGGACGGCGACATGCTGGTGATCGAGACGACCCACCTCAAGCAGGGCTGGGTGCGGCGCAACGGTATCCCGATGAGCGACCGCGCCAAGATGACGGAATACTGGGTTCGCAACGGGGACCTGCTGACACAGATCACGATGCTCTTCGACCCCGTCTACCTGACCGAGCCGATGGTCAGGAGCCAAGAGTTCGTGCGCAGCCCGCGCGAGCTGCCGGCGCAGACGTGGCTGTGGGTGTGCGACCCGGTGGTGGAGATCGCCACCCGCGACGAGGGTGCCGTGCCGGCCTACCTTCCCGGCGAGCATCCGTTCGAGGACGAGTTCTCCCGGCGGCACGGCATCCCCGCCGTCGCGGCGCAGGGGGGCGCGGCCACCATGTATCCCGAGTTCCAGGACGTCGTGAAACAGGCGCCGAAGCCGGCGCCCCTGCCGCCGCCGACCCGCGGTGCGACCAGAGTCACAGGGCCGGGCCAGCAGCAGCAGGGCCGCTAGGAGAATCATGTCAATTCGACTTCGAACCCGCGCGGTGCGCGGGGTGATGGTGGTGGCCGCGGTGGCCACCGGCGCGGCGCTGGCAGTCGCGGGACGCGCCGTGGCGCAGCAGCAGAACTTCGACAACGTCCAGATCGACACCGTCAAGGTGCGCGACAACGTCTACATGCTGGTGGGCGCCGGCGGCAACACCACGGTGATGGTGGGCGAAGAGGGCATCCTCGTGGTGGACACGCAGTTCGCGCCGCTCAGCACCAAGCTGCTGGCCGCGATTCGCGCCGTCAGCCAGGCGCCGATCCGCTACGTGGTCAGCACGCACCTGCACGGCGACCACATCGGCGGCAACGAGGCGATCGCGAAGGCCGGGCGCACGCGCGCCGGCGGCAACGTCGTGGGCGACCTCGGCGCGGGGGCGACCAGCCAGGCGGCGGTCATCGCGCACGAGAACGTGCTGACGCGGCTGAGCGCGCCACCGGCGGCAGGGCAGCAGGCGGTGCCGTTCGCCCTGTGGCCCACCGAGACCTTCTTCAACAGGAAGCGCGAGTTCCTGTTCAACGGCGAAGCGGTGCAGATCATCCACCAGCCGAAGGCGCACACCGATGGCGACAGCGTGGTGTTCCTCCGCAAGAGCGACGTCGTGGCCACCGGCGATCTCTTCACCACCGTGATGTACCCGTTCATCGACGTCGCCAACGGCGGCACCATCAACGGCGAGATCGCGGCGCTCAACGCCATCCTCGACATCACGGTGCCGAGCAACGTCAACGAGGGCGGCACGATGGTGGTCCCCGGGCACGGCCGCCTGTCGGACGAGCAGGACGTGATCGAGTACCGCGACATGGCGACCATCGTCCGCGACCGCATCAAGGAGTACGTGAAGCGCGGCATGACGCTCGATCAGGTGAAGGCCAAGAAGCCGACGCTGGACTTCGATCCGCGCTACGGAACGGATACGGGCTTCTGGACCACGGCCGCGTTCGTCGAGACCATCTACAAGGAGATGGTGGCGCTGAATCCACCGGCTCCCGCGCCCGCCTCGCGCGGCCGCGGCCGGACGCAGAACCAGAAGGGGAGCGGAGAATGATGGCGGGCGTCGTGCGGTCCGTATTAGCGAAGTTGATGGCGACGGTGGTGTGTGGCGTGACGTTCGCCGTCGCGCTGACAACGGCCGCCCAGCAGCCGCCTCCGAGCCCTCAGGTGGCGGATCAGCAAGGTCCGCAGACGCCAGGTGCCCAGGGGCAGCGTGGCCGTGGCCGCGGGCCGGCCGGTCCGGTTGGTCCGCCGCGTCAGACCGCGCCGGTCGACCTCACGGGCAACTGGGTGTCGGTGGTCACTGAAGACTGGCAGTGGCGGATGATGACGCCGAAGAAGGGCGACTACGCGAGCGTGCCGCTCACGCCGGCAGGACGCGCCGAGGCCGACAAGTGGACCGAGGCCAACGACGGGCAGTGCCAGGCCTACGGCGTCGGCGGCCTCATGCGCATCCCGGGGCGCCTGCGTATCAGCTGGCAGGACGACACCACGCTGAAGATCGAGACCGACGCCGGCGAACAGACGCGGCTGCTGCGGTTCGCAGGGCCCGCCGGTCCGGGCGCGCCACCCGCGCCCGTCAGCGCGCAGGGGCCGCGCACGCTGCAGGGCACGTCGGTAGCGGAATGGCAGCGGCCCGGCGGCGCGTTCGACGCATTCCTCGAACGCGGCGGCGGCGCCGGTCCCGCGCGGCGCTGGGGCTCGCTGAAAGTGGTCACGACGAACCATACCGGCGGGTGGCTGCGGCGCAACGGCGCGCCTTACAGCCAGAACGCCGTCGTCACCGAGTACTACACGCGCATCAGCCATCCCGAAGGGGGCGACTGGTTCGTGGTGACGACCGTCGTCGAGGACCCGCAGTACCTCGGCCAGCCGTTCATCACGAGCTCGAACTTCAAGAAGGAAGCGGACGGCGCCAAGTGGAAGCCGGCGCCGTGTAGAGCGGGTTAGACCCTGGGCCTTGCGCCTTCGGCTTTTGGGCTCGTGGGCCTCGGGCCCTCCAGTCCCAAGGCCGAAGGTCCAAGGCCTAAGACCAACCTACTAACTGCTTTCGATCGGTCTGACGCAACGTCGGATCCCCCCAAACTGGGTCCTTGAATCGCGATCCGCCGCGGCTGACCATAGCCCCAACCTTTCCGCAGTTCTTCTCGTCGCAGAGCGTAGCTATTCCGGGGTAGACACGCACTCTCGCGTCGCGTGAGCGCCGCAACGGAGGACGTCTGATGTCCCTAGCTCTTCGCTGGCGTCTGCTTTCGACCCTTCCCGCTCCACCTCCGCCAAGGCTCCGGCGAGACCTCGCCGAAGCGCTTCGCGCGAAGGCGGGCGCGCGCCTCTGTCTGGCCGCGACCTGCCTGCTGATGCCGCTCGCGGCGCACCCGCAGTCCATGATCGCCGGCGTCGTCCGCGATGCGTCCGGCGCCGTTCTCCCCGGCGTCACCGTCGAAGCGTCGAGCCCGGTCCTGATCGAGAAAGTGCGCACGGCGGTGAGCGACGGCACCGGCCAGTACCGGATCGCCGAGCTGCGTCCCGGGACGTACGGCCTGTCGTTCACGCTCACTGGATTCGCGACGGTGAAGCGCGACGGCGTCGAAGTGTCGGGCGCCGGCGCCGTCATCTCGATCAACGTCGACATGCGCGTCGGCGGCGTGCAGGAAACCATCACGGTGTCCGGCGACACGCCGGTGGTGGACGTGCAGGTGAGCACGCGCAAGCAGACCGTGCTCGACGACGCCGTCATCGCGGCGCTGCCCGCCTCGCGCGGCTACGGCAACCTGCTCACGGCAGTGCCCGGCGTGCAGAACAACAGCCTCGACAACGGCGCCAATCCGACGATGGTGTTCTTCACCGCGCACGGCGGCCGCGGCAACGAAGGCACGGTGCAGATCGACGGCATGAACGTCGGCTCCGCGTTCAACGGCGGCGGCGTGGCGAGCTTTGGCTACGACACGATGAACGCGGCCGAGATCCAGGTCACCGTGACCGGCGGCCTCGGCGAGGTCGATCGCGGCGGTCCCGCGTTCAACATGGTGCCGAAGACCGGCGGCAACACCTTCAGCGGCACTGCGTTCTGGAGCACTGCCGGCGAGTGGTCGCAGGGCGACAACCTCGACGACGAGCTGCGCAGCTACGGCTTCGGCGAGGTGCCGGGGTTGATCAAGAACTGGGACGCCAGCTTCTCGATGGGCGGGCCGATCAAGCGCGACCGCCTGTGGTTCTTCGGCCAGATCCGCACGTTCGGCAGCCACACCGTGGTGCCCGGGCAGTACGGCAACAGGAACGCCGGCGATCCCAACGCGTGGTCGTATGTCGAGGACCGCAGCCTCAAGGTGCGCAACGCCAACGACAAGAAGATCGGCGCGATCCGTCTGACCAACCAGGTGTCGCCGCGTCACAAGCTCGGCTTCTACTTCGACTATCAGCACAACTGCACCGGCTCGGCGTACGAGAAGGGCGCCAAGCAGTGCCGCGACCGCGGCGACGACTGGATTGCGCTGAACGGCGGCTTCAACGCCGGCTCGCCCGAGTCGGGCAACGTGTGGGACGACCGCGAGAAGATCGTCCAGGGCAGCTGGAGCTCGCCGCTCACCGACAAGCTGCTACTCGAGGCCGGCGTGTCGTCGTTCAACAGCCGCTGGGGCGGGCAGGAGCCTGGCGGCGCGCTGATGGACTTCATTCCCGTCATCGAGCTCGTGCCGCATCCGGGATCGGGCACGCCGCTGCCGTTCTACGCCTACCGCGCGCCGTGGAGCTTCTTCGGCAACATCGCCGACATCGACCAGCAGCACAACGTGTGGCGGGCCTCGGCGTCCTACGTGACGGGCGCCCACAACATGAAAGTGGGCTACCAGGCGGCCTATCAGATCGAGAAGCAGCACCACTACTCGGTGGACTCGGGCATCCAGAACTACCTGTTCTTCGACGGCTTTCCGATCTCGCTGACGCAGCGCATCTCGCCGCACATGCACAGCAACCGCACGCGGTTCGACGCCTTCTATGTGCAGGACCAGTGGACGAAGGGGCGGGTGACGCTGCAGGGCGCGCTGCGCTACGAGCACGCGTGGAGCTGGTTCCCCGAAGGCGAGAACGGCATCACGGCGCCCTCGCGCTACAACGCCGCGCCGATTCTGTTTCCGGACACGGTCGGCGTGAAGGGCTTCCACGACATCACGCCGCGCATGGGGCTGGCCTACGACGTGTTCGGCAACGGCAAGACGTCGTTCAAGACCAGCTTCAGCAAGTATCTGCAGCCGGCCAACAACGAGAGCGTGTTCATCATCGGCAACAATGCCGTGACGTTCGCGCAGACCACCGACCGCAGCTGGTTCGACGCCGACAGCGACTACGTGGCCGACTGCGACCTGAACAACCCGGGCACGAGCGGCGAATGCGGCCCGTGGGCCAACGGCAACTTCGGCAAGGCGTCGAGCGGCACCGCGGTGAATCCCGCCGTCCTGGAAGGCTGGGGATCGCGGCCCTACGACTGGCAGGTCGCCGCGTCGGTCCAGCAGGAGGTGATGCCGCGCGTGTCGGCGACGTTTGGCTACAACCGCCGCTCGTGGGGCAACTTCTACTACACCGACAACCGCGCCGTCGGCCCCGGCGACTACGACGTGGCGACGCTGACCGCGCCGCGGCATCCGGAGCTGCCCGACGGCGGCGGCTACCCGGTGTCGTTCTACGTCCTCAAGGACGACAAGTTCGGCGCCGTGGACAACTACTTCACGTTCGCGAAGGACTACGGCGACGTGACCTACTACTGGCACGGCTTCGACTACGACATCAACGCGCGCATGGCCAACGGGCTGGTCATTCAGGGCGGGGCCACGACCGGGCGCGGCATCCGCGATACCTGCGAAGTGGAGGCCGCGCTGCCCGAGGCGACCGCCGGTGGCGGGTTTGGCGCCGCCCAGCGGCAGATCGCGGCCTGCGAGGTGAACGAAAACTGGCAGACCAACGTCCGCGGGCTGGTGAGCTACACCATCCCGAGGATCGACGTGCAGACGAGCGCGATCTGGCGCTCGGTGGCGAACACCGTGCCGCAGACCGACCAGAACGCCGTCGCGACCAACGGACTCTCGCTCAACGCCAACTACGACGTGACCTCCGCGCAGGTGCAGGCGGCCATCGGGCGCCCGTTGCCTGGCGGCGCGGCCACGCAGAGCGTCAACCTGGCGCTGCCCGGGCAGGTGTTCGGCCCGCGCATCAGCACCGTCGACCTGCGCGTGACCAAGGTGCTGCGGTTCGGCCGCACGCGGACGAACGTCGGCCTCGATCTCTACAACCTGTTCAACGACAACACCGGCACCGCCTTCAACCAGGCGTTCGGCACCGACGGCCTGACATGGCTGCGCCCGACCGCGGTCATGAGCCCGCGGTTCGTGCGGTTCAACGTGACGATGGATTTCTGATGGTGATGGTCAGGTAGGTCGGGTGGGTCAGGTAGGTCAGGTAGGTCAGGTGGGGAGAGCCTGAGCCTTAAGCCTTCTTCATCACCGCGACGTCCGAGGCCACGGTGACGTCGAGGGTCCCGAGCGCGTCCAGCGTCTTGACGCGCTCGACCATGCTGTCGCGTGCCCCACGGTAGGTGCCGCGCAGCAGGTCGCGCAGCGCGCCGCCCGCGAGCCGGTGACGCTGGCGAACCGTGAACCGCTCCACGAGCTCGAACCGTGGCGCGTGTTCCGCCACCACGGCGTCCGCGCGGTCCCGCGTTACGCCCTCGCCCTGCACCTGCTCGCGCAGCTCGATCAGATCGTCCGGCGCGGGCAGCGCCACGATCACCATGCCGCCTGGCCGCAGCACGCGCGCGCACTCGGCCGCGTGGCGCCGCCCGTTCAGCGAGGTCACGAGATGCACGCTGCCGTCGAGGAGCGGCAGCGCGCGATCGACGTTCGCCACGATCCACGTCAGCGACGGAAACCGCCGCGCGGCCGCCTCGGCCGCGGCGGTGGACAGATCGATGCCCACCGCGCATACGTCACGCGCGGCCGCCAGCGCGCCAAGGAGTTCGCCCGACCCGCAGCCGAGATCGGAGGCGACGAGCGGGCCGTCCGATGCGGGCGCACGCGCCACGATGGCGTCGATTGCGTCGCGGCCGATGCCGGCGTCGAGGAGGCGCGCTCGAGCGGCGACCGCCTCCTTCGTGTCGCCAGGTGCCGCCGATCGCCGATCCTGCGGCTGCAGCAGGCTGACGTAGCCGGAGCGCGCGACGTCGAACGTGTGACGCGCGCTGCAGCTGAGCTGCTGGTCGGTTCGCGTGAGAGGCCGGTGGCAGCCGCGGACGGTGCACGCAAGGGGAGCCAGCACGCGTACAGACTACGCCCAGCCTCGCGAGACGGAGTACGATTCCGGCCAAATGTTCGAGCTCCCCACGGTCTCGCAGGGCAGCGGTCCTGACGTGGTGCTCGTGCACGGCGCGCTCGGCGATCGTCGGCAGTGGGATCCGATCGCCGCCGCGCTTGCGACGGGCTTTCGCACGCACGCCGTGAGCCGCCGCCATCACTGGCCGGGACCGATGCCCGCGGCTGGCGAACGCTACACGTACGAGCTGCACCGCGACGACGTACTGGCGCTGCTCGAGCGGCTCCCCGGGCCCGCGCATCTCGTCGGGCATTCGTATGGCGCTGGTGTCGTGCTGCTGGCGGCGCTTCAGGCGCCGGAGCGCGTGCGCAGCCTCACGCTCATCGAGCCCGCCTTCGGAAGCCTGCTGCCCGAGGCGGGCGCGGGTCTCGCCGAGGAAAAGTCCACGCGGGTTGCCGCCCTGGGACAGGTGCGCGCCCTCGTGGATGCCGAGAAACATCTCGAGGCGGCCGAAGTGTTCATCGACTGGGTGCAGGGCGGCAGCGGCGGATTTGCGCGGCTGCCCGAGAGCGTGCGGCAGGGGCTCCATGACAACGCGCGCACGCTCGGGCCCACGATTGCCGGTTCCCAGCCCGACGTGTCGCCGGCCAGCCTGCGCGGCCTCCGCATGCCGTCGCTCGTCGTGACCGGCGAGCAGACCCGCGGCTTCTATCGTCTGATCGGCGAGGTGAGCGCGGCCGGCATTCCGGGAGCGCGCTTCGTGAAGCTGCCCGGCTGCGGCCACATGACCATCGTCGAGGCGCCCGAGGCCATGGCGGCGCTGCTGGGCGGTTTCCTGTCAGGCGACACGCGAGCCTGACGTGCCACACGTCGTGCTCCTCGGCGACTCGATCTTCGATAACGGCGTCTACACGAGCGGCGGGCCGGATGTCGTGACGCAATTGCGCAAGACACTACCTGCGAGCTGGGAGGCTTCGCTGGTGGCGGTGGACGGCCACGTCACCAGCGACATCCCGCGCCAGCTCGCGAAGTTGCCCGCAGGCGCGACCCACATCGCGCTCAGCGTCGGAGGCAACGACGCTCTGCAATGTCTGCCCGTGCTCGACGCGCCGACGTCGAACCTCAGGCAGGGCTTGGCCACGCTGGCCGCGCTCATCATCCAGTTCGAGTCGCAGTACGCCGGCGCCGTCGCGGCCTGCCAGCAGCGTTCTCTGCCGATGGCGGTCTGCACCATCTACAACGGCTGCTTTGCCGACGCCGCTTTCCAACGCGTCGCCACGACGTTCGTCGCGCTCTTCAACGACGTGATTCTGCGCACCGCGGCGCGGCACGCGCTGCCCGTCGTGGACCTGCGTGCCGTGTGCTGTGAACCGGCCGACTACGCGAACCCGATCGAGCCCTCCAGCACCGGCGGCGAGAAGATTGCCCGCGCCCTGGCAGCCGTGCTGACGGGCGATGGACTCCGCAGCCCGGCGACGCGCGTCACTTTGGCGTGATTTTGGCCGGCCGGCCCGCGGCTGCCACCCGCCCACCCGCCCTCGTCCCTGCTAGAATTCGCCTGGATTCACGGAGGAAGCCATGTCCACTCGCTTGGTCCCTGTTCTGACGATTGCCGCCTCGCTGTTGTGTGTCGCCGCGCTCGACGCCCAGCAAGCCGCCTCACCCGCGCCGAAGGGCAAGTTCACCGCGCCGCGCACGCCGTGGGGCGATCCCGACCTGCAGGGAAGCTTCACGAACAGGGACGAGAACGGCACGCCGTTCGAACAGCCGGCCGATCTGGCGGGCAAGAAGATGTCCGATTTCGGCGAGAAGGAGATGGCGGCCTTGCGCAAGTCGCGCCAGGCCAGGGCGCAGGCCGGAGCCGGCAGGATCGGCGGCAGCGAAGAAGAGGACACCGGCGCCGGTCCGTCGCACTGGTACGAGCACCTCGACGCGAACAACGCGCAGCCGTGGCTCGTGTCCGAACCGGCCGACGGCAAAGTGCCGGCGCTCACCGCCGAGGCGCGCCAGCGCGCCACCGCGCGCCAGGCCGCGCGCCGTGGCCGCGGTCCCGCGGATTCGTGGATCGATCGGAGCCTCTACGACCGGTGTATCACGCGCGGCATTCCCGGTTCGATGATGCCCGCCATCTACGGCAACGCCTACGACATCACGCAGGGGCCGGGCTTCGTCGCGATCCGCTACGAGATGATCCACGAGACGCGCGTGATCCCGCTCGACAACCGCAAGCACCTGCCGGCCTCGATGAAGGCCTACGCCGGCGATGCCCGTGCCCACTTCGAGGGCGACACGCTGGTGATCGAGACCACGAACTTCAACGAGGCCAACGCCTACCGCGGCGCCAGCGCCAACTTGAAGATGACCGAGCGCTTCACGCTGGTGGGCCCCGACACGATCAAATGGGAAGCCCGCTTCGAGGATCCCTCCACGTGGGAGAGGCCGTGGGCGTTCACGATGCCGCTCAAGCGCGACACCGAGTCGGGCGGGCTCTTCGAGTACGCGTGCCACGAGGGCAACCGCGGCCTGGCGAACATCTTGAGCGCCGCGCGCGCCGAAGAGAAGGCGGCGAAGTAGCCATGACGAAGCGGATCTGTCTGCTGGCCCTCGGCGTCGTCGCGTTCACGCTGCCCCTGGTCGCCGGCTCGGGAGCGCTCTCCGTTGGCAAACCCGACGATCTCGGCTTCGCGCCGGATCGCATGCCGAGGATCCGCGAGGCGGTGCAGCGCCACGTGGACGCGGGCCAGGTCTCCGGCGCCGTCACGCTGGTGGCGCGCCGCGGCAAGATCGCGCACTTCGAGGCCTACGGCGTCCAGGATCTCGAGTCGAAGCAGCCGATGCCGAAGGACGGCATCTTCCGCCTGGCCTCGATGTCGAAGCCGATCACGGCGGTGGCCGTGATGATGATGGTCGAGGAAGGGAAGGTGCGCCTCACCGATCCGGTGTCGCGCTTCATTCCCGAGTTCCGTGGCGCCAAGGTAGCCGTGGCGAAGCCGGGCGCCCGCGGCGGCGCGCCGGGCGGCCCTGGAGGCGGGCCCGGTGGCGGACGATCTGGAGGAATAGAGGGCGCGCCGACGTTCGACGTCGTCTCGGCGAACCGCGACATCACCATTCGCGATCTGCTCACGCACGGCTCCGGCCTGATGAGCGGCGGCCTCGGCAACGCCGTCGCGCCGCAGCGCGGGCCGACCGACACGCTGGCCACCTACATCCCCAAGCTGGGCGCCGTGCCGCTCGACTTCCAGCCGGGCACACTGTGGCGCTACAGCGGCCTCGCGGGGTTCGACGTGCTGAGCCGCGTCGTGGAGATCGCGTCGGGCCAGTCCCTCGACCAGTTCCTCAAGCAGCGGCTGTTCGACCCGCTCGGCATGAAGGACACCGGCTTCTCCGCGCGGCCCGACAACCAGGCGCGCCTCGTGACCCTGTATCAGCGCGGGCAGGATGGCACGCTGACCAAGGCGGCGAACCAGACAGCGCTGAGCAGCACCACCTACTTCGCCGGGTCCGGCGGGATGGTCACCACCGCCGAGGACTACGCGCAGTTCGCGCAGATGCTGGTCAACGGCGGCGAGCTGAACGGCCGCCGCTATCTCGGCAAGCGCACCGTGCAGCTCATGTCCACCAACCACACGGGCGACATGGTCAACGGGCAGTTCGGCCGCCCCGCGGCCGGCATGGGCTTTGGCCTCGGCGTGCAGGTCGTCGAGGAGCCGGCGATGGCCGGGCTGCGGCAGTCGAAGGGGAGCTGGGGCTGGGCGGGCGCGTATGGCACGAACGTCAACATCGAGCCGGCCGAGCAGATGGTGACGATCATCATGATGCAGACCTCCACCGGAGCGCTACAGCGCGACTTCGAGAACGCGGTGTTCCAGGCGATCATCGATTAGTGGCAAAGCCTTCCCGGCGCGGGCTGCTCAAGGGGATTGCCGCCGCGGGCGTCGCTGCGGTTGCGCGCGGCACTGATGCCGCTCAACAGTCGCGATCGGCCGCCGTCGTCACCGGCCGCCGCTTCAAGGGTTGGGTCTCGCGCGGCACCGGCCCCGCCCGCACCACACTCGAAGAGCTGACCCTCCGGCCGATCTCCGGCCGGCAGGTGCTCGTGCGCACCGAAGCCACCAACCTCTGTTACTCGAATACCGGCGCGGTGCTCGGCCTCGGCCCGGGCGGCGGCGGGTTCGGGCGCCTCGGCGAGATGGCGCTCGTCCAGGGGCACGGCGGCGTCGGCGTGGTGGAGGCCGTGGGCCCCGACGTGCGGCGTGTGCAGGTGGGCGATCGCGTGTGCGTGTCGGGCACGCCACACTGCGGCGCCTGCTACCAGTGCCTGCGCGGCCGCAGCGACATGTGCCAGTTCCTCGGCCGCCAGGGTCCGAACGATCTCGTGGCGATGGCCGACATGCGCGACGGCACGCCGGTCTACGCCAACTCGCACATCGGTGGGCTCGCCGAGGTGATGGTGACCTTCGAGGAGTGGGTGGTGCCGGTGTTCACCAAGGCCACGGCCGTCGACCTGGGCATGGTTTGCAGCTGCGTGGCGGTCGCGGGCCTCGGCGCCACCACCTCGCAAGGCACCGGCATCCTGAGACCGGGATCGACGGTGGCCGTCGTGGGCTGCGGGCCGCTCGGGTTGAGCGCCGTGCAGGGGGCACGGATCTCCGGCGCGTCAACCATCATCGCCATCGATCCGATTCGCGCCCGCCGCGAGGTCGCGATGACGACCGGCGCCACGCACGCGCTCGACCCCAACGTCGAAGGCGACGGTCTCGTGGCCAAGGTGCGCGAGCTCACTAAAGGGCCGAACGACCGCTTGTGGGCTGGGGGGCGTGATGCCGGCGGGCTGCTCGGCGGTGCCGGCGCGGACTTCGTGGTCGAGGCGGCTGGCGCCGACACCGTGCCGCCGCGCGCCGAACGGGGGCCGGATCCCACGGGAATCGTGCCGCTGCGCCAGGCCTACGAGATGTGCGCGGCCGGCGGCGACATCGTGACCACGAGCCTCCCTCGTGGCAACATCACCTTGCCGGCGGTGCTCTTCACGATCGGCGGCCGGACGCATCACGCCGGCCAGGCTGGCGGCTGCAGCCCGATGCGCGACATCCCCCGCTTCGTCGCGATGCTCGACAGCGGGCAGTACAACGCGAAAGCGCTCGCCACCATGGTCGTGCCGATCGAGCGCATGCGCGAGGCGTACGAGGAGGTCGTGTACCGGACCACGGCCACGGCCATCATGACCGCGTAGGGACGGGACCATGACTCACAACGCTCGCGTGGCCGCGCTCGCGGCCGCCGTCGCCTGGGTGGGCGTCTGGGTGACACTGCCGCCGGCGGCGCTGGCGCAGGCGCCGGCGGGCTACCAGGCGCCGCGCACGCCGTGGGGCGATCCGGATCTGCAAGGCACCTGGCCGAGCACCGACATGGTGGGCGTACCGCTGGAGCGCCCCGTGGAATTCGGGACGCGCGCCACGCTGTCCGAGACGGAGTTCCAGCAGCGCCAGACGCAGGCCGCGCGCCAGGCGGAGGCCGACGACGAAGAGGTGGTGCTGCCCCAGGCCGCCGGCGGTGGCGACGGCACCGGCCCGCCGTCGCACTGGCTCGAACGCGGCGCCGCGCAGCGGCAGAACTCGCTGATCGTCGATCCGCCGGACGGCCGCATGCCGAAGATGACGCCGTACGGCGCCGAGCGGATGGCGATGCGCGCCCGATACAGCAGCACGGGCCAGGGGCCGTTCAATTCCGCCGCCGACCTCGATTACTACGACCGCTGCATCTCACGAGGCGTCGTCGGCTCGATGCTGCCGGTCGTCTACAACAACGGCACGGAGATCGTGCAGGCGCCGGGCTACGTCGCGATTCGCTACGAGATGATCCACGACACGCGCGTCATCCCGCTTGATGGACGCCCCGCGCCGTCGAGCGCCATTCGCGGCTACATGGGCGAGGCGCGCGGACGCTGGGACGGCGACACGCTGGTGGTGGAGACGACGAACTTCAACGGCACCATCGGCGTCACCGGCAACGGCCGGCTGCGTCCCGCCAGCGACGCCATGCGCGTGACCGAGCGCTTCACGCGAACGGGGCCGGACACGATCCGGTATCAGGCGACGGTGAACGATCCCAGGACGTGGACCGCGCCATGGACGCTGTCGTTCCCCCTCAAGCGCGACGACGCCTACGGCTTCTACGAGTACGCGTGCCACGAAGGCAACAACGCGATGCGGAACATCCTCAGCGGAGCCCGCGCCGCCGAGAGGGGCGCGGGCTCCCGCTGAGTCGCGCCGTAGCCTTGGCGAAGGCGGACCAACGCGCCTGCGGCTGGGTACTGGCCGCGTTGACCGCCCTCCTCGCAGGCGCGTGCTCGCGAAGCACGCCGCACGACCACGCCTCACCGGCCGCCGACTGGTTCGTCGAACGCGCCAGGGTGTCCGGACTCGACTTCGTCCACGTCAACGGCATGTCGGGACAGTTCTACATGCCCGAGGTTCTCGCACCCGGCGTCGCCCTCTTCGACTACGACCAGGACGGCGACCTCGACGTGTACCTGGTGCAGGGCCAGCCGCTCGGGCCGGGAGCGCCCGCTTCGCGCGGCGGCACGCCGCTGACCGATCGGCTCTATCGGAACGACCTGCGCACGGAGGCCGACGGCACGCGCCGGCTGCGGTTCACCGACGTCACCGCGCAGAGCGGCATCGACGCGCGCGGCTACGGCATGGGCGTGGCGGTGGGCGACATCGACAACGACGGCCGGCCTGATCTGTACCTGACCAAATTCGACGCGCCGAACCAGCTGTACCGCAACAACGGCAACGGCACGTTCGCCGACCTCTCGCCCAAGAGCGGCACCGCGAGCGCGTCGTGGAGCGTCTCGGCGGCGTTCGTGGACGTCGATCGCGACGGCTGGCTCGATCTCTTCGTCGGTCACTACCTGCGCTACACGCTCGCCGGCCACACCCGCTGCATGAGCCCGTCCGGCGCGCCGGACTATTGCACGCCCGACAGCTATCAGCCGCTGCCGGACCGGCTCTATCGCAACCAGCACGACGGCACGTTTGCCGACGTCAGCGCGCGGTCGCAGATCTCGCGCGCGTTCGGCCCGGCGCTCGGCGTCTCGACCGCCGACTTCAACGGCGACGGCTGGATCGATATCTACGTGGCCAACGACGGCCAGGAGAACCAGCTCTGGATCAACCGCCATGACGGCACGTTCGAGAACCGTGCGCTGATCTCCGGCGTGGCGCTGCCGCTCACCGGCAAGGCCGAGGCCAGCATGGGGGTGGACGCCGGCGACCTGGACGACGACGGCGATGACGACCTGGTGATGACCGAGCTCACCGGCGAGGGCAGCAACGTCTTCGTGAACGACGGGTCCGGCGTGTTCGAGGACGACAGCACGCGCACCGGCATCGGTCCGGCGAGCACCGGCTTCACCGGCTTTGGCGCCGCGTGGTTCGACTACGACAACGACGGCCGTCTGGACCTGCTGGCGGTCAACGGCGCCGTGCAGGTGATCGAGGCGCTGCGGCAGGCGGGCGACGCCTTCCCCGTGCACCAGCGCAAGACGCTCTTCCACAACGCCGGCGGCGGCCGCTTCGAGGACGTGAGCGCCAGGGCGGGCGCCGTGTTCGCGCTCTCGGAGGTGGGCCGCGGCGCGGCCTTTGGCGACATCGACAACGACGGCGACGTCGACGTGCTGGTGGGCAACAACAACGGCCCGGTGCGCCTGCTCGTGAACCAGGCGGTCGGCGCCAATCATTGGCTCGGCCTGCGCCTCGTGGGTGCGGGCGGCCGCGATCAGGTGGGCGCGCGCGTGCGCGTCACCACGGCCGGCACCGTCAGGCACCGGCGTGCGCGGGCCGACGGCAGCTATGGGTCGGCCAACGATCCCCGCGTCCACGTGGGGCTTGGCGCCGTGGCGGCGCCGTCGGAGGTCGTGGTGCAGTGGCCCGGCGGGCGGCGCGAAACGTTCGCGGCGGTGCCCGCGGACCGCTACACGACGCTGACCGAGGGGACGGGGCGGTGAGGCGCGCACTCGCGCGCGCCGTCGTGGGGCTGACGGTCGTCCTGGCGATCGCCTGCGGACGCCACCAGGAGCAGCACGGGACGCCGGTGCAGCCCGTGCCGCTGCCGGACATCTCCCGCGCGGCGCCGGACGTCCAGGCGCGGCTGCGCGAGCAGCATGCGGCCATGAGCCGTGTGGTGGGACAGGCGTCGGCGTCCGCGGCGGACCGCGCCACGGCGTACGGCGACATGGGCAAGCTGTTCATCGCCACCGAGCTCTACGACCCCGCCGAGCGCTGCTTCTCCAACGCCCAGGTGCTGGCGCCCGGCGACATGCGGTGGCCGTACTACCTGGCGCACGTGGCGCGCTTGGGCAACGATCCCGTGAAGGCGGCGGGGCGGTTCGAGCAGGCGCTGGCGCTGCAGCCGGATCACGTGCCGTCGCTCGTCTGGCTGGCCGAACTGCGCCTGGGTCAGAGCCGGCCGGCGGACGCAAAGCCGCTCCTGCTCAAGGCGCAGTCGCTGGCGCCGGCCGAGCCCGCCGTGCTGTACGGCCTCGGCCGCGTGGCGCTCGAGGCGCGCGACTATGCCGCGGCCGTCAAGGATCTCGAAGGCGCACTGGCGTTGATGCCGTCGGCCACCCGCGTCCACTATCCGCTGGCGATGGCGTACCGCGGGCTCGGCGATCTGACGCAGGCCGACGCCCACCTGCGGCTGCGGGGCGAGACGGCGGTGCCGCCGGCCGATCCGCTGATGGGCGCAGTGCGCGGCCTGCTGACCAACGCGGCGGCGCTCGAGACGCGCGGCGTACAGGCCATGGACGCACGCAACTGGCCCGCGGCGGTGGCGGCGCTTCGGCAGGCGGTCGAGGCGTCGCCCGACAACGCGTTCACGCGCCTGAACCTCGGCACGTCGCTCTATCTCTCTGGTGACCGTGACGCAGCGCTCGAACAGTACCGGGCCGCGGTGCGGCTGTCGCCGTCGCTGGCGCGCGCCCACTTCGGCATCGGCGTCGTGCTCGAATCGCGGCGGCAGGACCGCGACGCGATCGACGCGTTCGCCGCCGCGGTCCGCAGCGATCCCGCCTACGACGAAGCGCGGTTCAGCCTGGCCAACGCGCTGCGCCGCAGCGGCCGCGTCGCGGAATCGCTCGCGGAGTACGAGGCGGTGCTCCAGCGCAACCCGGGGACGTCGCAGGCGAGCTTCGGCTACGCCATGGCGCTCGTGCGGCTGGGGCGCTACCGCGAGGCGCGGGACCGCCTGGATCGCGATGCGCGCGTCTTTGCCGACCAGCCGGGTTTCGCGCACGCGCTCGCACGCGTACTGGCGGCCGCGCCGGACGATCGCGTGCGCGACGGCGCTCGCGCGCTGGCCCTGGTGAAGCCACTCGCCGACGCGCAGCGTTCGCCGGCGGTCGCCGAGACGATGGCGATGGCGCTCGCGGAGACCGGCCGTTTCGACGAGGCCGTGCGATGGCAGTCGGAGGCGCTGGAGATGGCGCGGCGTGGAGGGCGTCCGGACGCGGTGCCGCATCTCACCGCCAACCTCCGGCTGTACGAATCCCGGCGTCCGTGCCGCACACCCTGGACCGATGATGACCCCGTGCATCACCCGCAGGCATCGCCGGACTGACGTCGGACGGCGGGCGCGATGCGCGGCGGCCGCGCTGCTGGTGTCGATGGCCGTCACCTCCGCGCAGCGCGCGCCCGAGCTGTTCGTGGATCGCACCGCCGAGATCGGCATCGACGTCACCCATGTGAACGGCGCGGCCGGCGAGCTGCTGCTGCCGGAGGTGATCGGGTCCGGCGGCGCGCTGTTCGACGCCGACAACGACGGCGACCTGGATCTCTTCGTCGTTCAGGGCGGCGCCGTGCCGGGCGCGGCGGCGGCTGCGGGCGCGGCGCCCACGAACCGCCTGTTTCGCAACGACCTCTCCGGCGGCCGGACGCGGTTCACCGACGTCACCGCCCGCAGCGGACTCGGCGTGCCCGGCTACGGCATGGGCGCGACCGCTGGCGACTACGACAACGACGGCTGGACCGACGTGTACGCGACGTACCTCGGTGCCAACCGCATGTTCCGCAACAACGGCGACGGCACGTTCACCGATCGCACGGCGGCGACGCGCACAGACGACCCGCGGTGGAGCGTCGGCGCCACGTTCTTCGACTACGATCGCGACGGCTGGCTCGACCTCGCCGTCGTCAACTACGTCGCGTTCAGCCGCGAGATGAAGCGCGCGTGCTTTGCCGCCAGCTCGGCTCGCGACTACTGCAACCCGTCGGTCTATCCGCCGGCGTCCGCCAGCCTGTTCCACAACAACGGCGACGGCACGTTCACCAACGTGTCGGCGCGCGCGGGGTTCGCGCGCGCGCCCGCCCGCGGCCTCGGCGTCATCGCGGCCGACGTGGACGGCGACGGTTGGACCGACGTGTACGTGGCCAACGACGGCGATCCGAACCAGCTGTGGCTCAACCAGCGCGGCACCGGCGTCTTCAGGGACGACGCGCTGCTGGCGGGCGTGGCGTTGAATCGGACGGGGCAGCCGCAGGGCAGCATGGGCGTGCACTTCGGCGACACCGACGGCGACGGCGACGAGGACCTGTTCGTCACCAACCTCGATAACGAGGGCAACACGTTCTATCGCAACCAGGGGCGCGGGCTGTTCGAGGATCGGACCGTCGAAACCGGGCTCTTCAAGCTCGGTTCCACCGGCTTCGGCACGCGGCTGTTCGACTACGACAACGACGGCTGGCTGGACGTGGCCGTGGCCAACGGCGCGGTGCGCCACCTCACGGCGCAAGTGCAGGCCGGTGACCCCTATCCCCTGAGGCAGCGGAATCAGCTGTTCCGCAACGAGGGGGGGCGGCGCTTCACAGACGTGACCGATCGCGCCGGCGCGGCGTTCGCCCCACTCGGGGTGTCCCGCGGTCTGGCGTCCGGCGATCTGGACAACGACGGCGCGACAGACCTTGTGATCTTCAACAACAGCGGGCCGGTGCGGGTGCTGATGAACGAGGCCGCTCGCGGGCGCCACTGGCTCGGCGTGCGCGTGCTCGACGAGCGGGGCCGCGAGGCGCTCGGCGCGGTCGTCGAGATCGCGCGCGGGAGCAGCCGGCTGTCGCGCCGGGTGCACGTCGATGGAAGCTATGGCGTCGCGAGCGACCCGCGGGTGATTCTCGGGCTCGGCACCGATGCGGCGATGCAGACGGTCCGCGTGCGCTGGCCCGGCGGGCGACTGGAGTCCTTCGCGCGGCTGGCGGTCGATCAGTACTGGGTTCTTCAAGCCGGCCGCCCACCTCGGAAACCCTAGCCATATGCCGATGCGAGCCTTTCGCGCAGCCACGTGTGTCGTCGCCTTCCTCGCGCTCGCACTGCCCGGCGGGGCGGGTGCCGCCGTAGGCGAGGAGACGCTGGTGCCTGCGCGCGCCGGGCTCGATCCGGTTCCGTTCCCATCACTCGAAGGGCTCGAGCCGGCCGTGGCCGCGCAGCTCGTCGAGGCGCGTGCCGCCTTCGCGCGCGCGGCAGCCGATTCGACCGCGTCGAACGGCGATCTCGGCATGGCCTACGGCGAGCTGGCCCGGCTCTTTCACGCCTACGAGCTGTTTGCTTCCGCCGAGCCGGCGTATCGCAACGCCGCGCGCCTGCAGCCGTCGCAGGCGTCGTGGCCGCACCTGCTCGGCTATCTGTATCAGCAGACCGGCCGGTTCGAACCGGCGGCCGAACGCCTGGCCGCCGCGCTCCGCCTGCGGCCGGAGAATCGCGCCGCCGCCATGCGGCTGGCGGACGTGTCGCTCGAGCTCAACCGGCTCGCGGACGCGCGCGAGCAGTACGCCAGCCTGCTGGAGGTGTTTCCGGCGGCGGCTCGCCGCGGGCTCGGCGAGGTGTCGCTGCGCGAGCGCCGCTACCGCGAAGCCGTCGAGCATTTCGCAATCGCGCTCGAGCGCGCGCCGCAGGCAGGAACCGTGCGCTACTCGCTGGCCATGGCCTATCGCGGCCTGGGGCGGCTCGACGAGGCGCGGGCGCAGCTCGAACGGCGCGGGCCGGGCACGGTCACCGCGGCCGATCCGGTCGCCGATGCGCTGGTGTCGCTGATTCGCGGCGAGCGGCTGCTCGTCATCCAGGGCTCGCGCGCCTACGCCGCCGGACGCTTCGACGACGCCATCGCCGCGTTCGAGCGCGCCCTGGCCGTGGCGCCGGCGAGCGTGCCGGCGCGGGTGAACCTCGCGTCCGCGCTCCTGCAGCGTGGTGACGTGGCACGGGGAGTCGAACACCTGCGCGCCGCGTTCGCGCTGGCGCCCGCCGACCTGACGGTCGGCCGTCAGCTGGCGTCGGCGCTCGTCAGGCTCGAGCGCCGCGACGAGGCGATCGAGGTGCTGTCCTCCATGCGGCAGGCCCACCCCGGCGACGAGGACTCCGTGGTCGGGCTCGCCATCCTGCTGGCCGAGCGGCAGCGATTCGGCGAGGCGATTGCCGTCCTCGACGACGCCCACCGGGGATTTCCGGGCCGCACCGCCACCGCCACGACGCTGGCACGGCTGCTCGCGTCGTCTCCGGACCTGGCGCGACGTGATGGTGCTCGCGCGTTGGAGCTGGCGATGGAGGTGTACCAGGCCAGCCCCGGCGCGTCGCACGCCGAGACCGTGGCGCTGGCGCTCGCCGAGCTCGGTCGATGCGGCGACGCGCTCGAGTGGATGCGCCGAGCCGTGTCGGCCGCCGGGACCGAGAACGACGCCGCGGAGCTCGCACGGCTGCGAGCCGAGACGCCGAAGTACCAGGCGTCCTCCTGCCGCGCCCCAGGAAAATGAAAAGGGCCGGCGGTGTGAACCGCCGGCCCCTTTCGCTAAGCCTTAAGCCCTTAAAAGTCGAACTGCGCGCCGATCTTGAACATCCGCGGCAGCAAGATCGACGTCGGGGTCCGCCATCCCGCTCCGCCCGCGCCGTAGGCGAAGTTCTCGCCCAGGACGGAGTTGGAGTTGGTGACGTTGTAGAAGTCGAAGTTGACCGCCGTCTTCGTGCCGCCAAAGCGCAACAGCTTCGACAGCCGCAGGTCGATCTGGTTCAGCCGCTCGACGTAGAGCGAGCCGGGCTCCGCGATCTGGAACGCCTGGAACGGGATGAACGGTCCGAACCCGGCGATGCCGGGGATGACACCGTAGTTGGCGTTCGCCTGCACCACCGCGCCCGGCAGGTTCTGCCAGGTGCCGCTGATCTGCACGTCGACCTTCGGAATCGTATAGGCCGCGAGCCCCTGGAGCGAGGTCCGCCACCCGTTGTTGGTGTCACAGAACTCCTTCGGCCGCGCCGCGAAGAAGAACGCGCGCGTCGGGTCCCCGAAGAAGGTGTGCCCCATCTCCGGCAGGTCGTCGACGATCTCGCAGTCGTTGAGCTTCTGCCGCCCGCTGCCCGTGCCCCCCTGCAGCAGCAGGCCGTTCATCAGCCGGGCGTTCACCGTGATGTTCACGCCGTCGAAGTGCTCGGTCATCTTGCCGTAGTTGTTCGAATGCGTGATGAAGTAGCTCGGCGCCGGCGCGTCGGGCCGTACGGTGATGCCCGTCAAGGTGCCGCCGCCGAGGTCTGACGGGACGGGGATGGCGAAGGTGCTGTAGTCGCCGGGCGTGACTGACCTGTCGTCCATCACGCGGATGTTGCCGTACCATCGGCGCGCATACTGAACGTCCAGCGACACGCGCGGCAGGAGTTCCTGCTGGACGCTGGTCGTGAACTCCCAGTTGAAGGCGCGCTTCCCCCAGCCGGTCATGAGCTCGGGATCGTAGCTTCGACCGGGGATGAGGGTACCGAAGGTCCCCGCGGCGATGAGCGCACCGCACTCGCCGTTGGCGTTGAAGTTGTTCAGATCGCAGTCGGGGTTGAAGTCCAGGTCGGCGTCGCCCCATGGGCGCGACGAGTCGGTCTGCAGCCGAAGGATCGGGTTCGGCGCGTCGGTGACCTGCGCCGCCCCGAATCCGGTCGTACCCAGCCCTTCGAGGTACTTGTTCAACGAGATCTTCCACGCCGTCTTGCCATTCCCGAACACGTCGTAGGTGGCGGACAGACGCGGCGTGATGTCGTTCCAGCTCAGATTGTCCTGTTTCGGGAACGTCTGGTTGAGACTTCGTCCGAAGTAGGTGCCGGTGAGGGCCTGTTCCGGGAAGCTGTTGGCGAACGAGTCCCAGCGGATCGCACCCGCCAGCGTCCATCGGGCGAACGTCCACTTGTCCTGCGCGAACAGGCCGAGGTCGTGGTCGACGTTCACCTTCACCGTGCGCGGCGTGAGACGGTAGGTGATCCCGGTGGGAGACATGGCGGTGAAGTTGTAGACGATCGGTGCCGCCGGCGAGCTGTAGGTCGTGTTCTCGTGGTGTCCGTACGCGTTGTTGAAGCCCACCTTGAAGGTGTGCGACCCGGTGATGTACGACGCCGCGAAGCGGTAGTGGAGGTTCCAGTTCCAGGAGTTGTTGTAGGGCGCCACGCCCGTGGCCGCGCGATACGAGAGCCCTCCGCGAGTAACCGGGTTGTTCGTGTCGCTGATGCCGATCATGCCGGGCGTCAGGTGATCGATGTTGCCGAGCTTCCCCTCCTGCGGCTCCATGCCTCCCCAGCGCTCCACTCGGTGAATGCCGCTGGCTTCGAGCAGCAGCTTGCTGTTGACCGGTGAGCTCCAGTCGAGAGTTACGAAACGCTGCAGCGGGAACCGGCGATCGACGCCCGCTTCCGGCGTGGTCACGGCGCCTCCGGGCCCAGGCCCGATGCCCGTCGAGCACGCACAGAACCTCTCCTGGTCGTAGGTGCTGCCGATCTTGTTCCTCGGCGAGACCTGCCAGGTGATGCGTGCCTGATAGATGCTCTGCTCCTGGTGCAGGATCGCCTGGTTCGGCGACGGCACGTAGTCGAAGCGGTTGATGTCGTTCGCGTTCTGGTTGAAGAACGTGCTAGCCACGTAGTTGTCGGCGAAGAGCTTGCGGCCCGACAGGAAGAACCACAGCTTGTCGCGGCTGATCGGTCCGCCGAATCCGGGGTTGAAGTCGCCGTTCGCCTTGATCCTGCCGGGGACCGACAGGCCGCGCGTCTGCACGTCGGTGCCGGTGTAGTTGTCGGCGGCGAAATCCTCGTTGGCGTAGCTGAAGGGGATCGTGCCGCTGAAGCGGTTGCCGCCGTCGCGCGGGATGAAGTTGATGCGCACGCCGCCGGTGGCCGCCTGCGCGTCCACCCCCGAGACGTCGATGGCGAACTCGGCGGTGCCGGTCGCGTTCGGGACGGCGCCGCCGCCCCACCCGCCGGCAATCATCGAGCTGAGCGCCACGCCGTTGACCATCATGCGCTGGTCGGAGGTGCGGCCGCCGTTGGCTTCGAGCGACGCCACTTCCTGCACGACCGAGCCGCCGACGTCCTGGCTCATGAACGCGCCCTTGACCACACCGGGGATCAACACACCGACCGTGAATGGCGTCCGCGAGCTCGGGATCGCCGTCACCAGTTCCTGATCCATCACGGTCTGGCGCGTCGTCGTCTCCAGGTTCACGA
>DASRPM010000229.1:0-7497 GCA_035646375.1 Vicinamibacterales bacterium
TCTTCGAGGCCGCGCATGATCTCGGTGATCGTGAGCCCGAACTTCGAGCGGAAGCCGCCCGACGACTGCCAGCGCCCGCTGCCGCGCGAGGCCAGCTTCACGCGCATGCCGATCTGCGGCCGCACGCCGATCCGCTCTGCCACCTCGAGGATGAGGCCCAGCTCGGTGTACTTCTCGACCACCGGGATGATGCGGCGCCCGATCTTCTGGGCCAGCATCGCGGTCTCGATGTATTCGGCGTCCTTGAAGCCGTTGCAGATGATCGGCGTGTCGTTGTCGGCGATGGCCACGACGGCCAGCAGCTCGGGCTTCGAGCCGGCCTCGAGCCCGAAGCGGTACGGCTTGCCGAAGTTCAGGACTTCCTCGACCACCTGGCGCTGCTGATTGACCTTGATCGGGTAGACGCAGCAGTACGCGCCCTGATACTGGTTCTGCGCGATGGCCGCCTGGAACGCCTGGTAGATATCCCCCAGCCGGTGCTTGAGGATGTCGGTGAAGCGGATGAGGACCGGCAGGCTGATGCCGCGGAGCTGCAGGCGATCGACGAGCTCCTTGAGGTCGATCGCCGAGCTGGTGTCCTTGGTCGGATGGACCTGCAGATGTCCCGCCGGGCTGACCGAGAAGTAGCCATTACCCCAGCGGCTCACTTCGTAGAGCTCGCTCGAGTCGTGAACCGTCCAGGCACGCGACGTCGAGGCGTTGGCGTCGATCGGGGCCTGGCGGCCGTTGGCGAGCGTGCTCATGTCCTGTGCATCCTTCGGTGTTCTCCGTATCGGTCCGCAGAGTCCAATCGTAAGCGCCGTGCCCTCAAGGCTCAATCAGAAAGTGAAGCACGGCGTAGTTGCCGCCGCGTGACGGCGCCGCGTCGGTGGACCCGGGGCGCGGGATGGGAAAGAATGAAGACCGCCCATGACGGACCGCGACCCGGCGATTCGAGTGCTCCTGCTTCCCAAGGACACCAACGCCTACGGCACGATCTTCGGGGGCGTGATCCTGTCGCACATCGACCTCGCGTCCGCCATCGAGGCCCGCCGGGCCGGCCCGCACCGCTACGTCACCAAGGCCATGCGCGAGGTGGAGTTCCACGAGCCGGTGTTCGTCGGCGATATCGTGAGCTTTTTCACCGAAACGGTGCGGATCGGCCGCACCTCGGTGACTATCCGGGTGGTCGTCGAAGCCGAGCGGTGGGGTGCCCCGTCGGCCGCCGACGCTCCGGCCGAGCGGATCAAGGTCACCGAGGCCGAGGTGGTGTTCGTGGCCGTTGACGCCGAGGGCCGCCCGGTGCCCATCAGACCGGAGTAGGCCGCGTATTCATGGATTGGATCAGTTCCAGGGGCGCCGCGCCGCCGGTGCCCTTCATCGACGCCCTGTTCGCCGGCACCGCTCCCGACGGCGGCCTCTACATGCCCGCGCGGATCGAGCCGCTGCCGGCCGAGGCGCTGCAGCGGGTCCGGGGCGCCGACATCGTCACCATCGCCACCGTTGTGGGCGCCCATCTGCTGCGGGGAGAGATCACCGAGGCGGCGCTGGAGCCGCTCGTCCGCGACGCGCTCGACTTCCCGATTCCGCTGGTCAAGGTGACGGACCGCGTGTGGGCGCTCGAGCTCTTCCACGGCCCGACCATGGCGTTCAAGGATGTCGGGGCGCGCGTCCAGGCCCGGCTGCTGCACCATTTCACCGACGGCACGCCGCTGACGATCCTGGTGGCGACCTCCGGCGATACCGGTAGCGCCGTCGCGCAAGCGTTCCACCGCGTCCCCGACACGCGGGTCGTGGTGCTCTATCCCGCCGGGAAGGTGAGCGACGTCCAGGAAGCGCAAATGGCGTCGATGGGCGACAACATCCTCGCGGTGGCAGTGGACGGCACCTTCGACGACTGCCAGCGGCTGGTCAAGACCGCATTTGCCGACGACGAGCTGCGCCGCCACGTCTGGCTGACCCCTGCCAACTCGATCAACCTGGGGCGGCTGCTGCCGCAGGTGTTCTATTACTTCCTGGTGGCGGCCGTCGGGGGCCAGCAGGGGCCGGTGGTGGCGGTGCCGAGCGGCAACTTCGGCGACCTGACGGCCGGCCTCATTGCCAAGCGCCTGGGACTGCACGTCCGGCAGTTCGTGGCGGCCACCAACGTCAACGACGCCGTCCCGCGCTACCTCGACACCGGCCTTTACGACCCGAAGGCGTCGGTCCGGACGGTCGCCAACGCCATGGACGTCGGCGCACCGAGCAACTTCGAACGCATGCAGTGGATCTACGGCGGCGACCTCGAGGCGCTGCGGCGCGACGTGACCGGGTTCGCCTACCCGGACGCGCGCGTGGTGGCCGAGATCGGCCGCGTCTACCGCGAGCACGCCTACCTCCTCGACCCGCACGGTGCCATCGGCTGGCTGGCGGTGAACGACATGCTGCGAATGGCCGGCGGCGATGCCACCGGCGTCTTTCTGGCCACGGCGCACCCGGCCAAGTTCCGCGAGGTAGTCGAGCCGGCCATCGGGCAGGCCGTGCCGCTGCCGCCGGCGCTGGCCGCCGCCATCACCCGCCCCCGGTTCTCGAAGCCGCTCTCGGCCGACTACGAGGATCTGCGGACCCTGCTGCGCTCGTAACGGACACCCGATGCCACCTCTCGACGCCTATCGACCCGGTCCCGGCGACCCGCCGCTACGTCCGTCGGTGCCCGACCGCTACCGGTGGGATCTGTCGGCGGTCTGTGCCGATTGGGAGGAGTGGGAGAAGCGTTATCGGGAGCTCGAGGGGCTGATCGACGACTTCCGGCGATTCCAGAACACGCTCGGCCAATCCGGCGCGCGCCTGCTGGAAGCGCTGCACGCGATGGACAGGCTGGGAGCGCTCAGCTATCGGGTGTGGTATTTCGCGGCGCTCCAGTACGACGAGGACCTGCGGGACAACCGCCTCAACGGCAGGCGCCAGCAGGTGCAGATTCTCTTCGCCAGGCAGCAGCTGGCCAGCGCCTGGTTCAACCCCGAACTGCTGGCGATCCCGCTCGCCACGATCCAAGGGTGGATGGCGGCGGAGCCGCAGCTGGCGGTCTACCGCTTCTTCGTCGAGAGCCTCTTTCACGAGCAGGAGCACGTGCTCGACGAGACAGGGGAGCGCCTGCTGTCGTACTCGGGCCGTTTCAACACCGTGCCGGCCGACAGCTACTCGGCGCTCACGACCGCCGACAAGAAGTTTCCGTCGATCACGCTCGAAAGCGGCGAGCAGGTGACGCTGACCTACGCGCAGTACCGCGCGCTGCTCGAAACCAGCCGCGTGCAGGCCGACCGCGCGCAGGCCTACCGCACCTTCCACCAGTCGTTTGCGGACAGCCAGAACACGATTGCGGCGATGTACAACGGCGTGCTGCAGCGCGACTGGTTCCACGCCCGTGCGCGCGGCTACTCCACGACGCTCGACGCCGCGCTCCACGGCAACGACATTCCGCCCTCGGTGGTCGAGAACCTGATTGCCGAGGCCAAGGCCGGCGTGGAGCCGCTGCGGCGCTACCACCGGCTGCGCCGGGCGCGGCTCGGCCTCGACAAGTACTGCCTGTACGACGTCTTCGTGCCGCTGGTGCGGCAGGAAGAGCGCTACGCCTACGACGACGTGGGCGAGTGGATCGTGGAGTCCGTGGCGCCCCTCGGCGCCGAGTATCAGGCCGAGGTGCGAAGAGCCTTCCGCGAGCGGTGGATCGACGTGTTCGAGAACGCGGGCAAGCGCAGCGGCGCGTATTCCGCCCCGGTGTACGGCGCCCATCCGTACATGCTCCTGAACTACAACGAGACGCTCGACGCGGTGTTCACGCTGGCCCACGAGATGGGGCACTCGATGCACACGCTGCTGTCGCACCAGGCGCAGCCGTATGTCTATGCCGGCTACACGATTTTCGTGGCCGAAGTGCCGTCCACCCTCAACGAGGCGCTGTTCCTCGATCTCATGCTGCGCCGCGCGCGCAGCGCGACCGAGCGCGCCGTGCTCTTGCAGCACGCCATCGACAGCATCGCCAGCACCTTCTTCACCCAGGTGATGTTCGCGGACTTCGAGCTGCAGGCGCACCGGCTGGTGGAGCAGGACCGTCCCGTGACCGCCGAAACGCTGAGCGGCATCTATGCCGGCCTGGTGCGCGACTACTACGGCGACGTCATCGACCCCGAGCCGCTGTCGCACGTCACCTGGGCGCGCATCCCGCACTTCTTCAACGCGCCGTACTACGTGTACCAGTACGCCACCTGCTTTGCCTCGACGGCGCGACTGATGCAGGACATCCGCTCGGCGGATCCGGCCGTCGCGCGCGACGGCGTCGCGCGCTACATGAACCTGCTGCGCGCGGGGGGCAGCGACTATCCGATGCGCCTGCTGGCCGGCGCCGGCGTCGACTTGAGCCAGCCCGACACCGTGCGCGCCGTCAGCGCCGAGCTCGATACGCTGGTGGGCCGCCTCGAGGTCGAGCTCGGAGCCGCGCCGCCCCTCCGGACTGCGCCCTAACGGCGCAGCGTTTCGATCTCCGGCGCGAATCCGGGCGCGAAGCCGCGCGCGCGTTCGCGGCGGCGCAGCGGATCGGCCCGCGTGGGCGGCGGGATGATGCCGAGCCTCGCCAGCTGCGGCCGGAATTCGTAGCGGATGTTCACCCTCGCGGCCGGCGCCTCCTCGAGATCGAGCCATACCTGCTCCACGGCGTGATCCCTGCGGCGCCCCATGCCCGTGGCGGCGTACTCGTCGGCTTCGGCCTTGTTGGCGCTGCGGTCCGCGGCCGACGGCGCCGCGGCCGGCGGCGCCGACCCGGCGCGCGGTTCCTGGCGATCGCCGCGCAGCGAATAGCGCGGCGCGCGCTCGCGAAAGAACACCGCCGAGATGGTGCCGAGATTCATGGTCTTGCCGAGGGCCTGCCCGTACGAGCGCTCCTCGGTCGTGAACTCGAACGCGCGCGCGTGAGAGGCGCTCGTCTGCCATCCGGAGATGGTGACCGTCTGATAGGGATCGAGCACCCATTTGCGGGCACCCGATGCCGTCGTCTCGCGCGCGTCGATGGTGTTGAGCCCGTCCACCGACAGCGCCACGGCCACCCGCACCGGGTAGGGATTGCGGAGGCGGATCGCGTACTCGCGCCCCTTGAGCGCTTCGACGTACCAGCGGCCGTCGTGCGCGTAGCGCGTCTGCGGCACGCCGTTCACGAGAATCTCGACGCCGGGGGTGTCAGCCTGGTGGGTGGTTGCCGCGCCGGAGCCGGGCGTTGCCAGGGCCAGTAGGGCCGCCATGGAGCAGGCCAGATGTCGGGTCATACGTCCTCCTGGGCTCAGAACGGCGACGCTGGCGAATCTTGCGGGGGCCTGGGCGGAGGTGGTTGACGGCGGCCGGTCCTCATTGATATGATTCAATCCGGATTTACGGATACATCAAAAACGCCAATGAACGCCCCGATTCTCGACCATATGTCGGCGCTGTCGGACCAGACGCGGTGCCGCGTGCTGTTGCTGCTGGAGCGGCACGAGCTCACGGTCTCGGAGCTGTGCGCGGTCCTGCAGATGCCGCAGTCGAGCGTCAGCCGGCACCTCAAGACGCTGGCCGATGACGACTGGGTGGCTTCGCGGCGGGATGGCACGAGCCGGTTCTACAGCATGCCCGCCGACGACCTCGATTCAGGCGCGAAGCGGCTGTGGCCGCTGATTCGCGAGCAGGTCGTCGCCACCTCAGCGGCGGGGCAGGATGAACGCCGCCTGAAGGGTGTGCTGGCGCGCCGGCGCGCGAAGTCGCAGGAGTTCTTCGCCAGCGCGGCGGCGGGGTGGGATAGGCTTCGACAGGACCTGTACGGCGACACGTTCTACATGTCGGCTGTGCTCGGGCTGATCGACCCGAATCTGCTGGTGGGCGATCTGGGATGCGGCACGGGCCAGCTGACCGAGACCGTGGCGCCCTACGTCCGCCAGGTCATCGCCGTCGATGCGGCCGAGGAAATGCTCGACGCGGCGCGCGGCCGTCTCGACGGCGCGACGAACGTCGAGTTCAGGAAAGGCGAGCTCGAATCGCTGCCGCTGCGCGATGGCGAGCTCGACGTGGCGGTGCTCTCGCTGGTGTTGCACTACTCACCAGCGCCGCCGAAGGCGCTCTCGGAGGCCGCGCGGGTCATCCGGCCGGGAGGGCGCGTGCTCGTCGTGGACATGCTGCCGCACGAGCACGAGGAGTATCAGCAGCAGATGGGCCACGTGTGGCTCGGGTTTTCGGACAAACAGATGACGCGGTACCTCACCGGCGCCGGCTTTGCCGACGTGCGGGTGCGGAACCTGCCGGCCAGTCCTGACGTGGGCGGACCGGCGTTGTTTTCAGCAGTCGCGATCAAGTCCTAGCGCAGTCAATCGAGGAGAAGGAAGCATGGCAACAGCAACGAGCGAAGTGCACGCATACGACCTGGCGAAGCAGGCTGGTCGCGTCCCCTACAAGGTCGCCGACCTCAACCTGGCGGAGTTCGGCCGGAAGGAACTGCGGCTGGCCGAGGGCGAGATGCCCGGACTGATGGCCATCCGCAAGCGCTACGAGGGCAAGAAGCCGCTCGCCGGCGCGCGGATCATGGGCAGCCTGCACATGACGATTCAGACCGGCGTGCTCATCGAGACGCTGTCGCTGCTCGGCGCCGACGTGCGCTGGGTGTCGTGCAACATCTTCTCGACGCAGGACCACGCCGCGGCGGCGGTCGTCGTCGGCCGGCCCGAGACGGGCGGCACGGTGGCCAACCCGCGCGGCATTCCGGTGTTCGCGTGGAAGGGCGAGACGCTCGACGAATACTGGTGGTGCACGGTCGAGTGCCTCGTGTGGCCGGACGGCAAGGGCCCGACGCTGATCGTCGACGACGGCGGCGACGCGACGCTGTTCGTGCACAAGGCGGCTGAATTCGAGAAGGCCGGCAAGGTGCCGGCGTTCAACGCGGCGACCGAGCCCGAAGAGTGGGGCGTCATCCTCAAGGCGCTCAGCGACGAGCTCACCAAGAACCCGGGCCGCTGGACGTCGATCGCCAAGGGCATCCGCGGCGTCTCGGAAGAGACGACCACGGGCGTGCACCGTCTCTACGAGATGGAGAAGAAGGGCACGCTGATGTTCCCCGGCATCAACGTCAACAACTCGGTGACGAAGAGCAAGTTCGACAACATCTTCGGCTGCCGGCACTCGCTGACCGACGGCATCTGCCGCGCCAGCGACGTGATGATGGGCGGAAAGCTGGCGTTCGTGGCCGGCTACGGCGACGTGGGCAAGGGCTGCGCGCAGGCGCTGCGCGGGCAGGGCGCGCGCGTCGTGATCAGCGAGATCGACCCGATCTGCGCGCTGCAGGCGGCGATGGAAGGCTTCGAGGTCAACACGCTCGAGAACGTGCTCGACAAGGCCGACATCTTCATCACCACGACCGGCAACTTCAACATCATCACCGCCGCGCACATGGCGAAGATGAAGGACAAGGCGATCGTCGGCAACATCGGCCACTTCGACAACGAGATCGACATGGCCGGCCTGGCGAAG
>DASRPM010000230.1:0-23366 GCA_035646375.1 Vicinamibacterales bacterium
GGCCCCACCCGGCGGCATCCCCATCGTGAAGCGGCCGCGCGCCGGCGACGACCTCACGATTCCCGGGCTGACGACCGACGAGGCGACGGCGGCGGCCATCTGGCGAAAGCTCGAGGCGCACGCGCCCGGGATCGGCCCCTCGAAGAAGCTGGTGGTGCTGAACCCGAATGCGAGCAAGCGCTTCCCGATGCGCCGGCTGCCGCTCGACTCGTATGCGGACCTCGCGACTCAGCTCCTCGAGGATCCCGACGTCTACGTACTGGTGACCGGCGTCGCCGACGAGAAACCGGACGCCGTCCACATCTGCGCGCGAGTCAACTCGCCGCGAATGGTGGACCTGACCGGCCACACGACGATGATGGAGCTGCTGCACCTGTTCAACCTGTCGCGGGTGCTCATCACCAACGATTCGGGGCCGGCGCACTTCGCGTGTCTCACCGGCATTCACGTCGTCGTCTTCTTCGGCCCCGAGCTGCCGGACCGCTACCGTCCTCTTGCGCGCAGCTTCGACGTCGTTTACACGGGATACACGTGCAGCCCCTGCGTCAGCCCGTACAACCAGCGCCTCACCCCGTGCAACGACAACCTGTGCCTTAAAACCATCGACGTGCGCGAAGTGGGAGCGCTGGTGCGGCGCCGCCTATAATCGCAACACCAGAACCGTGAGCCACCAGGAACACAAAGCCAAAGGCCCCGTCTCGGTCGGCTGCTTCGTGCTGACCGTGAGCGACACGCGCACCAGCGACACGGATTCGAGCGGCCGCGCCATCCGCGAATTTCTCGAGCGCGCGGGCCACCAGGCGACCGGATTCGCGATCGTGCGCGACGAGCCGGTGCTGGTCACCGCCTCGGTGAAGCAGTGGCTCACTGATGCGGACACGCGCGTCATCATCACCACCGGCGGCACCGGCATCAGCGCCCGCGACGGCACGTTCGAGGCGATGGACGCGCTCTTCGAGAAGCGGCTCGATGGTTTCGGCGAGCTGTTCCGCATGCTGAGCTTCGACGAGATCGGCTCCGCCGCGATGATGAGCCGCGCCACGGCGGGCACGGTGGGCGCCAAGGCGATCTTCGTGCTGCCCGGGTCCGAGCACGCCGTGCGGCTGGCGATGTCGCGGCTCATCATCCCCGAGCTGGGCCACGTGGCGCAGCAGCTCCAGAAATCGCTGATGTAGTGATGGAGATGCGGCCGTTCCAGTCCACGATTCCGCTCACCGAGGCGCAGGACATCATCTCGGCGGCCATCAGGCCGCTCGATCGCACCGAGACGGTGCCGCTCAGCGAGGTCCGCGGCCGCGTGCTCGCGCGCGACGTGCTGGCGCCGGCCGACGTGCCGCCATTCGCACGCGCCGCCATGGACGGCTACGCCGTGCGCGCCGCCGACACGACGGGCGCCTCCCGCGACACTCCGGTGCTCCTGCGGCGCATCGAAACGATCTACACCGGCCAGATGCCCGTGCAGGCGGTGGCCGCCGGGCTCTGCAGCGAAGTGGCCACGGGCGCACCCATGCCCGACGGCGCCGATGCGGTGGTGATGGTGGAGGAAACGTCGGCCGCCGGCGACGACGTCCAGCTGTTCGCGGCGGCCGCGGCCGGCCAGAACGTCGGCCGGCAGGGGCAGGACATCCGCACGGGCCAGCTGGTACTGGCGGCGGGCACGATGCTCACGGCCAGCCGCGTGGGTGCGATAGCCGCGCTCGGCCACACCGAGGTGCTGGTCTACTCGGCGCCTCGCGTGGCCATCCTCTCGACGGGCAACGAGGTCGTGGCCCCAGGCGAGCCGCTGGCGCCTGGCCAGATTTACGACATCAACAGCTCGACGCTTGCGGCGGTGGTGGCCGAACACGGCGGGGTGCCGGTCATTCATCGGACCGCGGTCGATACGCTCGAGGATCTGTCGCGCGCGGTGGACGAGTGCCTGGCCGACGACCTGCTCGTTTTCTCCGGCGGCAGCTCGGTGGGCACCCGCGACCTGATGCTCGACGTCGTGCGCGCGAAGGGCGAGGTGCTCTTTCACGGCATCGCGGTAAAGCCGGGCAAGCCGACGGCCTTCGGCCGCATCGGCGGCAAGCTCGCCTTCGGCATGCCGGGCTACCCCACGTCGTGCCTGACCAACGCCTACGTGCTGCTGGTGCCCGTGCTGCGCCGCATGGCGCGCCTGCCGGCGCAGTCAATCCGGGTCGAGCGCCTGCCGCTGGCGGCGCGCGTCAGCTCGACGCCGAACCGGCACCAGTTCTACACGGTGCGTGTCGAGGAGGGCCGCGCGTGGCCGGCCTTCAAAGCCTCCGGCGACATCACCAGCATGTCGCAGGCCGACGGCTACATCGAGATCGACGCCGACACGACCGTCGTGGAGGCCGGAACCCTGGTGGATGTGAAGTTCTTTTAGCGCGCCTATCTGAACCGCGCCTGGAGCTTCTGCAGTTCGTCGTTGCCGGGGCACAGCGACTCGTACGGCAGGGTGGTGAGCGGCTCGCCGATCGTACCCGCGTGACCGTGCATGTCCTGCGACCCCTCGTCGATGTAGAGAAGTCCGGTCACCACCTCGCCCTTCGACTGCGCGTCGCGGATGTAGCCATAAGCGCGATCGCGATCGGTGGGGTCGTAGTCTTTCGCCAGCTTGCGCAGGCGCACCCAGCTGCCATCGTGCAGCATCACGTTGCGCACGGTGCCGGCGTCGTATTCGGCGGTGATGGCCTGGGCCGGCGGCACGAAGTCGGCCTGCACGATCTCGACGTTGTGCTCGCGCGTGTAGGCGTAGCTCTTGGTCGAGCCCTCGTGATCGTTGAACGTCACGCACGGCGAGATGACGTCCACGAAGGCGAACCCCTTGTGCGTGAGGCCGGCCTTGAGGATGGGCACCAGCTGCGCCTTGTCGCCCGAGAAGCTGCGGGCCACGAAACTGGCGCCGATCGTCAGCGCCAGCAGCGCGCCGTCGATCGCCTCCATGGTGTTGGGCTCGCCCTTCTTGCTCATCGAACCCTTGTCGGCGGCGGCCGAGAACTGCCCCTTGGTGAGTCCGTAGACGCCGTTGTTCTCGAGGATATAGAGCAGGTTGACGTTGCGGCGGATGGCGTGCGACATCTGGCCGATCCCGATCGACAGCGAATCGCCGTCGCCCGAGACGCCGATGTAGATGATGTCGCCGTTGGCCGCGTTGGCGCCGGTGGCGAGCGCCGGCATGCGGCCGTGCACGCCGTTGAAGCCGTGCGCGTCCCGCAGGAAGTAGGCCGGCGTCTTCGACGAGCAGCCGATCCCCGACAGCTTCGCCACCCGGTGCGGCGCAATCGACAGCTCCCAGAACGCCTGCACGACGGCCGCCGTCACGGAGTCGTGGCCGCAGCCGGCGCACAGCGTGGTGATGGCGCCTTCGTAGTCGCGGCGCGTCAGCCCGAGCTCGTTCTTCTGGAGCGACGGGTGGTGAACTTTGGGCTTGGGAATGAAGCTCATGGCTGCCTTCTACGCTGCCTTTTCCAGTTTGGCTTTGACGCCGTCGATCACGTGGGTGGCGCTCAGCGGGAAGCCGCCGTAGTAGCGCACCGATTCCATGCGCTCCATCGGAAACCCGGTGTCGAGCGTCAGCAGGTTGCGCAGCTGCCCGTCCCGGTTCTGCTCCACCACGAAGTTGATATCGTGCGACTCGAGGAACTTCCGGACGTCGTCGCCGAAGGGGAACCCGCGCACCCGCATGTAGTCGATCGCCACGCCTTCCTTGGCCAACCGGTCGAGCGCTTCCACGCACGCCGCGTGGCAGCCGCCGACCGTCAGAATGCCCAGCTTGGTGGCCCCGGCCGCCTTCCGCACGACCGGCGCCGGCACGAACCGCGCGGCGCGCTGCACCTTGCGGTCGATGCGATCGAGCACCTCCGTGTACTCGGTGTCGTCCTCGGTATACGTGGCGTGCTTGGTGTGGCCGGACCCGCGCGTGAAATACGCGCCCTTCGGGTGCACGCCCGGCAGGCTGCGGTACGGGATGCCGTCGCCATCCACGTCCAGATAGCGCGAGAAGGTCTTGGCGCTCTCGAGCTCCTCGGCCGACAGCACCTTGCCGCGATCCGGGCGATAGCTGTCGTCCCACTCGAGACGCGGCACCATCCAGTCGTTCATGCCGATGTCGAGATCGCTCAGCACGAACACCGGCGTCTGGAAGCGCTCGGCAAGGTCGAACGCCTTCACGGCGAACTCGAACGCCTCGCGCGGATCCGACGGATACAGGCAGATGTGCCGCGTGTCGCCGTGCGAGGCGTAGGCGCACATCATGATGTCGCCCTGCTGCGTCCGCGTCGGCATGCCGGTGGACGGCCCGGCGCGCTGCACGTCGAAAATCACCGCCGGAATCTCGCCGTAGTACGCCAGGCCGATGAACTCGTTCATCAGCGAGATGCCGGGACCCGACGTGGACGTGAAGGCGCGCGCACCCGCCCAGCCGGCGCCGATCACCATGCCGATGGCCGCGAGCTCGTCCTCGGCCTGGACGATGGCATAGCGGTTCTTGCCCCCCTCGTCGCGGCGGTACTTCTGGCAGAAGCCGCTGAAGGCGTCCATGAGCGACGTGGACGGCGTGATCGGATACCACGCGCCGACGGTGGCGCCGGCATAGACGCAGCCGAGCGCCGCCGCGGTGTTGCCGTCGATCAGGATCGCGTCCTTCGTCTTGTCCAGCTTCTCGAGCCGGATCGGCAGCGGGCAGTCGAACTGCGCCTTGGCGTAGTCGAAGCCCAGGTTGATCGCCTTCTGGTTCGAGTCCATCAGCGCCGGCTTCCTGCCGAACTTCTCCGTGAGCAGCGCCCGCATGATCTCGGTGTCGAAGTCGAGCAGCGCCGCCAGCGCGCCGGCGTAGGCGATGTTCTTCATCAGGATGCGCTCGCGCACGCCCTTGAAGGACGCGTTGCACATCTCGGCCAGCGGTACGCCCAAATACGTGATGTCGGGACGCTTCAGCCGCTCGTCGAGCGGCCAGGACGAGTCGTACAGCAGCCAGCCCCCGGAGTGGACCTCGGCGACGTCCTTGGCGTAGGTGGCGGCGTTGAGCGCCACCATCAGATCGAACTGCGCGGTGCGGGCGGTGTAGCCGTTCCTGTTGACGCGGATTTCGTACCAGGTGGGCAGCCCCTGGATGTTCGAGGGGAAGACGTTCTTGCCCGTGACCGGCACGCCCATCCGGAAAATGGCCTGCATGATCAGGCCGTTTGCCGACGCCGATCCAGTGCCGTTGGCCGTGGCGATCTTGAACGCGAAGTCGTTGACGCGGTCCATCAGGTATCCGTCAGGGTCGACAGGGACCCAGCCTGGCTGCTGTGCGCATCCCGGCGGCAGCTACGCTTTCGCCGGCTGCAAGGCGCCGGCGAGGGGAATCTCAACCGCGAACTTCCGCATGTCCCACGCGTAGGTGGGGCAGCGCTCGGCACACAGGCCGCAGTGGAGGCAGACGTTCTCGTCCTTGACCATCACGCGCCCCGTCTGTTTGAGGCTCCCGGACACGAACAGCTCCTGGCCTGGCTCGGTCGCCGGGGCCGTCAGCCGCTCGCGCAGGTCGGGCTCGTCTCCGTTGACGGTGATGGTCAGGCAGTCCGTCGGGCAGATGTCGATGCAGGCATCACACTCGATGCAGAGCGAGTCGGTGAAGTGCGTCTGCACGTCGCAGTTCAGGCAGCGCTGCACCTCGGCGGCGGTCTGCTCGGCGGTGAAGCCGAGCTCGACCTCGGTCGTCATCTTGGCGAAGCGCACCGGCAGCTCGACGTGCTTCATCTTCTGCCGCTGCACCGGATCGTAGTTGTTGTCGTAGGCCCACTCGTGCAGCCCCATCTTGGTGCTCGCGAGCGTCATGCCCTGCGGCGGGCGGTCGGTGACCGGCACGCCCTGGCAGTAGTTGGAGATGGAAATCGCCGCCTGGTGGCCCTGCTCGACCGCCCAGATGATGTTGGCCGGACCGAAGGCGGCGTCGCCGCCAAAGAAGATGCCGGGCCGGGTGGACATGAAGGTCTTCTTGTCCACCACCGGCATGTCCCACTTGCCGAACTCGATCCCCATGTCGCGCTCGATCCAGGGAAACGCGTTGTCCTGGCCGATGGCGAGCACGACGGTGTCGCACGGGATGATCTCGCGGCCGATCGTCTCCTGCTTGAGCTGCCCGTCCACCTCGACGGAGCTGAACTTCTCGAACTCCATCCCGGTCAGCTTGCCGTTTTCCACGATGAAGCGCACCGGCTGCAGGTTCTCGAGGATGTGGACCTGCTCTTCCTCGGCGTCCTCGAGCTCCCACGGCGAGGCCTTGAAGTACTTGCGCGTCTTGCGCGCGATCACCTTCACGTCGGTGGCGCCGAGGCGCTTGGCGGATCGGCAGCAGTCCATCGCCGTGTTGCCGACGCCGATGATGACCACCCGCTTGCCCACGGAATCCACGTGGCCGAAGTGAATCGACTCGAGCCACTCGATGCCGATGAACACCTGGTCGCTGTCGTGGCGGCCCGGAATCTCGAGCTCCTTGCCTTTGGGCGCGCCGCTGCCGACGAAGACGGCGTCGTACTCGCCGCCGTCGGCCAGCTTTTTCAGGCTCTCGACCGGCGTGTTGTAGCGCACGTCCACGCCCATGTCGACGATGTAGCCGATCTCTTCGTCGAGCACTTCGGCCGGCAGGCGGAACGCGGGAATGTTGATCCGCATCAGGCCGCCCGGCTGCGACAGTTTCTCGAAGATGGTGACCTGGTAGCCGAGCGGCATCAGGTCGTTGGCCACGGTCAGCGAGGCCGGCCCGGCGCCGACGAGCGCCACCTTCTTGCCGTTCTTGCGATCGGGGGCCTTCGGGATGAGATCCGTGACGTCGTCACGGTTGTCGGCGGCCACGCGCTTCAAGCGGCAGATAGCCACGGGCTTCCCGTCCACGCGCGTGCGGCGGCAGGCAGGTTCGCAGGGTCGGTCGCACGTGCGTCCCAGGATGCCCGGGAACACGTTCGACTCGCGGTTCACCATGTAGGCTTCGGTGAACTTCCCCTGTGCGATGAGCCTGATGTACTGGGGAACGTTGGTATGGGCCGGACACGCCCATTGGCAATCGACGACCTTGTGGAAGTAGTTCGGATCCCCGACGTTGGTAGGCTGCATCAGCGGCTGATTATAGGGCAGGCCAGCCCATCATTTTCGGATGGGCCGGCGCCCGTACCTCAACTCAAAAAACGTTGTCTGCTTACAAAGCGGTGTTCACTTCCGCCCAGTTCACCACGCTCCACCACGCGCCGATGTAGTCGGGCCGGCGGTTCTGGTACTTCAAGTAGTACGCGTGTTCCCACACGTCGAGACCGAGGATCGCCGTCTTGCCTTCCATCAACGGGTTGTCCTGGTTCGGGGTGCTCGCGATCGAAAGCTTGCCGCCGTCCTTGAGGAGCCACACCCAGCCGCTGCCGAAGCGTCCGGCGCCGGCCTTGCCCCACTGCTCCTTGAACGCATCGAAGCCGCCGAAGGAGCCGTTGATGGCGTCGGCAATCTTGCCGGTGGGCGCGCCCCCCGCGTTGGGCGCCATCCACGTCCAGAACATGCTGTGGTTCCAGTGGCCACCGCCGTTGTTGCGCACGGCGGTCTGTATGTCCTGCGGCAGGCTGCTCAGGCCCTTGCACAGCTCCTCGACGCTCTTACCCTGCAGGTCGGGATGCGCGGCCAGTGCGTTGTTCAAATTCGTGACGTAGGTCTGGTGGTGCTTCCCGTGGTGAATCTGCATCGTCTGCGCGTCGATATGCGGCTCGAGCGCCTCGAACGCGTACGGGAGCTTCGGAAGTTCGTGAGCCATGAGTCCTCCTGAGCCCGCAATCGTACTTCAGACGATGGACAGCATCCGATCCAGCGCGACCTTCGTCCAGTGTTTCTGTTCCTCGGGCACGACGATGCGGTTGGGGACGCGCCCCTCCACCAGCTCTTCGAGAATCCAGAGGAGATGGTTCGGCGACACGCGGAACATCGTCGAGCAGAGGCAGCCGAACTGATCCAGCGACACCACCGTGCGGTCCGGCGCCATCTCGTGCGCAAGCCGGTTGACGAGGTGCACCTCGGTGCCCACCGCCCACGCCGACCCCTTGGGGCTGTTCGCCACCGTCTTGATGATGTATTCGGTGCTGCCGCTGTCGTCGGCCGCCTGCACGACCTCCCACGGCACCTCGGGATGCACGATCACGCGGATGCCGGGGTGCTGCTTGCGCACGCCCTCGATCTGCTTCGCGGTGAAGCGCGTGTGCACCGAGCAGTGCCCCTTCCACAACAGCATCCTGGCGCTCTGCGCCTGTTCGGGCGTGAGACCGCCGAAGATCTCGTGCGGATCCCACACCTGCATCTCGTCCAGCGGGATGCCCATCTTGTAGGCGGTATTTCGGCCCAGGTGCTGGTCCGGCAGGAACAGCACGCGCTCGCCGCGGCTGAACGCCCACTTGAGCGTGGCCGCGGCGTTCGACGACGTGCACACGGTGCCGCCCTGCTCCCCTACGAACGCCTTAATCGCCGCTGCCGAGTTGATGTAGGTCACCGGCACGACGCCCGTGATGCCCATCTGCTGCAGCTCTTCCCACGCGGTCTCCAGCTGGCCGGGCTCGACCATGTCGGCCATCGAGCAGCCGGCCGCGAGGTCCGGCAGGATCACCTGCTGGTGCGGCGCGCAGAGCACGTCCGCGCTTTCGGCCATGAAGTGCACGCCGCAGAACACGATGTAGTCGGCCTCGGGCCGGTTGGCGATCTGCCGCGCGAGACGGAACGAGTCTCCGGTGTAGTCGGCGAAGCGGATCACCTCGTCGCGCTGGTAGTGGTGGCCGAGGATGACCAGTCTCGAGCCGAGCGTCGCCCGCGCGGCCGCGATGCGCGCCTCCATCTCGTCGTCGGACAGGCCGAGATACTTCTCGGGCAGTGCCTGGCGCTCGGAGAGATGCTGCTTCTCGTACTCGGTGAGCAGCGGAATGATGGACGGCATCGGCGGTCTCTCTGTCCTTTGTGAAGCTTGTGAAACTTTTCGCAATCTCCGGATGTTAAAAAGCCCAAACCCCTCGTCGGCTCTCGCCTGGGATTTGGACTGGGGAAATTATAGCGCGTTACAAGCGGGCAAAGATCCGGCCGCAAACTCGGCCGGTGACAAGGGCTAGAGGGCCTGGGCGGCCGGCTCGGGCGCCTCGGCCGGGGGCACATTGACGATGTTGTAGAGCGTGTCCCGCTCGTAGGGTTCGCGGCCGGCGGCGCGCACGAGCCGCGTCAGGCCGGCGGTGGTCATCCCCTCGGGCGTGGGCGATCCGGCCATATGGTAAATCTTCTCTTCTTGGACGGTCCCGTCCAGGTCATCGACGCCAAACCAGAGCGCCGTCTGCGCCATCTCGAGCCCGGTGGCAATCCAGAACGCCTTGATGTGCGGAATGTTGTCGCACATGAGCCGCGACACGGCATGCACGCGCAGTGTGTCGGTGCCGGTGGGCGCCGGCAGCTTGCGCATCTGGTTGTTGTCGGGATGGAACGCCAGCGGGATGAACGCCTGAAATCCGCCGGTCTCGTCCTGGAGCGCCCGCGCGCGCAGCATGTGATCGACGCGCTCCTCCATCGTCTCGATGTGACCGTAGAGCATCGTGACGTTGGTGCGCAGCCCCATGCGATGCGCGATTCGGTGAATCGAGAGATAGCGGTCCGCGTCGGCCTTGTCGTGGCAGATCTTCCGGCGCACACGCTCGGCAAAGATCTCGGCGCCGCCGCCGGGAAGTGAATCGAGGCCGGCCTCCTTCAGCTCGCGAAGGATCTGCTCGTCGCTCATCTCATAGAGCTCCGAGAAGTACGCGATCTCGACGGCCGTGAAGCACTTCAGGTGAATGGTCGGCCGGATCCGCTTGAACCCGCGCAACAGCTCCGTGTAGTAGCTGAAGGGCAGGTGGGGGTTGAGGCCGTTGACGACGTGCACTTCGGTGAGCGGCTGGTTCGCGCGCTGGCGCAGCTTGTCCCAGGCCTGCTCGAGCGACATCGTGTAGGCCTCGGGCATGCCTTCCTGCAGGCGCGAGAACGAGCAGAAGAGGCACGTCGCCTCGCACACGTTGGTCGGCTCGAGCCGCAGGTTGTAGTTGAAGTAGGTGCGCGCGCCGTGGCGCTTCTCGCGCTCGCGGTTGGCGAGATAGCCCACCGCCAGCAGATCGGGGCTGTCGAAGAGGCGCACGCCGTCCTCGAGCGTCAGGCGCTCGGAGCCGCGAAGTTTCTCGTCGATCTCGGCCAGTCCGGCCGCGCGAAGGCGTGCCTGCACGGAACCCCGATTTTATCGCGTTCGGGCCCGGCCGAGGTGGGTGCTATGCTGCACGACCGCCAGATGCGAGGCTTCGTGGGCTACAACCTGCAGAAGGGTGCGAGATGAGCCGCGGGGTCGTCCTCGTCTCGGGAGCGTCGGGCGGCATCGGCGCGGCCTGCGCGCGGGAGCTCGCGGTGCGAGGCTTCACCGTGGTCGCCGGCGTCCGCACGTCGCCTGTCGAAGATCTGCCCGGCGTTCAGGCCGTGCCGCTCGACATCACGAACGGAGATTCCATTGCCGGGGCCGTCGCCCGTGCCGTGTCGCTCGCGGGCGGCGCCGGCCTGGCGGGCCTGGTCAACAACGCCGGGATCAGCGTGATGGGACCCGTCGAGGCGGTGCCACTGTCCGAGCTGCGCTCGCAGTTCGAGGTGAACGTCTTCGGCACCGTCGCGCTCACTCAGGCCTGCCTGCCGGAGCTGCGGCGCGGTCGCGGCCGCGTCGTCATCATGAGCTCCATCGCGGGCCTTTCGCCGACGCCGTACTCCGGTGCGTATGCCGCATCGAAGTTCGCGCTCGAAGCGCTGGCCGACGTGTTGAGGCTCGAGTTGCGTCACGCCGGCATCGCGGTCTCGCTCATCGAGCCCGGCGCAATCCGCACGCCGATCTGGGAGAAGGTGGACGCCTCGTGGGAGGCACTGGCCGCGGCCGCCGATCCCACGGCGCTGCTCCACTACGACGAGGACATCGGCCGAATGCGAACCTCGCTGGAAACGTACCGCCGGACGGCGATTCCGCCGGAGCGCGTGGCGCGCGCGGTAGTGCAGGCGTTGACGGCCCGAAAACCCCGCACCCGCTACCTGGTGGGAGCCGAGGCGCACCTGCGCGCCGCGCTGCGCGCCTGGCTGCCGGATCGCGTGCACGACGCACTCGTCCGGCGGATCCTGAACCTGCCCTAATTCGCCCGCCGGCGGGTGCTATACTCGCCTCCTTGGTCACCGCCGGGTGAACAGGGAAGTGGGTGGAAAGCCCACGCGGTCCCGCCACTGTAAGCGGAGAGGTTCGGTCCCCACGTCACTGCGCGCACGGCCCTGAAACGGGCCGCCGGCGCGGGAAGACAGCACCGAGCCGGTCGATTCCTCCGCGAGCCAGGAGACCTCTCACCGGCGTTTCAATTCCTTACTCCGGCGCGAAGGACGCCGGGAGGAGACATGCCAACCGCTTCCTCGACGTATCTCGTCGCGCACGAGGTTTCGTACGCCTATCCACGGCGCCGCGGCCGCGATGCCGTCGTGCCCGCCGTGTCGGGCGTCAGCCTGGCCGTGGCGCGCGGCTCGTTCACGGGCCTCCTCGGGCCGAACGGCTGCGGCAAGACGACGCTGTTGAAGCTGATGGCCGGTGTGCTGCGCCCGGCCGCGGGAGCAATCACCCTGGAAGGCCGCGCGCTCGCCGACATGCCGCGCCGCACCGCGGCCCGGCACGTGGCCGTGGTGCCGCAGGACACGCATCCGGCATTCGACTACACCGCGCTCGAAATCGTGCTGATGGGGCGCCACCCGCACCTGCGTCCGACGCAGCTCGAGGGCCCCGCGGATCTTGCCATCGCGCACCAGTCGCTCGAGGCCACCGGCACGCTGCAGCTGGCGCAGCGCCCCTTCACATCGCTGAGCGGCGGCGAGCGGCAGCGCGTGGTGATTGCCAGCGCCCTCGCGCAGCAACCCGACGTGCTCCTCCTCGACGAGCCGACGGCGTCGCTCGACCTCGGCTACCAGCTCGAGGTGGCGTCGCTGCTGCGTCGCCTGAGCCGCGAGCACGACGTGACGATGGTCATGGCCACGCACGATCTCAACCTCGCGGCTTCGATGTGCGACGCGCTCGCGATGCTGCGCGACGGACGCCTGCTCGGCTACGGGCCGACGGAGGAGGCGCTGACCAGCGCCACCGTCCGGCAGCTCTACGACGTGGAAGCTGACGTCCAGTTCCACCAGGCCTCCGGGCACCTCACGGTGACGCCGGTGCGGCGGGCGGGATGATCGCGGACGGCACCGCGCACACCGCCCTTCGAGCGCCGCAGGCGGCGGCGCGGCCGATCCGCGCCCGTCTGGCGCTCACGGTGGCGGGATTCGGCGTGCTCACGATCGCCGCCTGCCTGCTGGCGCCGCTCGTCGGCAGCACGCCGATCAGCCTGCGGCGTGCGCTCGACACGGCGATCCCGTTTGCTTCCAACGTAGACGCGCAGATCCTGTTCATCGCACGCCTGCCGCGCGTGCTCGCGGGCGCGCTGGTCGGCGCCGCGCTCGCGTCGGCCGGCGTGGTGTTCCAGGCGCTGCTCCGCAACCCGCTGGCGACGCCGTTCACGCTCGGCGTCTCGGCGGGCGCGTCGCTCGGCGCGATGCTCGTCATCATCCTCGGCGGCACGATCGCCGTCGGCCCGTGGTCGCCGGTCCCCGCCGCCAGCCTCGCCGGCGCCGGTCTCGCGGCGGCCATCGTCTACGCGCTGGCCAACGGGCCGCGGCGCGTGATGTCCACCACCGTGCTGCTGCTCGCGGGCGTCACGCTCAACGCCTTCTTCTCGGCGCTCATCGTGTTCGTGCAGTACCTGGCCGACTTCGCCGAGGTGGCCCGCGCCGCCCGCTGGCTGATGGGGGATCTCGACGTCGGCGGCTTCGATCCCATCGTCGCCGCGCTGCCGCTCGTCGTCGCCGCCGGGCTGATCTTCGCCCGGCTGCCGGCGGCGCTGAACCTGATGGGCGTGGATCCCGATTCGGCCTCGGCCCGGGGCGTCGACGTCGCCTCGACCCAGCGCTGGGCGTTCTTCAGCGCTTCGCTGGCGACGAGCGCCGCGGTGGCGCTGGCGGGCCCTATCGGCTTCATCGGCATCGTGGTACCGCATCTCGTGCGACTCCTCGTCGGCGTCGATCACCGCATCGTCCTGCCGGCGTCGGCGCTCTTCGGCGCCACGTTCCTGGTGCTGTGCGACCTGCTGGCGCGGACGTTGATGGCGCCGGTGGAGATTCCCGTCGGCGTCGTCACCGCCATCATCGGAGGCCCGTTCTTCCTATGGCTGCTCGTACGCGAAGGCTGATAGCCGTCCTGCTCGTGGCGGCGCTTGCCGCCGTCGCGTGCCGTGGCGCCGAGCCGCCTGGGCCGGCCCGCGCGCAGCGCATCGTGTCGCTCGTGCCCGCGGTCACCGAGATGCTGTTCGCTGTCGGGGCCGGACCGCAGGTCGTGGGCGTCAGCAGTTACGACCACTTCCCTCCGGAAGTGGAATCGCTGCCGAAGGTCGGCGCGCTCATCGATCCGGACACCGAGCGCATCCTGTCGCTTCGGCCCGATCTGGTCGTCGTCTACGGGTCGCAGAGCGACGTCGAAGTCCGCTTCAAGAAGGCCGGCATCCCGACCTTCAACTACCGCCACGGCGCCACCGACGCCATCCTGGGCACGCTCGACACCATCACGGCGCTCGGTGCCGCCACGGGGCACGAGGCGCAGGCGCGCGAGGTCGTGGTGCGGATCACGACCGGGCTCGACACGGTGCGGCAGCGGGTGGCCGGGCTCGACCGGCCTCGCACCTTGCTCGTCATCGGACGGCAGCCGGGCACGCTGCAGAGCGTCTACGCGGCCGGCGGCAGCGGCTTCATGAACGAGGTGCTCGAGGTCGCGGGCGGGCAGAACGTATTCGAGGACGTCAAGCGCGAGTCGATCCAGCCGTCGTCCGAAACCCTGCTCCGCCGCGCGCCCGACGTGCTGCTCGAGCTGCGCGCCACCGAACCGGCGGGCAACTACCCCGGGGGCGATCTCGAGGTCTGGAACGCGCTGGCCTCGGTTCCGGCGGTGCGTGACCGCAAGGTCCACTCGATCGTGGGGGAACACGTGGTCGTGGCGGGCCCGCGCCTCGCGCAGGGCGCCGAGGCCATCGCGCGGGTGCTGCACCCGGCCGCGTTCAAATGAAGATCCTGCTGTCGTGGAGCTCGGGCAAGGACAGCGCCTGGGCGCTGCACGTGCTGCGGCGGCAGCACCCTGGCGCCGTTGCGGGCCTGCTGACCACCATCAACGAAGCCGTGCAGCGCGTGGCGATGCATGCGGTGCGCCGCGAGGTGCTCGAGGCGCAGGCCGCGGCGGCCGGCCTGCCGCTTCGCATCGTGCCGATTCCCGACCCGTGCTCGAACGACGAATACGAGTCGAGGATGCGCGCCTGCATCGACCAGGTGATGCGCGAGGAGTTCACGCACGTCGCCTTCGGGGACCTTTTCCTCGACGACGTGCGGCGCTATCGCGAAGGCAATCTGGCGGGCACCGGGCTGACGCCCCTCTTTCCGTTGTGGCAGATTCCCACCCGCCAGCTCGCCGGGGAGATGATCGACGGCGGCCTGCGCGCGCGCCTCGCCTGCGTGGATACGCGGGTGCTCGACGCCTCGTTCGCCGGCCGCGAGTTCGACGCCTCGCTGCTCGCCGACCTGCCGGCCGGCGTCGATCCGTGCGGCGAGAACGGCGAGTTCCACACCTGCGTGTACGCGGGGCCGATGTTCGAGCGGCCGCTCCCGATCGAGACCGGCGTGGTGGTGACGCGGCCGCCCTTCTCGTGGCGCGACTTCACGCCGGCGCTGGCGCCGTCGGCCGGCTAGCGCCGCGCACCATGACGTCCGACCGCTATCCGCGGCGCATCGTCTGCCTCACCGAAGAGACCACCGAAACGCTGTACCTGCTCGGCGAAGGCGACCGCGTCGCGGGCGTGTCGGGCTACACGGTGCGCCCGCCCGAGGCGCGCCGCAAGCCGCGGGTGTCGGCGTTCACGCATGCCCGGTACGACAAAATCGCGGCGCTCGATCCCGATCTCGTGCTTGCGTTCTCGGACCTGCAGGGCGATATCGCCGCCGAGCTCGCCAAACGCGGCTACTCGGTGATGCTGTTCAACCAGCGCAGCGTCGCCGAGATCCTGCAGATGATCCTCATCGTCGGTGGCCTCGTGGGCCGGACCGATCGCGCGGTGGCGCTCGTGGCCGAGCTCGAGGCCGGGCTCGACCGTGTCCGCGAACGGGCCGCGCGTCTGCCGGCACGGCCTCGCGTCTTCTTCGAGGAGTGGGACACCCCGCTCATCTCCGGAATCCGTTGGGTGGAGGAGCTCGTCGAGATCGCCGGCGGCCAGCCGATCTTTCCCGAGCTACGCGACGCGAAACTCGGCAAGGATCGCATCGTCGATGCCGACGAGGTGGCGCGCCGACGGCCGGACGTGATCGTTGCGTCGTGGTGCGGCAAGGCCGTGCGGCCCGAGCGGATTCGATCGCGGCCGGGATGGGACCACGTGCCGGCGGTGCAGCGCCGTCAGATCTACGAGATCAAGTCTCCGCTCATCCTGCAACCCGGACCGGCGGCGCTCACCGACGGGCTGCGCCAGCTCCACGATGTGTTTGCCGCCGCAGCGGCATGCACCTCGTGAAAACATTGCGCGCGGATCGGGCGCTGCGCCTCAGATAAGCAGCCCGTCCGCTTCGCCGGTCGAGCTCGCAAAACACTCGAAAGACAGAGGCACAGGTCGTCGTGAGCGGCGTGGCGTGCGCATTGCTCTTCGCCGGGTGTCCGACTCCCCGTCGTACTCGCGGAGGCACGATGACTCGACCTTGCACTCTCCTGGGCACTGTTGCTCTGGTTGCTGCTCTGGCCGCGCCGGCTCAGGCCGTTCCGATCACCGAGCAGACCTTGATCGCCACCGGCGGCGACGTCCTGGTGACGTTCGTGTCCAACGGGGCAGGCTATACGAGTGAGCTCTATCTGGATGGTTCGCTTGGCGACGACCTCGGCGCCATCTTCAACAACGTCACGACGGCAGTCGGCACGACGATCAATCTCGGCAGCTTCGCCGAGGGCACCGATCTCATCTTCAGGCTGCTCGTGACGCAGACCGGCGATGTCTTTTACACCGGCGACGGCAGTCTCAACCCCGACGGCGTGGCGCACGCCCTGCTCGAGAACGGCGACGGGCAGGTGCTCGTCGGCTTCGAGGACCTGTTCGGAGGCGGCGACCTCGATTACAACGACCTCGTCTTCGCGTTCACGAACGTCGCCCTTCAGGACGAATCGGGCGGGAGCGCGTCCGGAGAATCGGGCGGGAGCACGTCGAACGGAGATTCGAGCGGGAGCGCGTCGAACGGCGCTGGCGGGTCTGGCGTGGTGACGCCGGGCAGCGGCGTCGTCACCCAGGCCGGACCGGTTGGTGCGCTGCCGGTGGCGGTGGACGAGCCGGGGACGCTGCTGATGCTCGGCAGCGGCCTCTTGATGCTCGTGTTCGCGATGAAGCGTCAGTCGGTCAGACGCTGAAGAACGGCCCTACTTTTTCGACCTGTTCGCCAGCCAGCGGGCGATTCCACTGAAATCGGCCGCTGGCGCCCGGAACTCCTGCGGCGTGATCATCCGCATCATCTCGCTGTGCGTCGGACCGCCGTAGGGAGCCGGGCCGAAGGCCAGATTGTCCTGCTGCGTGAAGAGGCGAATCGGCGGGGCCGGGGCGTACACGTTGACGTAGTAGCGGAGATTCAGGCCGTCGTATTCCTGACGCTCGGCCGACTGCCGCAGGCCGCGCTGAATCCGGGCAAGGTTGAGTCCGTATTGCTCGGTGCTGCTGCTCGACGTCGCCGGCGTCGTAGTCGCAGGCTGGGCCGGCTCAGTGGTCTGGGCAGCCGCGCCGGCCACCACACCCATCACGAGCAACGCCGATGAGACGACGGAAAGCGTCCGCATGTGCAATCAGACGCTCCCGGGACGCGTCTGGCTCGTCATGGCCGATTATCCCTCATTCGGCGCGGGCGGCCGACTCAGGCCAGAAACAGGGGTGCACCCGGGTTCGGGATGAGCCCGAGCGCGTTCGCACGGGCGAACATCAGCTCGATCGCGCGCCGTCCCTCACTCCCGAGGTTCACCGAGTACTGGTTCACGTAGAGGTCGATGTGCTTGTACATCACCTCTTCGCTCATTTCCTGCGCATGGGATCGGACGTACGGCAGGCTCGCCTCCCGGTGCGCGAACGCGAACTCGACGCTGCGGCGCATCACGCGGTTCAGCGCCTGCTTCACGTCATCGCTGAACGAACGGCGCACGACGATGCCGCCGAGCGGAATTGGAGCGCCCGTCTCGGCTTCCCAGAATTCGCCGAGGTCGATGATCTTCCTCAGCCCCTTCGCTTCGTAGGTGAAGCGGTTCTCGTGGATGATCACCCCGGCGTCGAAGCGCCCGTCGAGAACCGCCGGTTCGATCTCCGAAAAGATGGTCGGCGTCTTGTCTTGCGCCTGGGGAAACGCGAGACCACACAGGAAGTTGGCCGTGGTGAGCCGTCCGGGGATCGCGATGCGGACACCGCCCGCGCTGACCTCGCTCTGCGGTATCTCACGTTTCGAGATCAGGAGCGGCCCGCAATTGTTGCCCAGCGCGCTGCCCGCATCGAGCAGCACGTAGCTGCCGGCGCAGTACGGGTAGGCGTGGAAGCTCAGTTTCGTGACGTCGAACTCACCCGCAATCGCCGCGGTGTTCAGGGCGTCGATGTCGAGCAGGTGCACCTCGAACTCGAGCCCTTCGGTATCGATGCGGCCGTGCACCATCGCATCGAACATGAAGCAGTCGTTGGGACACGGTGAATAGGCCAGGGTCAGCGTCATAGGTCGTCGAGAAGCCGCAGGCCGGTGTCGTTGAGGGCCTCGACCGCTTCTCGCAGCTTCCAGGCGTCGCGATTGCGCTTCTCGACCAGGTTGGACACCGCACGCACCTGCGCGAAGCGGCCGCCGGACACGAGGCACGCAAACATGAACGCGGCGCCCTCCATGCTTTCGACGTCGGGCTTGAGGCGCTCCACCACGCGGGCTATCGACTGCTCGTTGCCGTGAACGGTGTTCACCGTGATGCCGTTCACCGTGCGCAGCCCGGCGATCACGCGGTTCGCCGGCGCGTCGGGGTTCACGAGCCTCCCGCCTGCGAACGGGGCATCGTCCGGCCCGAGCAGGCCGAGCTGATGCACCGTCAGGAACCGCTCGTCGTCTTCGGCGCCGAGCTCCGGGATGCAGTCGGCCACGACGTTCACGACCGTGCCGGGCGGGTACGCAGGGTCGAAGCTGCCGCACACGCCCAGGTTGACGGCGAGGTCGTACGGCTGTCTGGCCAGCACGCGCCCGCACCAGGTCGCCGTCGCGATCATGCCGACACCTGTCGTCAGGACGTCTACATGGTGGGGGCCGTGCGTGAAGCCGCGCCGCCGCTCGGAGGAGTGAGACGGAGATGCCGGAGAGAGTCGGGCAACGAGCGGCGCGAGCTCGAGCTCAGTAGCCGTGACGAGGAGCACCCGCATGTGCGACCTGAGCTCCGCCTACTGATTGTCTTTCCACTCCTCGTACCAGGCCATCTGGATGGCCTCGAGCTTGGGCTCGTTCGAGGCCTTCGGGTCGCCTTCGAAGCCGTCCAGCTGCAGCACCTTCTCCCGCAGATCGGTGAAGCGCACGGTCAGGGGATCGACACCCGGGAACTTCTCGAAGAGCGCGATGCCGATGTCCTCGGTGTCGGTCCAGTTCACGGCCGCGCCTCCGCTTTCGGCTCGTCCTTCTGGTCGGACTTGCCCAGCTGTATGGCGCCGCCCTCCTGGACGTAATTGCGGGTGTACATCGGAAACTCCACCGTCACGTCTCCGTGGATCACGGCCTGACAGCCGAGCCTCGAGCTCGTCGTCAGATCCCACGCGGTGTCGAGCCGATCGGCTTCGGCGTCCGACATCTCGCTCAGGTTCTCCATGCCCTTCCGGACGATCAGGTGGCACGTGGTGCAGGCGCAGCTGCCGCCGCAGGCATGCTCGAGTGCAATGCCCTTGTTCATCGCGAGATCCAGAAACGACTCGGGCAGGCCGTGGCCGTCGAACGGCAGCTTTCCCTGCTCGAACTCGACGGTCGTTTCCTTGCCGTCCTTGATGAAGGTGACCTTTGGCATTGCTCCTTCTTGTCTCTAGACGTCGTTGACGCTCTTCCCGGCGAGCGCCTCGCGCACGCTGTTGTTCATCATCACTTCCGCGAGATGGCGCGTGGCGTCGTTGAGCGCATGCGTCGCGGCGTGAATCGCCTCGCGGTCGGTACTGCCCATCGCCGCCTTCAGGGCGCCGACGGCCTGCTCGATGCGGGCGAGCTCCGCGGGCGTCACCTCGCGGCCGGCGAGCTGCGCGAAATCGGGGTGGCGCAGCGACTTCTCGGTGGCGCTCACCACGCTCTCGGCCTCGTTGCGGGCGTCGATCAGCAGTCGCGCCTCGAAGTCCGCCTCGGCGTGTTCGAACGAATCGATCAGCATGCGCTCGACTTCGGCGTCGGTGAGGCCGTACGACGGCTTCACGTCGATCGTCTGCTCGATGTCGGTGCGCAGCTCCTTCGCGCCGACGCTCAGGATGCCGTTGGCGTCGATCTGGAAGCGGACCTCGATGCGCGGCAGGCCCGCCGGCATCGGCGGAATGCCGCGCAGGCGGAACCGCGCCAGCGAGCGGCAGTCGGCCGCCAGCTCGCGCTCGCCCTGCAGCACGTGCACGTCCACGGCGGTCTGGCCATCCACGCCGGTCGTGAACATCTCGCGGCCGCTGGCGGGGATCGTGGAGTTGCGCAGGATGATCTTGGACGTCACGCCGCCCATCGTCTCGATGCCGAGCGACAGCGGCGTCACGTCGAGGAGCAGCATCTCGCGGCGCCCCGAGATCAGGATGTCGGCCTGCACGGCGGCGCCCACGGCCACCACTTCGTCGGGGTTCACGTCGCTGTGCGGCGCGCGGCCGAACAGCTCTTCGACCAGGCGGCGCACGAGCGGCACGCGCGTCGAGCCGCCCACCAGCACCACCTCGTCCAACTCGCGCGGCTCGAGCCCGGCATCGTCGAGCGCCTGCCGCACGGGCACGAGCGTGCGATCCACGAGCGGTCGGATGAGCGCCTCGAACTCCTCTCGTGTGAGGCGGCGCATGAAACCGTCGGGCAGCCCGGGCGACCGGTCCACCGAAAGCGTGGTTTCCCCGGCGCCTGACAGATCGATCTTGGCCTGGATCGCCGCCTTGCGGATGGCCTGCACCGTTTCGGGCGGCAGGCCGTGACCCGCGGTCCCGAGCTCGGTCAGCACCAGCTCGGTGAGCAGGTGATCGATGTCGTCTCCACCAAGGTGCGTGTCGCCGTTGGTCGAGAGCACCTGGAACACGCCGTCCTCGACCTTGAGGATCGAGATGTCGAACGTGCCGCCGCCGAGGTCGTACACGGCAATCGTGCCCTGGTTCTTCTGGTCGAGGCCGTAGGCGAGCGACGCGGCGGTGGGCTCGTTGATGATGCGCAGCACTTCGAGGCCGGCCAGCCGGCCGGCGTCGCGCGTCGCGGTGCGCTGCGCGTCGTTGAAGTAGGCCGGCACGGTGATCACCGCGCGATCGACCTCGAAATCGAACTCGCCCTGCTCGCGGAAGTGCTCCTCGGCGCGCCGCTTCAGATCACGCAGCACGAACGCCGAGATCTCCGGCGGCGTGAACTCCTTGTCGCCGACGCCGATGCGTACGACGCCGCCGGGCTCGCCGCCGATCCGGAACGGCAGCAGGTGCGCTTCGTCACGGACATCGTCGACGCCGCGGCCCATGAAGCGCTTCACCGAGTACACCGTGCGCGAGGAGTCGGTGAGCAGCCGGCGCTGCGCCTCGCGGCCCACGAACACGGTGCCGGCCGCGTCCACCGACACGATGGACGGAACCAGCGCGTCGCCCGATGCGTCGCGGATCACCACCGGCCCGCGCTCGGTCACGTACGCGACGAGGCTGTTGGTGGTGCCGAGGTCGATGCCGACGACCTTACCCATGCGCCGCCGCCTCACGCTCGATGGTGCCGAGCAGGTTGGTGATGTAGTTGCGCTCGAGCAGGAGCTGGCGCAGCGTTTCGAGCGTCGCGCGCCGCGCGTCCGCGGGGGCGTCCGCCGCCAGGCGATCCCACTGCGCGCTCGCCTCGGCCAGCGCGCGCTCGTGCTCGTCGCGCTTGGCCTCGATGGGCTGCCGCGCCGTCGCCAGTCGTGCCGCCAGGGTGGACGGGTCGGCGCCCGACTGGCGCAGATCGCGAATCTCGTCGAGCTCCTCGTTGAGCGCGAACACTTCCTCGAGCAGCCCCGGTGGCACCTTCGCCGCCTGCTCGTCGCTCTTGCCCATCGGCAGCCCTTCGATGGTCAGGAGGTGCTCGATGCGCGAGACCGGCTGCTTGAGCGCGCGGTAGGCGTCGTTGAGATACGACGAGCGCTCGAGGCTGGCCAGCCGCTCGGCCGGGGTGGCGTTGTAGTAGAAGTCCGGGTGGAACTGACGGCTCAAGTCGCGGAAGCGGCGATCGAGCGCCTGCACGTCGAGCTCCAGCTGGCGCGGCAGGCCGAGGAACGCAAAATAGTCGCCGTGACGCCCGAGCGACTGGATGCGGCTGCAGTTCGGGCAGAAGTGCTCGTCCACCGGCACGCTGGTGTTGCAGCTCCGGCACTCCGGAGGCGTGGCAGAACGAACGGTCAGCGGCTGCGCGCTCATGACTCGGTGAAAACGATGACGGCGCTCAGGCGCCGAATGAACTACCGCACCCGCACGACTGCTTCGCGTTGGGGTTGTTGAACACGAAGCCTTTGCCCAGCAGGGCCGTGTCGTAGTCGAGGATGGTGCCGTTCAGGAAAAGCAGACTCTTCTTGTCCACGTAGATCCTGGCGCCGTGCCCTTCGAACACCTCGTCGCCGAGGCGCGCCTGCTTCTCCCACGCGAACGTGTAGCTGAGCCCCGAGCACCCGCCGCCCTTGACGCCGACACGAAGACCACCCTCGCTGATGCCCTGTTTGGCCATCAGCGACTGGATCTTCTGCGCGGCGACATCGGTGATCTCGATCATGTCTCTAGCTCGTAGCTCGTAGCTGGTAGCTCGTAGCGGCTGGAAGCTGGCAGCTCTTGCTACCGGCTACCGGCTACACGCTACCGACTAGTCAGGCCGTCGGCTGCGCCGCCGGCTGCACCGCCCCCGTCTTCTCGTCCTGCTTCTTCTTGTAGTCGGCGATGGCCGCCTTGATCGCGTCCTCGGCCAGCACCGAGCAGTGGATCTTCACCGGCGGCAGCGCCAGTTCGGCCACGATGTCGGTGTTCTTGATCGCCAGCGCCTGGTCCACCGTCTTGCCCTTGAGCCACTCGGTGGCAAGGCTCGAGCTGGCAATCGCCGATCCGCACCCGAACGTCTTGAACTTGGCGTCGTCGATGACGCCGGTGTCGGGGTTGACCTTCACCTGCAGCTTCATCACGTCGCCGCACTCCGGCGCGCCAACGAGGCCGGTGCCCACGTTCGCGTCGTCTTTCGGCAGCGACCCGACGTTGCGCGGGTTCTCGTAGTGATCGATAACCTTGTCTGAGTAAGCCATTTCCGTCTCCTAGCTAGCTGGTAGCTCGTAGCTCGTAGCAGCTGGCAGCTGGTAGCTCTTGCTACCGGCTACTAGCTACTAGCTACCAGCTAGTGCGTAACCCATTGCATCTTGGAGAGATCGACGCCCTCTTTCACCATCTCGTAGAGGGGCGACATCTCGCGCAGCCGCCGCACCACGCTCGTGAGCTTCTCCACCACGTAGTCCACTTCCTCGTCGCTCGTCCACCGGCCGAGGCCGAAGCGGATCGACGAGTGCGCCAGGTCGTCGCCGGCGCCGAGTGCCTTCAGCACGTACGACGGTTCGAGGCTGGCCGACGTGCACGCCGACCCCGACGACACCGCCACGTCGTTGATCCCCATCAGCAGCGACTCGCCCTCGACGTAGGCGAACGAGATGTTCAGGTTGTGGGGCAACCGGTGCTCCATCGACCCGTTGATGTAGATCTCGTCGAGGTTGTCGTGCAGCTTCTTGTTCAGACGATCGCGCATCGCGCTCAGACGCGCGGCTTCGGTGGTCAACTCGGCCTTGGCCAGCGCGGCCGCGGCGCCGAGCCCCACGATGCCCGGCACGTTCAGCGTGCCCGACCGCATGCCGCGCTCGTGGCCGCCGCCGCTGATCTGCTCGGCGAGCAGCACGCGCGGGTTCCGGCGCCGGACGTAGAGCGCGCCGACGCCCTTCGGCCCATACAGCTTGTGCGCGCTCAGCGACGCCAGGTCCACCTTGTTCTGGTTGACGTCGAACGGCA
>DASRPM010000231.1:0-6804 GCA_035646375.1 Vicinamibacterales bacterium
CAAGGCCGTCGTCGGCCTCGACATCGGCTCGAGCGCCGTCAAGGCGGTAGAGCTCAAGCCCAGTGGGAAGAGCTTCAAGGTGTCGGCGTTTGCGAGCGAGGCGGTTCCGGCCGACTCGATCGTGGACGGCGCCATCATCGACGCCGACGCCGTGGTTGGCACCATCAAGCGGCTGTTCGACAAGACCCCCGCCTTCAGGACCAAGAAGGTGTGCGCGTCGCTCTCGGGCAACACCGTCATCGTCAAGAAGATCACGCTGCCCGTGATGACCGAGGCGGAACTGCGGGACTCCATCTACTGGGAGGCCGAGCAGTACATCCCCTTCGACATCCAGGACGTGAACCTCGACTACCAGATTCTCGACGCCGGCACCGGCCCGGACTCGCGGGGCAGCATGGAAGTGCTGCTGGTGGCGGCCAAGAAGGAAAAGATCGGCGACTACACCAGCGTCATCACCCAGGCCGGCCGCCAGCCGGTGGTGATGGACGTGGATGCCTTCGCGCTGCAGAACGCCTTCGAGGTCAATTACGGGCTCGAGCCCGACAAGATCGTCGTCCTGCTCAACGCCGGCGCCAGCGCCATCAACATCAACGTTCTCCAGGGCGACCAGTCGGTCTTCACGCGCGACATCTCGATTGGCGGCAACGCCTACACCGAAGCCGTCCAGAAGGAGCTGGGCCTGCCGTTCGAGGCGGCCGAGCAGCTCAAGAAGGGCATTCCGGTGGACGGCGCCACGTTCGAGGACGCGCAGCCGGTGCTGCGCGCCGTCACCGAGAACGTGCTGCTCGAAGTCCAGAAGACGCTCGAGTTCTTCAAGGCCGCGGCGTCGGTGGATCACATCGACCGCGTGGTGCTGAGCGGCGGCGTGTCGCGCGTCGAGGGGCTGCGCGAACGGCTCCAGGAGCGGCTGCAGGCGCCGGTCGAGCACTTCGACCCGTTCAAGGTGGTGGCGTGGGACGCCAAGAAGCTGGGTGGCACCGACGCGGCTGACGTGTCGGCAACCGCCGCGGTGGCAGTGGGCCTCGCACTCAGGCAGGTAGGCGACAGATGATTCGAATCAACCTTCTCGGGGGCGAGCGTCAGAAAGCCAAGAGCGCCGCCCGTTTCGACGCGGGCCAGCAGCTCACGACGCTGTGCAGCCTGGTGGTCGTGGCCGCCGTCTGCGGCATCGGCCTCTGGTACTGGTCGTTGTCGAGCGAATCGTCGTCGCTCGACGCGCAGGTGGTGTCGCTCAAGCGCGAGGCCGCGCGGCTCGACACCGTGCTCGCCGAGGTCAAGGGGTTCGAGGATCGCAGGGCCACGCTGCAGCAGCGCGTCGCGCTCATCGAGCGCCTGCGCCAGGGGCAGACGGTGCCGGTGCAGCTGCTCGATCACGTCAGCCGCAGCCTGCCCGAGATGCTGTGGCTCACCGACCTCAAACAGGAAGGCCCCTTCCTCACCATTGAGGGCCGGACCACCACGCTCATCGGCTTGTCCGACTTCGTGGGCAACCTGGGCACCAATGCCGTCCTGCAGAAGCCGATCGAGATCATGGACAGCGCCGCCGAGACCGAGGCCGCCGCCAAGGGCGCCACCACCGGCCCCGAGCTGATCAGGTTCAAGGTCCGCGCCGCGCTGAACGGTCTGCCGCAGCCCGAGGAAGAGGAAAAGGGCGGCAAGAAGAAGGGGAAGAAGTGAGATGGCGCTGAAACTCGACTTCGGCAAGCTCCCCTGGCACGCGCAGCTCGGCGCCTTTGCCGCGATCGCCCTCGCGGGCGTCGGAGCCTTCTGGTACTTCTACGCGTCGCCGGCAGAGGCGCAGCTCGTCACCAAGCGCGCGGAGGTCCGCAAGTTGCAAGGTGAGATCAAGGACGGCCTCGCCATCGCGAAGCGGCTTCCCGAGTTCCGCCGCGAGGTCACCGTCCTCGAAGCGCAGCTCGATCGGCTGCGGACCGTGCTCCCCGAGGAGCAGGACGTCGCCGACCTGTTGCGCCGGGTTCAGGCCATGGCCACGCAATCGAACTTGAAGATCAGCGGCTTTACGCCGGCGGCCGTGACGCGGCGCGAACTGCACGCCGAGTGGCCCATCGGTCTCAAGCTCGAGGGCAACTACCACGACCTTGGCGCGTTCCTCGAGCGCGTCAGCAAGTTCCCCCGAATCATCAACGTCGGCGCGCTGCACATCGCCGCGCGGATCGACGGGCAGACGGCGCTGTCCACGGTGACCGCCGACTGCACCGCGATGACGTTCGTGCTCGTGAAGGACGACCCCAATGCCGCCGCCGAGGCGGGCAAGGGCAAGAAGAAGGGCAAGGCCGCCAAGGCCAAGGCGGCATGAGGCCAGCACAGGACATCGTTATGCGCGCATTCGTATTCGCCTTCGTTCTCGTCGCCGCCATGCCGCACACGTCCATGGCGCAGGGCGACGCCGCCATGGCCGCCGCACGGGCGGCCGGGAAGCCTGCGGCCAAGCCGGCGGCCAAGCCGGCCGCCAGCGCGGCCAAGCCCGCCGACACGCCGGCAGCGAGCGCGGCGAAGCCCGCGGCCGATGCCCCGGCGGCCGTCGTGGCGACGCCTGCCGACGCGTCGGCGTCGCCGGCGCTGCAGGCCCGCGGCTTCACCTACACCCCGGAAGGGCGCCGCGATCCGTTCGTGAACCTGCTGCGTCGCGGCACCGGCGTGGATCTCTCGGCCACCAGCGGCCAGCGGCCGGCCGGCCTCAAGGGGCTCGGCACCGGTGAGGTGACGCTCAAGGGCACGATGGCGAGCCAGGGCGCCTTCGTCGGCATCCTGCAGGGCTCCGATGCGCGCACCTACGTGGTGCGCCCAGGCGAGAAGCTCTTCGACGGCACGGTTCGATCGATCACCGCGGACTCGCTGGTCATTCTCCAGCAGGTCAACGATCCGCTTTCCAAGGAGACCCAGCGCGAGGTGCGCAAGGTGCTTCGGCAGACGGAAGAGGCCAAGTAATGGAGAGGTACCGGAAGTTCGTGTTGCTTGTGGTGTGCGCGTTCGTCGCGCTGAGCGCCAAGGTCCCCGTGGGGGCAGCTGGCGCCGGCGTGGACATCGCCACCCTCAAGAAGATCACCTCGCGCCTCGATGCGCGGACCGGTGTCCTGGCCATCGAGGCGTCCGACCCGGTCCCGTACGTGGCGTCGCAGCCCGATCCGAAGACGTTCGTCGTGGAGCTGCGGGACGTGGTGGCAGCGCCGGTTTCACATCCGGTGCAGGCCGATCCGCGCAACCCGTTTGCCAGCGTCGCGGTTGAGAACGCGGTGGCGGCCGACGGGGCGCGCGTCGCACGCGTGAGCCTGACGCTGTCCGCGGCGGTGCGCCCGCGCGTGCGGAGCTCGCGCAACGTCATCTACGTCGAAGCCGATCGTCTCGACACCGACGCGCCGTCCGCCGGTACCGTGGCGGCGCTCGGTCCGACGACGACCATCAAGGACATCCTCGTGCAGCCGCGCGAGGGAGCGACCGCCGTCACCCTCCGCGCCACCGGCCCGATCGTGCCGGCCGACGTGTTCGTGCCGAAGGACGGTCCGCGCCGCCTGGTCGTGAACCTCGCGAACGTCTCGTCGGCGGTCATCAGCCCGATCACCGGCGGACAGGACCCCGTGCAGCGGGTCCGCGTCGGCCTCAGCCCCACGTCGCCTCTGGTCACCGAGGTGTCGATGGACTTGACGCGCGCGGCCGCCCACCGCATCGAGAGCTCGGCCGACAAGCGCGAGCTGACCGTCGTGTTCGATGCCCCGGCAGCGCCCGCCGCTCCGGCGCGGACGCTGCAGCAGTCGGCCGTTCCGCCCGCCACCACGGCGCCGCGCGCCGCTGTGCCTGCTCAGGCGGTGCCTTCGCAAGCGACACCGGTTCCTCCGGTGGCGCAGCAGTCCGCAGCGGGCCAGTCGGCTTCGGCGCAGGGCGTGCCGCAGAACCCGCAGCGCTACACCGGCCACCCGGTGAGCCTCGACTTCTCGGGCGCCGATCTGCGCTCGGTGCTGCGGACCTTCGCCGAGATCAGCGGCCTGAACATCGTCATCGACCCCACCATTCAGGGCACCGTCGACGTCTCGCTGCGCGACGTGCCGTGGGATCAGGCGCTCGACATCATCCTGCGCGCCAACCGTCTCGGCTACTCGGTGGACGGCACCATCGTCCGCATCGCGCCGCTCACGGTGCTGGCCGACGAAGAGAGCCAGCGCCGCAAGCTGTCGGACGAGCAGGCGCTCGCCGGCGAGCTGCGGGTCATGACGCGGGCGCTGAGCTATGCGCGCGCCGAGGATCTGAAGGCGCTCATCACCGCCACGGCGCTGTCGCAGCGCGGCTCCATTCAGACCGACGCGCGGACGAACACCATCATCATCAACGATCTGTCCGAGCGCCTCGAGCGCGCGGCGGCGCTGCTGACGACGCTCGACGTGCCGCAGCCGCAGGTCGAGATCGAAGCCCGCATCGTCCAGACGAACCGCTCGTTTGCCCAAAACCTCGGCGTCAGCTGGAGCGTCGGCGCGGCGGCCACGTCGGCGCTCGGCAACACGCTGCCGCTGTCGTTCCCGAACACCGGCGCGGCCAACGCCGGCGTGAACCTGCCGGTGGCGGGGGCCCCGTCCACGGCGAGCCTGGCGCTCGGTTCGATCAACGGCGCGTTCAACCTCGACGTAGCGCTGTCGGCGCTGGAACGCAGCGGCCAGGGACGCATCCTGTCCACGCCGCGCGTCTCGACGCAGAACAACATCGAAGCCGAGATCACCCAGGGTATCCAGATTCCGATTCAGACGATCGCGAACAACACCGTGACGGTGTCGTTCCGCGACGCGGCGCTGACACTCAAGGTCACGCCCCAGATCACCGCGGCGGGCACCGTCATCATGCGGATCAACGTCGCCAACGAGTCGCCGGACTTCAGCCGCCAGATCAACGGCATCCCGCCGATCGACACCCAGCGCGCCGCGACGCAGGTGCTCGTGAGCGACGGCGAGACGACCGTCATCGGCGGCATCTACGTGAGCCGCGAACAGACCACCCAGGATCGGACACCGGGCCTTTACCGACTGCCGCTGTTTGGCTGGCTGTTCAAGAAGAACACGATCGAGGACGAGAGCCGCGAGCTGCTCATCTTCCTCACCCCGAAGATCGTCAGGCTGTAGGGAGCTAAGAACTGCGATGAAGCCAATTCGAGTTGGAATCTGTGCCCTCCTGGCGGCTGTCGCTGCGAGCGGCTGCGGCGACGTTGCCACCAGCAGTCGGGGGCCGTCGATCCTCGTCATCGAATCGCTGACTGCCGCGTCCGGCGCCGACCCGCAAGAGTTCGGCGGCACGCTCAATTCGGACGTGATCACCAACGTCACGGAACCGGCTCCGTGCTCGGACACGTCGCCCTGTCCCGTGGTGTTTCCCGATCTGGGTCAAGTCCGCTTGTCCCTCGCCGCGAAAAATCAGGCGTCGACAACCGGGCCGACCGATCTGAACACGGTCACGATTACGAGATACCGCGTCGAGTTCAGCCGGGCCGACGGGCACAACGTGCAGGGTGTCGATGTGCCTTATGCGTTCGACTCCGCCATGACCTTTACCGTGCCGGTCACGGGAGACGCCAGCATGGGGTTCGAGCTGGTGCGGCACGTCTCCAAGCAGGAGGCACCGCTGCTGGCCCTGAAAACCAGTCAGAACATCATCTCCACGATTGCCAAGATCACGTTCTACGGCACCGATCAGGCCGGGAACGTGGTTAACGCCGTAGGTTCGATTGGGATCTCGTTCGGCAACTTCGCCGATCCGGAATAAGGCCGTCATGAGGAATCAAATGCCCCGCTCGTTCGTCGCCCGCGCCGCGGTGCTCGCGACTGCGCTCGTCGCGTCGGCGTGCTCCACGGATCGCCAGTCGATCCCGTCCCCGACCGGTCCTTCCGAGTTCGGGTTGTCGATTCGGATGACCGCCTCGCCCCAGCTCCTCCCGCGGGACGGAGCCTCGGCGTCGGTCATCACCATCGAAGTCAGCGACGCGGAACGTAAGCCGGCCGCCGGTCAGCGCCTGCTCCTGTCGTCCACCGCGGGCTCGCTGTCGGCGAGTGAAGTGATGACCGGATCCGATGGGCGAGCCACGGTGCAGCTGACGGCGCCGCCGGTGAATCAGGGCGTTGACACCGCGCTCGTCGAGGCGACCCCTGTCGGGCTGAACGGCCAGAACAGTGCGTCGCGATCGCTGTCGATCGGTCTGGTCGGGCCGGCGTTTCCTGTGCCGTTGATTGACATGACGCCGTCCAGTCCGCGGCGATTCGAGATTACGAATTTCGACGCCAGCGGCACGACATTGGGGGGCTCTCCGTGCGGGTCCGACTGTTCCTATTCGTGGGACTTCGGTGGGGAGGGTACTGCGTCTGGTCAGATTGTCAGTTACCGGTTCCTGAACGAGGGCAATTACCTCGTGCGGCTGGTCGTGACGTCCAAGGATGGGGTCTCGCAGACCAAGAGCCGATCGGTGACCGTCGGCTCGGGCACGAATTATCTGACCGAGTTCACGTTCTCTCCGATCAACCCCAAAGTCGGCGACGTGGTTCGTTTCGATGCCCGCGGCATCGTGCCGCCTGATGGCGTCACCATCAAAGACTACCAGTGGGACTTTGGCGATGGTGCGAGCGGTTCGGGAGTCACGGCGTCGACAACATACGGCGCGATTCGTACCTACACCGTCCGGCTGACGACGGTGGATAGTAGTGGCCGGACGCTGCAGACGACGAAGAACATCACGATCGCGGCGCCGTAATCAACGCTCATGGAGGCCGGCGCTTGCCGCCGGCCTCCTGGCGTCTCTTCCTCCGGCCGCGCTAG
>DASRPM010000232.1:0-5915 GCA_035646375.1 Vicinamibacterales bacterium
CAAATCCGCGTTGTCGCGTTCGCCGGCGATGAGCAGGTGGACGTGATCGGGCATGAAGCAGTACGCAATCACCGCGAACGCCTGCTCGCGCGACGCTCGCTGGAACTGCTCGCTGACGAGCGCGACGTGCTGTCCATCGACGAAGTACCGTGCTCTCTGATAGGTGCACATCGTCAGGAAATAGCGATTGGGGCCTGTGTAATCGAAGCGGCGTAGGTGCTCCGGATAGCGGGGCATCGCCCCCCGGAGGGGCAAGGTCAGGGCCACTTCAGGGCCACCTAAAGGTGGCCCCCACGACTGTAGGGTCGCTCCCGACTGTCGGGCCGGCTAAAGCCGGCCCCTACGTCTGAGGCGTGGGTTCCGGAATCGCGGCGCCGTCATGGCGCGGCTCGGACGCGCCGAAGTGCACGCCGGTACCGTCGCTCATCACCGCCTGGCCGTAGCCGAATACGTGCGTGCGCGGCGGCACGACGAACACGTCGTGACCCCTGGCCGCCAGGCCACGGCGGCTGGCTTCGGGGATCGTCTCCTCCACGGACACGTCCAGCCCCGCGAACGTCGGCTTCGTGAACCGCCCGGCCTCGAGCGCCTCCTGAATGTCCAAGCCGAAATCGGCGACGTTGGCCACGAACTGCGCATGCGCCTGCGCCTGGTTGAAGCCTCCCATGATGCCGAAGCCGATGCGCACGCGGTCCTTGCGCATGAAGCCCGGAATGATGGTGTGCAGCGGCCGCTTGCCCGGCGCCAGCTCGTTCGGGTGGCCCGGTTCGAGGGTGAAGAGTGCGCCGCGATTCTGCAGGGCAAAGCCGGTACCCGGCGCGACTAGCCCGCTGCCGAAGCCATGGAAGATGCTCTGGATCAGCGACACGATGTTGCCGTCGCGATCGATGGCGGACAGATACACGGTGTCGCCGCCCGGCCCGGTGGTCAACCCTGCGAGCCGATCCGGCTCGACGTGCGCCGCCGCCCGCTGCATGTCGATGGCGGCCGCGCGCCGCGCCGCGCGCGCCTTCGCGAGCAGCACGGGCAGCGGCGCCGCCGCGAAGCGGGGATCGCCGACCCAGCGCAGCATGTCGGCGTAGGCGAGCTTCTTGGCCTCGATCATCGTGTGGAGGGCGTCCACGCTGTGGAAGCCGTAGCGCGCCAGCGGCGCCGTCTCCATGAGACCGAGCATCATCAGCGCCGCGATGCCCTGCGTGTTGGGCGGCAGCTCGTAGACCGTCCACCCGCGATAGGTCGTGGAGACAGGCTCGACCCACTCGGGCTCGAACGACGACAGATCGGCGGCGGTCATCGTGCCGCCTGCAGCCTGCGAAAGGGAGACGATCGCGTCGGCGATCGGGCCGCGGTAGAACGCGCCGGCGCCGTGCTCGCCGACGAGCCGCAGCGACCGCGCCAGGTCGGGGTTCCTGAACATCGTGCCTGCCGCCGGCGCCTGGCCGGCGGGAAGATACGTGGCCGCCGCCGCCGGATCGCCGGCGACGGCCTCTTCGAGCGCGGCCCAGCCCTCCGCCACGACGGGCGCCACCGGAAAACCGTCTTCGGCGTAGAACACCGCAGGGGCCAGCAGGTCGCCGAGCGGCACGCGCCCGAACCGCGCGTGCAGGGCCGCCCATCCCGCCACCGCGCCCGGCACTGTCACGCTATGGATGCCGGTGGCCGGCATCGCCGCCATCCCGCGGCGCCGGAGCAGATCAGGCGACAGGCCGGCGGGCGCGGGCCCGCTGGCGTTGAGTCCGTGGAGGGCGTCGCGGCCGGCCTCGTAGACCATCGCGAACAAGTCGCCGCCCATCCCGTTCATGTACGGCTCCACCAGACCCAACACGGCGTTGGCCGCGATCGCCGCGTCGACTGCATGGCCCCCACGGGCGAGCATCTGGGCGCCAGCCTGAGCGGCCAGCGGTGAACTGGCAGCCACGATGCCACGGGTGGTGGCGACGAGAGAACGGCCTGTGATGACCGACACGATGGGAACAATATTAGCGAGGCTCGGCAACCTGGGGGAACGAACAGACATGTCGCAAAACATCGAGACCGTTAGCGCTTACCTGGACGGCTTTCGCAAGAATGATCACGAGCAGATCCTGTCCTGCCTGACCGACGACATCAAGTGGACTGTCTTCGGCGCCTTCCAGTTGACCGGCAAAGACGCCTACGACAAAGCCATCGACGGCGCGCCCGAGTTCATCGACCCTCCCCGGCTCGAGGTCGTTCGCATGATCGAGCAGGGCGACGTCGTCATGGCGGAGCTCACTGGTGCGGCCAGGCGCGCCGCGGGCGGAGAGATGCGCATGTCCATGGCCGAGGTGTTTGTGATGCGTGACGGCAAGATCGCCGAACGCCGTGCCTGGGTGATCGTCCTCGAGGAGAATGACTACCGCTGAGCAACGGTGGGACGACGGTCTACGAAGCCGCAGGTGACCGCGATGGACTCGTGCGTGAAGGAGAAGACGAGGGGCTCCGGTGAACCGGAGCCCCGTCGCGATTAGCCCTTCTTGAAACCGAAGCGCAGCGTCAGCCCCACCGTGCGCTCGTCGCCGACCTGGCCGACGTAGAGACCCGAGTTGCCGGGGGCCGCGGTGAGCAGCTCGTAGTAATTCTTGTCGAGCAGGTTCCGCGCCCAGACGGTGACCGACCAGCCGTCGTTCCAGCGGAAGCCGGCGCGCGCGTTCACGAGCGAGTAGCCGTCCACCACGAGGTAGCGCGACGCACTCGAACTCGAGGAGAAGTCGGAGCGGTAGCTCGTGTCGAACGCGCCGAAGACCTGCCCCTGAGAGCCGGCCACACGCGCGTCGCGCGCGTACTCGCCCCCGAACGAGACCGCCCACTTCGAGATACCGGGCAGCACCGAGCCCGAGACGTCCTTCACCTGCGGGCCGCCCGTCTCCTCGAGCGGCGGCGGCGCGTCCGTGAACGAGACGTAGCGCGCGTCCGTGTAGGCGGCCGCGCCGTAGAACGTGACGTTGCGGCCCACGCGCGCCGAGCTGTCGAACTCGATGCCGCGCACCCGCGCCTCCTCGGCGTTGGCGAGATACCCGCGCAGCACGCCCACGCTCGCGTTCACGACCTGCGTCTGGAAGTCCTGGATACCCGTGTTGTAGAGCGCGACGTTGGCCGTCACGTTGCGGAAGGGCTCGGTCTTCACGCCAACTTCGAAGTGCTTCACGTCCTCCGGCTTCACCGTCGCGGCCGACAGCACCGGCCGGCCGACCGCGTCGGTCGGGACGCCGTTCAGATTCAGGCCCACCGACTTGAAGCTGGTCGAATAGGTCGAATACGCGTTGACCTTGCTCGTCACCTTGTAGGCCGCGGTGAACTGTCCCGACAGGTTGTTGTCGTCCACGTCGGCCGCGTAGTTCTGCGGCGCGAGCACCGAGAGCTGCAACGCGACCAGGGCCGGGTCAGTCGTCTGCAGACCGCCGTAGACCTGCTGGTCGAAGATCACGCTCTTCTGGTCGTAGTTGAACCGCAGCCCCGGCAGCAGCCGCAGCCGGCTGGTGACCTCCCACGCCACCTGGCCGAAGAGCGCGGCGCTGACGTTGCGGAACCGGACGTACTGGTCGTAGCCGTAGCCGTCGAGCAGGCCGGGCGTGGCGGCATTGGCGCTCGGCGCGAGCAGCACCCGCGCCGCGGCCGAGCCCTGTTCCTGACGGAACGACGGATCGGAGTCGAGCGACTGGTGGAAGCCGAAGCCGCCGACCACCAGGTTCACCTTGCGCGACAGATCACCGGCCCAGCGCACTTCCTGGGTCCACTGCACCTGGTTGGACGGCGCCGCGGAGACCGACGTCACCGGCAGGCCGGTGAAGTCGCGGTCGTTCGAGGGGTTCCAGCCCCAGTAACGGCGCGACGTGGTGGACGTCAGGCGGCCGCTACCCAGACCGAAGTCGACGTTGAACGTGGCGCCGCCAAGATCCTGGTAGGAGCGCAGTGCCGTGTCCACGTCGGTCACGCGGTCGAACGCGTTGTAGCTGGGCGGCGCGTAGTTGAGATCCGAGGCGATCTGCGCCCACTGACGATTGGCGGGGCGAAGCGTCGGCGCCACCCCGGCCACCACCTGCGTGTAGCCCTGCGGCCGCTGGCGCGTGTGATCGACGGCGGCCGTGATGACCACCTTCTCCGTCGGCACGAACAGCAGCGATCCGCGCAGGCCGGCGTTGTCGAGGTCGTTCACGATGCTGCCGGTCTTCAGGTTGGCAATCGTGCCGTCGCGCTGCGTGCCCGAGAACGAGAGCCGGCCGGCGACCTTCTCGCTGAAGAGCCGGCCCGACACGGAGGCCTTGGCCTGCACGAAGTCGAGGCTGCCGTAGTTCACCTCGAACTCGCTTTCCGGCCGGAACGTCGGCTTGCGCGTGGTCACGTTGATGGCGCCCGCCGTGGTGTTCTTGCCGAACAGCGTCCCCTGCGGGCCGCGCAGCACTTCGATGCGTTCGACGTCCACGAAGTCGAGCGACGCCGACGCCGGCCGCGCGTAGAACACGCCGTCGATGTAGAGGCCCACACCCGGCTCGATGCCGTCGTTGGTGAGACCGAACGGCGCGCCGAGGCCGCGAATGTTGATCGAGGAGTTGCGCGGGTTGGTCGAGTAAAACTGGACCGTCGGGATCATCTCCTTCAGCCGGTTCACGTTGAACGCGCCGGATTCGGCCATCAGCCTGCCGCTGACCACGGAGAGCGGAATCGGCACTTCCTGCGCCACTTCTTCGCTGCGGCGCGCCGTGACCACGACGCCCTCGGTGATGCCGGCTGGCGCCAGCGTCAGGTCCACGTCCACGACCTGATTGGCCTCGAGCGTGACGCGGCGGACAGCCGTTTCGAAGCCGTCGAGCGACGCCTCGACGCGGTAGGCGCCCACGGCCAGCGAGGCGGCGGCAAACACCCCTTCACCGTCGGTGACGGACTCCACGGTGGAGCCGCTTTCGTTGACCACCCGCACCAGGGCGCCGGGAATGGACGCGCCAGACGAGTCCTTGACCAGCCCCTTGACCGACGCGGTGCCCACCTTCGCTGAAGCTACGGCGGGCGAGCCCTGGGCCAACGCGCTCCCGGGAGCAACGATCGCCAGCACCGCCAGAATCCCAAACCAGTTCCTCACCACGACCTCCAGACCTTCCTGTTCGTCCATGACCGTGCGGCAGACGACGCCGCACACTCACCGCTTGCGAGGGTGCTGCCGAACGACAGGGTGTGGGAGGGACTGAAGCGGAGGGTGGAACTACGAGATCGCTAAGGCCTCACCTGCCTGCCGTCGGCTGGATACACGCGCACCGACACGTGGTGCACGCGCAGAAGGCCCGACAGGTGGACAGGTGAAACGCCATTACTGAAGCCTCATCAGCATAGAAGGCCGGCCGGGGCGTTGTCAACGACGCGGCCGTAACACTTCCAATAAGTGTGAACGACCGCGAAAGAGCGGGTGGAACAGTAAGGCCGCCGGGCTATTTGAACGGCAGCTCTGCCACCACGTGGCAGGCCCCGCAGGCGGACGTGTAGGGTATCGGCATCGCCCGTCCGGGCGCCACGCCGTCGACGCCCACGTTCGTCTTGAGTGGGACGTCAAAGACATGGGACTTCAAGGGACCCTGCCAGTAGGCGTTGTCCTCCTCCTCCTGCGCGTTGGCATAAGGAGGGGTCTTGATCATGCGGCCGAAGTCTCCGGCAATCCCGCCCGTGTTGGCAGTCCCGGGCATATGGCAATCGATGCAGCGCGTCCGCGCACCCTTCATCTTTCCGTTCAGCTTCGTCTCCATGTGAGATTGCACATCCACCTGGTGACAGCGCTGGCAGAGCGGGGACGCGGGATTGTTGGCGTCATGAATGACCCAGCGTGGATTGGGTGTGTTGCCGTGCATGTCGTGACAATCCGAACACGTCACCAGCACCCGGTCGTTGCGGTACATCTTCGACTTCAGGAA
>DASRPM010000233.1:0-9098 GCA_035646375.1 Vicinamibacterales bacterium
AACGTCTCGCGCGAGATCCTGCAGCAGTCGCGCGACGTGCAGGCGATCCGCACCGAGGCCGTGAAGCGCGTGCTGCGGATGCTCGAAGAGCTCGGCGACAAGCAGCCCGAGAAGTACGCCACCTTCTGGACGGCGTTCGGCCGCGTGGTCAAGGAAGGCATCCCCGAGGACCCATCGAACACGGAACGGATCGCGAAGCTGCTGCGCTTCACGTCCACGCGCGAGGAGTCGGACGCCCAGACGGTGTCGCTCGCCACGTATGTCGGCCGGATGAAGGAAGGCCAGGAGGCGATCTACTACATCACCGCCGACAGCTATGCGGCGGCCAAGAACAGCCCGCACCTGGAGATCTTCCGAAAGCTGGGCGTCGAAGTGCTGCTGCTCCACGACCGCGTGGACGAGTGGGTGGTGTCGTCGCTCACCGAGTTCGAGGGCAAGCCGCTGCAGTCGGTGGCCAAGGGCGGGCTGGACCTGAGCAAGATCGGCGGCGAGGCGCCGAAGCCGGAAGAGAACCAGCCGTCTGGCGAACAGGGCGCGCTGCTCGAGCGCATGCAGAAGGCGTTGGGCGATCGCGCCAGCGGCGTGCGCGTGACGCACCGGCTCACGGACTCGCCCGCGTGTCTGGTGAGCGACGAGTTCGGGATGAGCACGCACCTGGAGCGGATGCTCAAGGCGGCCGGCCAGCAGGTGCCGTCGTCGAAGCCGATTCTCGAGATCAACCCGTCGCACCCGATCGTCGAGCGGCTGAAGCAGGAGACCGACGACGCGCGGTTTGCCGACTGGAGCCACATCCTGTTCGACCAGGCGACGTTGGCCGAGGGCGGACATCTCGAGGACCCGGCCAGCTTCGTGAAGCGCTTGAACGAGCTGATGCTGACGCTCGCGGGCGCCGGTCCGTCGCGCATCTGGACGCCGTGATACTTGTCGGCCTTGGACCTTAGGCCTTGGACCTTAACCTTGTGATCGTTTTCGTAGGGGCACATCTTCAGATGTGCCCGACTAAGAGGTGGGTCTAAAGACCCGCAACCACGTACGCGGGCCACGAGCACATTCGTCACGAACCCCTCGTAGCTCAGGGTGCAGGCGAGCGAATTGACTCCCACCATTCGAACAGGAATTCGCGGCCTCGTCGCGGCACGACCTAGCCACAGCTACGACAACGAGCCTCAGGTGCGCGCGGACACCGTGACAATCGACGCGGGCACGTTCACGGTCTTGCCGTCATAGTACTTGGCGTAGCCCGCGACCGACTCGCCGATCGCCGCCGAGCGCTCGTCGCCGGACAGTCCGTCGAAAAGCGGCCGGAGCGGAATCGCGATGTCATAAAGGTGCTGCCAGAGCTCGTTCGGCGAGCCCGGCCATGGCAGCACCATGCTGTCGCGATCCTCGCGCGTGTCGCGAAATCCAGCGGCGGTGAGCGCATCGACGAGTTTCCCTGGAGGCGCGAAGCGCAGGGGGGTCGGCGCGTCGGCAGGCGGTGGAGGCGGAGAGAGCCGCCGCGCAAATGGACCCACGGCATTCATGAAGTACGGGCTCTCGTCGGGCGGGCCCCAGACCTGCAATGTGACGATTCCCTCTGGTGCCAGCACGCGCTTGATTCCGGCTAGCGCGCGCTGCACATCGACGAAGTACATCACACCAAGGCGTGAGGTCACACGATCAAAGCTCTTCGGACCAAACCGCAGATTCTCGGCATCCGCGACGGCAAAGTCCATGTTGGCGATTCCCGCTGCAGACGCGTTCCTTCTGCACTCGTCCAGCATCTGTGGACTGAGATCCGTGGCGGTGACGCGCCCGTTGGGTCCGACCCTGCGGGCAATCTCGAGAGCAGGGTCGCCCGTTCCGCACGCCAGGTCGAGCACACGCATTCCGGGCTCGAGACACGCAGACTGAATGAGCGTCTCGCGCATGTTGACCTGCTGCGCTGTGATCTTCGCGTGCCAGCGCGCCCATCCGGCGACAGTGTCACCATCGGTCCATTCATCACGGACGACTTTCCGGTAATGTTCGAGCTCATGGTCCATGTCGTTCACCGCCTGGCGAGGGTAACGAAAGATCCGTGTCGGTCTGACTAGTATCGAGCTGCGAGTCCGGACCCGGGCTTGCCGCACAACTCCGGCATCGCAGCTCTAGACACGCTCGCCAAATACCTGATGGACGCAGAGTATACGGGCGGAAGAGGCCCCGTCTGGAACTCGAACTATGCGCCGGTCTGAAGACCGGCTGCTACGTACGAACGGTGGCGTTGGCGAGGTAGTTCTTCCAGCCGCCGAAGGCGGTGATCTCGGCGGCGCCCGCGAGGGCCGCGGGCTCGCAGATGAATCCCTTCACCCACTCGCCGGTATCGAGCTGCACGCTGCCGATGCCAAGCGGCGGCGGCACGCCGGCCACGAAGCTTCCGAAGTGATGCGACGGCACGGCCCAGATCTCGAGCGCAATCCCGGGACCGTCGAAGCCCGGCTCGCGCACCAGCCCGGGCTTGGGCGGCATGGTGTTGGCGAGCGCGTAGAAGCGGTACTCCGGCGAGGTGCGGCACGACTGCACCAGGCGCGCGCCGCGCTCGGTGAGCTGGCGATTGAGCGGCTGCCCCGCGAGGTGCGCGCCCACGACGGCGACGTTGATGCAGCCCGGCGCCTCGCCCCTCGCGCCGGCGGCTTCGCCTGCATAGCGAGACGCCAGCGCCAGCAGCGCCGCGTCCGAGAACGCCGGACCGATCAGCGAGACACCAAACGGCAGGCCATCGCGGCGGAACCCCGCGGGCACGGCCACCGCCGCCAGGTCCATCAGGTTCACGAAGTTCGTGTAGTACCCGAGGTTCGTGTTCAGCTGAATCGGATCGGCCTCGACGGCGGCCTTCGTGTAGATCGTCCCGGCCGTCGGCAGCAGCAGGATGTCGATGCCGGCCCACTGTTCGGCCGCCGCCTTCTTCAGCTCCTCGAGCCGATACAAGCCGCAGTAGGCGTCGGCGGCCGACTTCGAGGCCGCGCCGCGGATGATCTGGCCGACGACTGGATGCATGGCATCCGGGTGCGCATCCGCGAACTCACCGACCGCCGCGTACCGCTCGGCCACCCAGGGCCCGGAGTACAACAGCGCCGCCGCCTCGCGGAACGGTGCGAAGTCGACCGTGACGCTGATGCCCCCGACAGCTTCGAGCCGCGCGATAGCGGCTTTGTAGAGAGCCGGGCTGTCGGGATCGCCGAAGAACTCCAGATCCTCGTCGCGCGGCACACCGAAACGGAACGGACCGGGCAGCCACGGCGCCGCGTCCGCGCCAGACACTGTGGTCCTCGAAAACGGATCCGCGGCGTCGAACCCCTGCGCGACGCGCCACACGCGCTCGGCCAGCGCGGCGTCGGCGGCAAAGATCGACACGCAGTCGAGCGAGCGGCACGCGGGCACGACGCCAGCGGTGCTGAGCAGGCCGCGCGTCGGCTTGAGACCCACGAGGTTGTTGAACGCGGCCGGCACACGACCTGACCCGGCGGTGTCGGTGCCGAGCGCAAACGCCACCAGCCCCTTGGCCACGGCGACGGCCGACCCCGAGCTCGAGCCGCCCGAGATGTAGCGCTCGTCGAACACGCTCGCGCACGCGCCGTACGGCGACCGCACGCCCACGAGGCCGGTCGCGAACTGATCGAGGTTGGTCTTGCCGATCAGGATGGCGCCGGCGTCGAGCAGACGCTGCACCACGGTGGCCGTGCGCGCCGGCGCATACGAGTACGCGGGGCAGCCGGCGGTCGTCGGCATCCCGGCCACGTCGATGTTGTCCTTGACGGCAAACGGCACGCCGGCAAGCGGCAGCGCCGCGTCGATGTCCCTGGCGCGCTGCAGGACCGCGTCGCGATCGGCCAGCGCGATCCAGACCGGGTTCAGCCCCTCGGCCTCGATGTGGTCGAAGATGACCGCAATGGCGTTGCTGTAATCAGCCATCGACCCTCACAGTGGCCAGATTCTGGCCGGCGGTGACCATCGCACCCTTCGTGCAGTGCACCAGCTCCACGACGCCTTCGGTGTGCGCGGTGATCTCCACTTCCATCTTCATCGCCTCGAGCACGAGAATCCGCTGCCCGGCCTCCACGCGCTGGCCGGGCTCCACGGCCACGTGCCACACACTGGCCGTCATCGGTGAGCGCACCGCCTCGCACCCCTCGGGCACGTCGGCCGTGGGAGGGGGCGGCAGATCGTCGGCCGGCTCCACGAAGGCCGGCTGCCCCGCGGCGGCCCACCGCTCGCGCTCCGCCTCGAAGGCCGCCTGCTGGCGCTGCTTGGCCGCGCGCGCCTCGGGGGCGATCGAGGCAAGGAACGCGCGGTAGTCGCGCATGCTGAACGTCTGCGGCTCGATCGCGACGTTGTACTTCCCGTGCGGGAACGCGTCGCGCATCTCGAGCAGCCCCGCCGCCGACACCGGGTGGAAGCGGATGCGGTCGAAGAAGCGCAGCAGCCACGGCGACCCGGGCTCGAACGCCGCCGTGGTGCGATGCGTGTTCCACATCTGCACCGTGCGTCCGACGAACTGATAGCCGCCTGGGCCCTCCATCCCGTACACGCAGAGGTACGCCCCGCCGATGCCCACGGAGTTCTCGGCGGTCCACGTGCGCGCCGGGTTGTACTTCGTGGTCACCAGCCGGTGCCTCGGATCCACCGGCGTCGCCACGGGCGCACCCAGGTAGACGTCGCCGAGCCCGAGCACCAGATAGTCGGCGCCGTAGACGATCTGGCGGACGTCCTCGATCGAGTCGAGGCCGTTGATGCGGCGGATGAACTCGGTGTTGCTGGGGCACCACGGCGCGTCGGCCCGCACCGACTGCATGTACTTCTCGATCGCCAGCAGCGTCGCCGGGTCCTCCCACGACAGCGGCAGGTGCACCACGCGGCTCGGGATGGTGATGTCGTCGAGCGTGGGCAGCGCGCGCTCGCAGTCCTCGAGCGCCTCCATCAGCCCCTCGCGGCGCAGCACGCGGCTGTCGTAGTGGATCTGCAGCGAGCGGATGCCCGGCGTCACGTCCACGATGCCGCTAAGGCGCCGCTCCCGCAGCAGCTGCTCGAGCGCGTGAATGCGCACGCGCATGTCGAGGCTCAGCTCGTTGGGACCGGTCTCCACCAGCAGGTAGCGGTCGCCCGCCGCGCGATGGACGGTGGAGCCGCTGCGCAACAACACGGCGGGATCGGGCCGCTCCTGCACGGGCTGCGGGAGCCTGCCGCCGAGCGTCGCGATCGCCGCGTCGAGCTCGCGCTCCATGCGCGTGGCCTGCGCGTTGGTGATCAGGCGGAAGCGGACGGTGTCGCCCGCGCGCACCTGCCCCATCTTCCACAGCTCCGCCTGCGCGATCACGGCCGGGCACACGAAGCCGCCGAGGCTCGGGCCGTCGGGGCCGAGCAGGATCGGCATGTCGCCGGTGAAATCCATCGCGCCGATCGCGTAGGCGTTGTCGTGCAGGTTCGACGGGTGCAGCCCGGCTTCCCCGCCGTCGCGCCGCGCCCACGCGGGGCGCGGGCCGATCAGCCGGACGCCGGTGCGATCGGAGTTGTAGTGGACCTTCCACGAGGCCGCGAAGAGCGTGGCGATGTCGCCATCGGTGAAGAAGTCGGGCGCGCCGTGCGGCCCGTAGAGCACGCCGATCTCCCACTCGTGGGAGTACGAGGGCGTGAGTGCGTCGGGAAGCGGCACCGACAACGCCGGTGATCGGGTCTGAAGACCCGGTGCCACGTACGCGTCGTCTGCGTGCCAGCGGAGCATGTCGCCCATCCGCAGCACGCGACCCGCGTGGCCGCCGAACTTGCCGAGGATGAACGTGGCGCGGCTGCCGAGATACGCCGGCACGTCGAGCCCGCCGCGCACGGCGATGTACGCGCGCGCGCCCGGTCCCACCGCGGCGCCAAGCCGCAGCTCCGACCCGGCCTTCACCTCAATCGCGCGCCAGCGCTCGACGGGCACGCCATCGAGCTTCGCCTTCATGTCGGCCCCGCCGAGCGCGATGACGGCGTCGCTGAAGAAGCGCAGCCGCGGGCCGGTCATCGTGCACTCGAGCCCGGCCGCCCCGTCGCCGTTGCCGACCAGGCGGTTGACCAGCCTGAAGGCGAGGGCGTCCATCGGTCCCGACGGCGGCACGCCCACGTGCCAGAACCCGGTGCGGCCCGGATAGTCCTGCACGGTCGTCTGCATCCCCGGATCGAGCACCTCGAAGGCGCGCGGCCGGTAGCGCACGCGGCTCAGGAAGCTGGTGGGAAAGCCGCCGGCGCGGAACTCGCGCTCGGCCACGATCTGCCGCAGGTAGTCGAGGTTGGTCTCGAGCCCGGCGAACGAGGCGCCGGCAAGCGCAGTCTCGAGATTCGCGATGGCCTCGTCACGGGTGGCGCCGCGCACGATGATCTTGGCGAGCATCGGGTCGTAGAACGGCGTCACCTCGGTGCCCCGCTCCACCCAGGTGTCGCAGCGCACGCCCGGCGGCAGTTGCACCTCGGTGAGCTGCCCCGTGCTCGGGCGGAAGTCGTGCGCCGCGTCCTCGGCGTACACCCGCACCTGAATCGAGGCGCCCGACGGCGCGACCCGCAGCGTCTCGATCGGCGGCAGCGTGCCGGCGCCCAGGCGCACCATCCACTCCACGATGTCCACGCCGGTCACTTCTTCGGTGACGCCGTGCTCCACTTGCAGCCGCGTGTTCACCTCGAGGAAGAAGAAGTCCTCGCGGTCCGCGTCGTAGAGAAACTCCACGGTGCCGGCCGAGCGGTAGCGCACCGCGCGCGCCAGCATCTCGGCGGTGTCCCACAACCGCTGGCGCACGTCGTCGCGCAACCCCGGGGCGGGCGTCTCTTCCACCACCTTCTGATTGCGGCGCTGCGCCGAGCAGTCGCGCTCGCCCAGTGCCACGACGTGGCCCGCGCCGTCGCCGAAGATCTGCACCTCGACGTGGCGGGCCCGCTCGACGAACCGCTCGAGGTACACGCCGCCCTGACCGAAGTTGGCGGCGCCGAGCCGCGCGACGGCGGCGAAGTGCTGCGACAGCTCCGCCGCCGAGCGGCACACGCGCATGCCGATGCCGCCGCCACCGGCCGTGCTCTTGAGGATTACCGGGTAGCCGCAGCGCCCGGCCTCGGCCAGCGCGTGCTCCTCGTCGATCAGCAGGCCGGTGCCGGTCAGCAGCGGCGCGCCTTCGCGTTCGGCAATCTCGCGCGCCGTGTGCTTGAGGCCGAGGGCGCGCATCTGCGCCGGCGTCGGCCCGAGGAACACGATGCCGGCGCGTTCGCAGGCCTCGACAAATCCGGCGTTCTCGCTCAGGAACCCGTAGCCCGGATGGATCGCCTGCGCGCCGGTGCGGCGCGCAGCGTCGATGATCGCGTCCTGCTGCAGGTAGCTCTCCACCGCGGCCGGCGGCCCGAGCCGCACGGCGGCGTCGGCCTGGGCCACGTGGGCGGCGTGCCGATCGGCGTCCGAGTAGACCGCCACCGGCGACACGCCCATCCGCCGCAGCGTCCGGATGATCCGGCAGGCGATGGCGCCGCGGTTGGCGATGAGAACCTTCGAGAACATCAATCCCAGACGAGCACGCGGATCGGCGTCGGGTTGTAGGCGTTGCAGGGATTGTTCAGCTGAGGGCAGTTGCTGACGAGCGCCAGCACGTCCATCTCGGCGCGCATCTCCACGTACTTCCCGGGCGCCGACACGCCGTCCTCGAACGTCAACCGCCCTTCGGGCGTCACCGGCACGTTCATGAAGAAGTTGATGTTGTGGCCGATGTCGCGCTTCTCCAGGCCGCGGCCCCATTCGGTGATCGCCTTCACGAAGCTTTGCCGGCAGGCGTGCATGTGCCGCTTCTCGAGCGCGTAGCGCACCATGTTGCTCTCGGTGGCGCAGGCGCCGCCCAGCGTGTCGTGGCGGCCGCAGGTGTCGGCGACGATCGTCAGCAGCGTGTGCCCCTTGAGCGACCGCAGCTTCGTGCCCGTCGTGAGATAGATGTTGCCCTGCTCGCGAATGGTGTCCTGCGCCGAGTAGCGGTCTTCGTAGTCGTGCGCGTTGTAGAACAGCGTATCGGCCGCCTGGTTGCCCTCGAGATCGAGGATGCGCAGGGTCTGCCCCTTGCGGATCTCCTGCATCCAGGGCTCGCCCGCCAGGACGGTGGCGTTGTAGAAGGCGGTGGACGGATCGAGCGCGCTCCCGGTCAACATAGAACCTTTAGCCTTTGGCCTTTGGCCTTTGGCCTTTCGCCTCTTGCCCAGAGGCTAGGGGCTAGAGGCCAGAGGCTCATAGAAAATACCGCTCCGTCAGCGTGAACCCGCGCCCGTTCTCGGGCCGCGAGGTCCGGCAGGGGTCGTCCGCGCCCGGCGGCGGCACGCGGCGTACCGACAGCGCCACCGGCTTCGGGTCGTAGCTCGGATTGGGATCGAGCGGGTGCTGGCAGGTGTTCAAGATCACCAGCACGTTCATCTCGGCCCGCAGCTCCACGGCGGCGCCCGCCGGCGAGTGGCCGCGCACGAACGTCATCGCGCCGCGATCGTCCACCACGACCTTGCTGAAGAAGTTCACGGGCGCGGGAAAGTCGCGCGCGGTCATCCCGTACTTCGCCAGCTCGATCACGAACGCGTCGTAGGCGTTCTTGACGTACTGGTTCTGCATGTCCTGATAGCGGAGGTCGCCGTATTTGCCGCGTGCCTGGGCGGCGTTGCCGCAGCCGCTCAGCGGGTCGTGCCAGCCCACTGTATCGTCGGTGATCGAGCACAGCACCCGGCCCATGTCCGAGTAGAGGACGAACCCGCTGGTCAGGCGGGCGATGTGCTGCGCCTTGAGCGTGTCGGGCATGTTGTAGCGCTCGAGCGGGTTGGCCGGGTTGTAGAAGAGCATGCCGACGTTGGCGCCGCCGGTGACGTCGGTCAGTCGCAGGACGGTGCCGCGGCGCAGGACGAACGACCAGTGCGTGCCGCCGGCCAGCTCCTCTTCGTAGAGAGCCGCCTCGGAAGCCATGAAAAAACTCCTTCAATGCCCGCCGGCGAGGACGGGGGAACGTCGGGTCGTCCCGAAGGGGAGTCCGCCGAGGGACTCCGCGTCGCGCGCCAGGTCGTCCTGACGGGCGTGGGCGGATGGGAGCCGCGCCGCGAGCTCG
>DASRPM010000234.1:0-19778 GCA_035646375.1 Vicinamibacterales bacterium
ACGTTTCCGGCCTGCGGGCCCTTCGGGCCGTCGACGATCTCGAACTCAACCGCCTGGCCCTCTTCGAGGGAGCGGAAGCCGTTGCCCGTGATAGCGGAGTAGTGCACGAACACGTCGCTTCCGCCTTCACGCTCGATGAACCCATAGCCCTTGGCGTTGTTGAACCACTTGACCTTGCCTGTAATACGCATCGTTCTTCCCTACTTGCTAGGCGGTGGCGCCGGCGACCGGACGTCCCGCTGGACCGAGTGCCCGACGAACCAGACGGCTTCGAGGCACAAAAAAAGACCGCGAGTACTAACGCGGCCTCGGCTACGACGTTGCAGGATTACCCCCGTAACGCAGGCATGATCCTACGGACCAGACTGGTCCCTGTCAAGCTAACCCTCTAGTTTCCAATCGCATGCCGCGAGCACTCATCAGTGTGTCCGACAAAACGGGCCTCGTCCCGTTCGCCCGCGGGCTCGCCGCCCGGGGGTTCGAGCTGGTTTCGACCGGCGGCACCGCCAAGGCCCTTCAAGAGAACGGGTTAGCGGTGCTGAACGTGTCCGACGTCACCGGGTTCCCGGAGATGATGGACGGCCGGGTCAAGACGCTGCACCCGCGCATCCACGGCGGCATCCTGGCGCGCCGCGCGGTGGCGTCGCACCTCGAGGCCGCGCGCCAGCACGACATCGCCCTGATCGACGTCGTCGTGGTGAACCTCTATCCCTTTGCCGCCGCAGCCGCCAACCCGGCCACCCCCTTCGAGGGGCTGGTCGAGGAGATCGACATCGGCGGTCCGAGCCTGGTCCGCGGTGCGGCCAAGAACTTCGCCGACGTGCTCGTGGTGGTGTCGCCGGCGGACTATGCCGCGGTTCTGGACGAGCTGGACCGTCCCGGCGGCCCGATGACGGCGTTCCGCTTCGCGCTCGCCTGCAAGGCGTTCGCGCACACCGGGGCCTACGACACGGCCATCGCCGCGGCTCTCGGCGAGGTGTCGGTGGAGGGCGGGACGTTCACGCGCAGGCCGCCCAGCGCGCTGTCGGTCCAGACGGCGCCGGCGCGGATGACGGTGGCGCTGGAGAAGGTGCGGGACCTGCGCTACGGCGAGAACCCGCACCAGGCGTCGGCGTGGTACGCCGAGGAGCCGCGCACCGCGCTCGGCGACGCCGCCGTGCTGCAAGGCAAGGAGCTGTCGTACACGAACCTGCTCGATCTCGACGCCGCCGCGCGCATCGTGCTCGAGTTCGACGAGCCGGCGGCCGCGGTCATCAAGCACACCAATCCGTGCGGCGCCGCCACCGGCAGCAGCGCCGCCGACGCCTACGTCCGCGCCCGCGAGGCCGATCCGCTGTCGGCGTTCGGCGGCATCGTCGCGCTCAACCGGCCGCTCGACGCCGAGGTGGCCGCGGCGCTCGTGTCCACGAAACTCGACGCGGTGATTGCGCCGTCGGTGGCCGGCGAGGCGCGGGCGATCCTGGCGAAGAAGGCGCAGATGCGCGTGGTCACGGCCGACTTCTCGCGCCTGCGGGCCGACGCGGGCCGCGAGCTGCGGTCGATTCTCGGCGCGGTGCTGCTGCAGGCGCGCGATCGCGTCGTCGAGGCCGCGGCGCCGTGGCCCTCCGCCGGCCTGCAGGTGGTGACGAAGCGGCAGCCGACCGCGGAGGAGTGGACGGCGTTGCGGTTCGCCTGGCGGATCTGCGCGCACGTGAAGTCCAACACCGTCATCTTCACCGCCGCGGACCGGACGCTGGCGATCGGCGCCGGTCAGATGAGCCGCGTGGACTCCGTGAACGTGGCACGCTTGAAAGCCGCGGCGCACGGCCCGGACTTCCTGCGCGGATCGGCGGCGGCGTCGGACGCGTTCATCCCGTTCCGCGACGGGCTCGACGCGATTGCGGCGGCGGGGGCCACCGCGGTGGTGCAGACCGGCGGGTCGGTGAAGGACCCGGAAGTGATCGCCGCGGCGGACGAGCACGGCCTCGCCATGGTGTTTACCGGGCGCCGCCATTTCAGACACTGAGGCGGCGCCTGGATGGTGGAGGCGGAGTAGGCAGAGTGGGCGGGGTGGGCGGGGAAGGGAAAGCACGCACTCCTGTTCGTTCAGAACACACCGGCGACACCGAGCCCGCGTGGTTCCGGACAACGGTGGAGCGTCTTCTGCCTGCGCTGCCCAAGACGTACTGTCAGGGTCTCGGTGCCGTCGTCCTTACTCGAACCGCCATCACGGCCAATTGCCCACGCGCGCGCCGCTCTCGGGCAAACCGTACGGGTATCGCGATCGGCAATTACCACCCAGAGCGGCGCCGTCGCACCGCAGGGGGCCAGGAAACATGACGTCCGATCCGGAGCTGGCGCAGCATGTCGAGCTGGCGAATGCCGTAGCCAAGGCGATGCGGCAGGCGGATCCGCTGGGTCTGCTCCACGCCGGATCGGACGACGACTACGACTCCGAGACTGCGGCCGTATTGTCGCGTTTACTCGGTGCGTACGACGTCGATGACGTCGCCGCAATATTGGGGGAAGAGTTTTCTCGAATGTCCGGCTTCGACGTTGCCGCGCTCAGGGTTCCGGTGGAGAGCCTTGCGACGCGAATTTGGAACGTGCTGGTGAACTACAGACTCAGCGGCTAGCGTTCCCTACTCCGCTCACTCTGACCCACTCCGCCTCAGTGGTGCTGCGCCGCTGCCGATGGCGGCTCCGGTCTCATCGCCGCGAACGGCAGCGTGATCAGCACCAGGAACAACATCAGGAATTCAGAATCCCCGAAGTTGTACTCGAACATCCCCGCGGCGAGCATGGCCACGAGCGAGGCGATGCCGGTGGCGGCGAGCACGCGGTTGTCGCCGGCGCGGAACATCCGGATGAACGAACGCCCGAGGCGAATCACGAACCAGATGAAGACGCCGAGGGCCGGAATGCCGCGCTCGGCGGCAATCTGCATCGGCACGTTGTGCAGGTGCTGGTTCACCGGTTCCACCGCGCCCGGCGCGCGGTACTGCACATAGACCTTCTCCACCATGTTGGGGCCGACGCCGGTGAGCGGATGCGCGCGAGTCATCGCCACGCCGGTCTGCAGCATCGACACGCGGTCGCGGTTGCTCGGGTCCTTGAGGTCGAAGACCGACGTCATGCGCCGCGTCACCGTGTCGGGCGCCAGCGCGAACGCCACGGCCACGACGAGGGGAATGGCGGCGATCAGCCGGAAGTCCTTGAGGCTCAACATCACGGCCACCGCGATCGAGGCGCCAACCCAGGCGCCGCGCCCGAGCGTCAGGAAGAGCGCGACGACGATCGCGGGGATCACCAGTGCGGGCCAGAGGCGGTCTTTCGCGCCGAACACCACGCGGGAGAGCGCCGCGCACAGCCCCAGCATCAGGAACCCCGAAAACGTCATGTAGTGATGACTGATGCCCTGCGGCCGCTTGCCCAGGCTGTCGAAGTGCAGCAGGCCGTACTGCACGATGCCGTAGACCGCGCCGATTGCGGCGACCGAGACGATGACATCGACCACCGTTCCCGTGCGCTTGCCGCGTGCGAGGTCGTAGACGATGGGGACGACGACGAGGTAGATGAGCTGCTTGTCGTCGGCGAAGCTTGTCCACGGCTGCCACGAGAACGCCGACGAAATCAGCGTCAGCGCGGCATAGACGACGAGCGGCAGGAAGAATGACGGCGCCGACGGCCGCATGCGGTCGCGTACGAGCAGCGCGACCCAGCACACGACCAGCAGGGCCAGCAGGACGCCCGCCGCCGCAATCGACATCTGCAGCGACGCGACGAACAGCCAGAGCAGCCAGGTGGCGAGGCGATCGAGCGTGGGCGGCGACTGCGGCGCCGCCATCGCGGCGGTGGCCGTGGTCATGCGCGTCCTCCGTGCGCCGCGCCGGCGGCCATTGCGCGCTCGGCGGCCTGAATGACGTGAGCGGCGGACGTCCAGGTAAGGCAGCGGAAGTCGCCCGGCTCGCACACCCGCTGGTGGCAGGGGCGGCAGGGCAGCTGGTGATCGAGGATCTCCACGAAGTGACGCGGGTCGCGCCACGGCTTCGAGCGCTCGGGCAGCGTGGGGCCGAGCAGCGCCACGACGGGGACGGCGGTGGTCGCGGCCACGTGCAGCGGGCCGCTGTCGCCGCCGATGTAGACCGCCGCGCGCGCGATGATGGATCTCAGCTCGTGCAGATCGAACTCTCCCAGGTCGGGCACCGCCACGGCCAGCTCGCCGAGCGCCTCGCGGGCGCGGCCCGCGATCTGACGGGCGGCCTCGGCATCGGACGGCCCGGACGTGAGAAGGATACGACGAGCGGGGTCGCGCCGCACCAGCGCCTCGGTGACGGCCTGGAACGAGGTTTCCGGCCAGCGGCGGAACGGGTTGCCGGCGCTCACGTGAATCACCACCAGCGGCGTCTCGGGCCCGATGCCCGCCGCGCGCAGCCGCGCGTCGGCCCGGGCGGCGGCCCGGGGATCGTCGCCCATCTCGACCGCGTCGATCGCGGGGTCCGGCGGCGCGATGCCGAGCGGTGTCAGCAGGTCCCACTGGTTGCGCACCGAATGGCGCGGCCGCAGGTCCGGGGCCCGCGCGACGCGGCTGGTGTACATCCAGCCGCGGCCGTTGACGTCGTAGCCGATGCGTCGCGGCGCGCCGCTGGCCCAGGTGAGCCAGCCGCTGCGCGGCCCGCCGTGCAGGTCGATGGCCAGGTCGTAGCGCGCACGGCGCAGCGACCGCGCCAGGCGCACGTCGGCGGCCAGCCGCGCGAGCCCGCGCGGCTTGGGGGCGACGATCACTTCGTCGAGATGGGGGTTGCCGGTGATGATCGGCGCCGCCGACGGTTCCACGAGGTAGCTGAGGTGTGCCTGCGGATAGCGGCGGCGGAGCGCGCGGATGACCGGGGTCGTGAAGACGACGTCGCCAATGAGGCGCAGCCGGACGAGCAGGATCCTCACTCGGACTCGATCGTGGCCTCGTCGATCAGCATGACCGGGATGTCGTCCTTGATGGGGTACACACGGTGGCACTTCCCGCACTTGAGCGCGGTGTCGTTCTTGACCAGGCTCACCGGGGTCTTGCAGTTCGGACAGGCAAGAATTTCGAGCAATTCAGGATCGAGTGCCATCTAACCTCCGCGACAACCCGACTATAACATCCAGCAAGGCTTCAACATCCAGCAAGGCGTCGCCCCGCCCGGAGGGCGGGCAAGTAAACGCTGCCCTAACGAGGCGCAGCATGCTCGACAGTCCGAGGCGCCTCGTTAGGCTAAAATCGCTGTGATGGCTCTGCACCGTCTGGTCGCGTCGCTTCTCGTCGTCGGCTCGCTGGCGGGCACCGCGCCGAGCGCGTTCGCGCAGTCCGACGCCGACTCCTATTTCGAGTTCCTGATGGCGCGCCGCCTCGAGGGCGCCGGCGACTTTGCCGGCGCGCAGGCCGCGTTCGATCGCGCGGTGAAAAGCGCACCGCGGTCGGCCGAGCTGCGTGGCCAGGTTGCGTCCTTCTACCTGCGTCGCAGCCAGCCCGACGAGGCGGAAAAGGCGGCACAAGCCGGTCTAGCGATCGACGCCGACAACATCGAAGCGCACCGTGCCCTCGGGCTCGTGTACGCCGGCTACGCCGACGCCGCCACCGGCGCGCGCGCGAACTCGCCGGAGATCGCCACGTACCTGAAGGACGCGATGACGCACCTCGAACGCGCGGCGGCGGGGGCGGCCACCGGCGATCTCGTCCTGCACTTCACCCTCGGGCGTCTCTACCTCCGGACCGATCAGGCGTCCAAAGCGGTCGACTCGCTGAATCGCGTCGTCAGCCTCAACCCCGGTTCGGTGCAGGCGCGGCTGGCGCTGGCGCAGGCCCACGCCGCCAACAAGAACCTGCCGTCGGCCATCGACACGCTCGATCTGATCGTGGAGGACGAGCCGCGCGTCGCAGCCCCGCTCGGGCAGTACCAGGAACAGGCCGGCCGCTTCCGTGACGCCGCCTCCTCGTACACGAAGGCGCTCGAAGTGCAGCCGATGAGCCGCGAGATCAAGGCCCGGCGCATCGCCGCGCTGTTCGGCGCCAACGACTTGGCGGGTGCCGCGGCGGCGGCCGCCGACGCGCAGCGGCAGCATCCCGACGACGCGCGGTTCCCGCGGCTGCGGGCTCGCGCCCTGTTCGATGGCGGCAGCCGCAGCGACGGGCTGGCCGTGCTCGAAGGCGCCGCGCGCGCCTTCCCCAAGGACTCGAACACCTTGTATCAGCTCGCGGACATGTACAAGGACGCGGATCGGCTTCCCGACGCCGAGAAGGCGCTGCGCCAGCTGCTGTCGGCGGAGCCGGGAAACGCCAACGCGCTGAACTATCTCGGCTATCTGCTCGCGCTGCGCGGCGACCGTCTCGACGAGGCCATCGATCTGGTGCGCAAGGCGCTCGTGGCCGAGCCCGACAACGGCGCGTTCCTCGACAGCCTTGGCTGGGCCTACTACCGCAAGGGCGATCTGGGCGAGGCGGAGAAGTACCTCGGACAGGCCGCCAGCCGCCTGCCGCGCAACTCCGAGGTGCAGGATCACCTCGGCGACGTGCTGGCCAAGCGCGGGCGCCTGCCGGACGCGGTCGATGCCTGGACGCGCGCGCTCGAGGGCGACGGCAGCGACATCGATCGCGCCGAGATTCAGAAGAAGATCAACGACGCGCGCAGCAAGATCCGGAAATAGGGGAGCGCGCCGATGCTCCGCTCCGGGCTCCGACGACTGACGCACGCTGTGTGCATCGTTGCGAGCGCAGTGACGGCCGCGGCCTGCGGCCCCACCCCCCGCGTGACGTTGCCCACCGACTCCGGGTCGCCGCTCCCAGACCTGCAAGCCGTTCACGACGGCGTGAGCCGCGCCTGCCGCGGCGCGCGCACGCTCACCGCCGACCTGTCGCTCAGCGGCCACGCCGGACAGACGCGCCTGCGCGGGCGCGTGATCGCCGGGTTCGAGCGGCCGGCGTCGATGCGCCTCGAGGGCGTGGCGCCCTTTGGGGCGCCGGGATTCATCCTGGTGGCGCGCGGCGGCGACGCCACGCTGCTGCTGCCGCGCGAGGAGCGCGTGGTGCGCGGCGCCAGCCCGGAGGACGTGCTGGGCGCGTTGACAGGCGTGTCGCTCGCGCCCGCCGATCTCCTCGCAATGCTCACCGGCTGCGTCATGCCGGATCCCGCGCCACGCGGCGGCCGCCTGCACGCGAACGGGTGGGCGTCGATCGATCTGGATGGCAGCGCGACGCTCTACCTGACACGCGTCGATGGCGCGTGGAAGCCTCGCGCCGCCGCGCGCCAGGGGTGGGACGTGCAGTACTCGATGTGGCAGGGCGATTTTCCCCGCAGCGTGGTGCTGCGCTCGATGTCCGGTGTGGACGTCGAGCTGTCCGCGGCGGTGAGCCAGCTCGAAGTGAACGTGCCGCTCGACGCCTCGGCGTTTGCGGTGACCGTGCCGCCGAACACCAAGCCGCTCACGATCGAGGAGCTGCGCGAGGCGGGGCCGCTGCGCGACGCCGCGCCGCGGAGCGGGCCGTGACCGTCGCCCGGGTCGCGGCGGCTCTGGTGGCCTCCGCGCTCCTCGCCGGCGCCGCGCGCCAGCCGGCGGCCGGGCGCGTGGGCACCGCGCCGACGTGGCGTCACGAGGTGCTGCGGTCGTTCCCGCACGACCCCGAGGCGTTCACCCAGGGGCTGCTGTTTCGCGACGGCTTTCTCTACGAGAGCACCGGCCGGAACGGCCGCTCGTCGCTGCGCAAGGTGGAGCTCGAGACCGGAAAGGTCCTGCAGCGCCTGGGCATCGGGCGGCAGTACTTCGCCGAGGGGCTGGCCGCCTGGGGATCGCAGCTGATTCAGCTCACCTGGGAGACGAACATCGGGTTCGTCTACGACCGTGCCACGTTCAAGCAGGTCCGCACCTTCACTTACAAGGGCGAGGGCTGGGGGCTGGCCGACGACGGCTCGCGCCTGGTGATGAGCGACGGCACGCCGGAACTCCGCTTCCTCAATCCCCAGACGCTCGCCGAGATCGGACGGGTGCGTGTGCTCGACGGCCCGGCCGCGGTGGACGACTTGAACGAGCTCGAGGTCGTGAAGGGCGAGATCTTCGCCAACGTGTGGCTGACCGATCGGATCGCGGTGATTGCGCCGGCGACCGGCCGCGTGGTGGCGTGGCTGGACCTGAAGGGGCTGATGCCGGGGCTGGCCACCCACGATGCGGTGCTGAACGGCATCGCCTACGACGCGGCGCGCGATCGACTGTTCGTCACGGGTAAACTGTGGCCGCGCATGTTCGAGATTCGCGTCGTCCGCCGCTAACGACTGATGCCCGTCGCCGCAAGGGCTCACGCCAAGATCAACCTGGACCTCCGCGTGCTCGGCACGCGGCCCGACGGCTTTCACGAGCTCCGCACGGTGTTCCAGGCGCTCGCGCTGCACGACACGATCACCTGCGTGCCGCGCCCGGGCCCGCTGGCGATCGAGTGCGACACGGCCGGCGTGCCGCTCGACGGCGGCAATCTGGTGTGGAAGGCGGCCGACGTCCTGTGGCGCGCCATCCGCCGGCTCGGGCCGCCGCGCGACGTGCTCATTCGCCTCGACAAACGCATTCCGGTGCAGGCCGGCCTGGGCGGCGGCAGCGCCGACGCCGCCGCCACGCTGCTGGCGCTCGTGAAGCTGTGGCGCGTCCCGGTGCGGCCGTCGCAGCTCACCGACATCGCGGCGACGCTTGGCGCCGACGTGCCGTTCTTTCTCGCGGGCGGCACGGCGCTCGGCCTCGGCCGCGGCGACGAGGTCTATCCGCTCGCCGACCTGCCGCGCCACTGGATCGTGCTGGTCATTCCCGGCTTCGGCGTGTCGTCGGCCGACGCCTACAATTGGTACGACGAGGAGCGCGATCTTGGCATCGGGCCGGCGCGCGAGCCGCAGCACGTGCCCGGCCCGTGGCCGTCGCGGGCCGCGCAGATGATCAACGACCTGGAGGCGCCGATTGCCCGGCACCATCCGGAGATCGACCAGATGAAGCTGGCCCTGCGCCGTGCCGGGGCGCTGGCCGCCGCCATGTCGGGCAGCGGGTCGACCGTGTTCGGACTGTTCCAGCGGCGCAAAGACGCCGTGACCGCCGTGACCCGGCTGTCCGGCGCCGGGTGGCGGGTGCTGTTGACGGAGTCGCTCGACCGCGGGGCCTATACGCGCAGCCAGAAACCCCGGTCCGTGCGGTGAATCGGCCAAAACCGGGCGCCGCTTGCCCGGACCCGCAAGTCTCTACTACACTATGAGTTTGCGTTGGCCTTGCCAGGCGGTACCTAGGAGTGTGTCCTGGGTCACCGGAACGATCCGACACACTGGGGCGTGGCCAAGCGGTAAGGCGCGGGACTTTGGATCCCGTATTCGGAGGTTCGAATCCTCCCGCCCCAACCAACCTTCGCTCACGTGCCAATGTGAGCTTCGGTTGGCAGGCCAGGCGAAGGTTGTCCGCCGTAGCCTTGGCGAAGGCGGACTAGATGACGTTGATGAAACGACCTCTCAGCGGTGAAGGACTCGTGGCCACCGGATACGGTGAGCTGAAGCTCTTCGCGGGCAGCGCCCACCAGCAGCTGTCGAAGGAGATTGCCGAGATGCTCGGGCTGCCCCTGGGGCAGGCCCGGCTCCGTCGTTTTCCCGACAGCGAGGTGTCGTTTCAGATCGACGAGAACATCCGCGGCGCCGACGTCTTCATCATCCAGCCCACGAGCACCCCGGTGGATCAGCACCTGATGGAGCTGATGGTGATGATCGACGCGTTCCGCCGCTCGTCGGCCTCGCGCATCACCGCCGTCGTGCCCTATTACGGCTACGCCCGGCAGGACCGCAAGGACAAGCCGCGCGTGCCCATCTCCGCCAAGCTGGTGGCCAACCTGCTGAGCGCCGCGGGCACCAACCGGGTGCTCACGATGGACCTGCACAAGGCGCAGATCCAGGGCTTCTTCGACATCCCGGTCGATCACCTGTTCGCCGCGCCGGTCATCATCGACTACTGCGCCCGCCTCAACTATTCGAACCTCACCATCGTGTCGCCCGACGCCGGCGGCGCCGAGCGCGCCCGCGCCTACGCCAAGCGCCTCGACGCCGAGCTGGCCATCGTGGACAAGCGGCGCACCGAGGACGGCACGGCGGAGGTGATGAACGTGATCGGCGACGTGCAGGGGCGCACCTGTATCCTGCAGGACGACATCATCGACACCGCCGGGACGATCCAGAAGGCGGCGCAGGCCCTGAAGGACGCGGGCGCGGAACGGGTGCTCGCGTGCGCGGTGCACGGCGTGCTGTCGGGCCCGGCGATCGATCGCATCGAGAAGTCGCCGCTCGATCAGCTGATCGTGACCAATACGATCCCGCTCAGCGAAGCGGCGCGGCGGTGCAAGAAGATCGTGGTGCTCTCGGTGGCGCGGCTGCTCGGCCAGGCCATCCGCAACATCCACGAGGAGACCTCGGTGTCCTCGTTGTTCGTGTAGGGGAATAGAGAAATGGAAGCGACACTCGAAGCGGTCAAGCGGACGGACTCGGGCAAGAACGAAGCGCGGCGTCACCGCGCGGCGGGCCGGCTGCCGGCCGTCGTGTATGGCCCCAGCAAGGACGGCAAGGCGCCTGTAGGCGTATCCGTGACCGTCGACCCCAAGGGGCTGATGCGGATCTTTCACTCCGACTCCGGCGTCAACACGCTCATCACGCTCAAGCTTGATGGCACGTCGACCCAGGTGCTCGTGAGGGAATATCAGCGCGACCCCGTGACGAACGCGCTGCTCCACGCGGACTTCTACCAGCTCGCGATGGACAAGGCGATCGTCGTGACGGTGCCCGTGTCGCTCAAGGGCGAGCCCAAGGGCGTGAAGCTGCAGGGCGGCCTGCTCGACTTCGTGACCCGGGAGATTCAGGTCGAGTGTCTGCCGGCGAACATCCCCGAGCACATCGACGTGGACGTCAGCGACCTCGAGCTGCACCAGTCGATTCGCGTCCGCGACATCGTCGTCGGCGACGCCGCCAAGTGGAAGCCGGTGACCGAGGGCGACACCATGCTCGTCCACGTCGTGATGCCGAAGGCCGAGGAGTCCGCGGCGGCGACGGCCGAGGGCGCGGCCCCGGCGGCGGCGGCGGGGACCGAGCCCGAGGTCATCAAGAAGGGCAAGGGCGACAAGGAAGAAGAAGGCGGCGACAAGGACAAGAAAGACAAGAAGTAGCGGTTGTCGTGCGCTTGATCGTCGGGCTGGGCAACCCCGGCAAGGAATATCGCGAGACGCGGCACAACGTCGGCTTCATGGTGGCCGACGAGCTGGCGCGCCGCCATCACCTCACGTGGGCGATGGCGCCGGGGCAGGTGCCGGAAACGTTCGTGGCGAAGCGGTTTGGCGAGCCGGCGTGGATGCTGGCCAAGCCGCTGACCTACATGAACCGCAGCGGCGAGGCCGTGGCGGCGCTGACGCGCTACTACGACATCGCCCCGTCGGATCTGCTCGTCGTGGTGGACGAGGCGGCGCTGCCGTTCACCAGGCTGCGGGCGCGGGCCCGCGGATCGGCGGGCGGGCACAACGGGCTGAAGTCGGTGATTGCCGGCCTTGGCTCGACAGAGTTTCCCCGGCTGCGGCTGGGGGTGGGGCGCGGAGACGGCAGGCGGGACCTCGCCGATCACGTGCTCGCGAAATTCGAGAGCGGGGAACGTGCCGATCTCGAAACGTTCATCACCCGGGCGGCAGACGCCGCCGAGATGTTCGCCGTGGCGGACATCGACAAGGTGATGGGCGCGTACAACCCGGACCCCACGGAGCCGGATAACGACTGACTCCTTGCCTCCCGCGATAGCGGGCGGCCGTGAGGTTGCTTTCGCAGGGGCAGGTCTCGAGACCTGTCCGGGCGGACGTGAACCGAGTCAACGTCCAGAAGGAGACGCATGACCAGAAAGTACGAGCTCGTGTACGTCGTGTCGCCAGAGGCGTCCGACGATCAGGTTGCCGATCTGCACACTCAGGTGGAAGCCATCGTGCAGCGCGTCGGCGGCGGCGCGATCGAGAGGACCGACAACTGGGGCCGCCGCAGGCTTGCCTATGAGATCGGCCGGCACAAGGAAGGCACCTACGTGCTGGAAGTGATCAACGGCACCGGCGAACTGATGAAGGAAATCGATCGGCGCCTGAAGGTGACGGATCTGATCATCCGCCATCTCGTCGTCCGCGTGGACGAACAGCAGGCCGTGATCGAGCGCATGAAGGCGCGCCGGACCGCCACCTCGCAGCGCCGCCGCGTCGCGCGCGGCCTGCCGGCCGATCGACTGCCCGGCGAAGGGCAGCGCGGCGACGCCGACGACGACCGCGATGATCGTTTTGAGATCGGCAACGAGCGGGGGGACCGATGAACGGACGAAAGAGCTTCGGCGCGAAGAAGGGCGGCCGCGGGGCCGCGGGCGCGCAGGGCAAGGACGGCCAGCGCCGGCCGATGTTCCGCCGCCGCAAGGTGTGCAAGTTCTGCTCGGACAAGATCGACGACATCAACTACAAGGATGTGAAGCTGCTGCTCCCCTTCGTGCCGGAACGCGCGAAGATCCTGCCGCGCCGCATCTCGGGCACTTGCGCGCTGCACCAGCGGAAGCTGCGGGTCGCGCTGATGCGGGCGCGCCAGCTGGCGCTCATCCCGTACACGGCCGAGTAGGCGGGAACGGAACGGAGACGCAGTCATGGAAGTGATTCTCAGACAGTACGTCGAGCACCTCGGCAAGCGCGGCGACATCGTCAAGGTGGCCGCCGGCTACGCGCGCAACTATCTGCTGCCGCGCAAGCTGGCGTTGCCGGCAACCGACGGCAACAAGCGGCACGTCGAGCGCGAGCGCAAGATCATGGAAGCGCGCGAGGCCGACGAGAAGGGGCAGGCGGCGGGCATCGCGGCGCGGATCGAGGCGATCGACGTCGTGATCACGCGGCGCGTCGGCGAGACCGATGCGCTCTACGGCTCGGTGACCTCGGCCGACATCGCCGAGTTCCTCAAGGCCAAGGGCTTCGAGATCGACCGCCGCAAGCTGATCCTGCCGGAGCCGATCAAGACGATCGGCACGCATCCGGTGCCGCTCAAGCTGCACCGCGACGTGACGGTGACGATCAAAGTGCAGGTGGCCAAGGAAGGCGCTGCCGCCACGTCGGCGCCGGCCGCCCCGGAGGCCACCACGTAGCTTCGGGACCTGGCAGTCGTGGGGGCCGCCTTCAGGCGGCCCGACAAAACGGCCGGCGGTTCACACCGCCGGCCGTTTCTTTTTGCGGTGGCGTCCTCTCTGGCCGTGATCTTCAGGTTGGCGAAGTAGCCTTCGGTGCCGGGGCCGACCCACAGGGCCACCTGTCCTTGCCGCAGCTCGAGCTTGAGATCGTTGACGACGAGAACGGGTTGCTCCGCCCCGTGCACGTAGAGCCGTGCCTTGGGGCCTTCCACCTCGATCCTGTAGTTCGTCCAGACACCGGGCTGCAGATCGACGTACGACTCGTACTTTTCCGGAGCCTCCTTCCGCGATCGGGCGAAATCGAAGTCCGGGTGCGCACTGTATTGGGTGGAGTGATTCCGCCGGACTTGGTCGTCGGCGCGGCCGTTGGTCGGCCGGAGATAGATGTATTCGTAGCGTCCATCCGCCTGCAGCCGGAAGGCGATGCCGATGAACCCGCGCGCCCCGCCGCCCGCGCCTGCGGCCGGCTGGCCGGCCAGATCCACTTCGATGGTCCCGTCACGAAACGACGAGTCCTTGATGATGGCGTACGAATCGCCGTTGAGTGCGTCCGGCGCGGCGATCAGCCGCACCGCGCTCCGGCCGTTGAACGTGGTTGAGCGATCGACACGTTCTTGCCGGCCGGTTGGTTCACGCCTTGTGCCACGAGCGGAACCGCCAGGCTCGCCAGTAGCCACGCACAGATCGCGGTCCCGGCGGCCGGGAAGGATGAGCTCATCTCGCACCTCGCTCGCGCTATTGTCTCTCCATGTCGTCGTTCTCTTTCTTCGCCGACACCTACGACACCGAGCGTTTGAAAATCCTCTCGGTGTGGTCGCAGATTCCCGATGGCCAGATGGGATTCCGGCCGGAACCGCGCGCCCGGTCGCCGCTCGAGCACATGGTGCACCAGTGCATGAGCGAGGACGCGTGGATGCGGAACATGCTCGGCATCGACGCGGGGCTGCCGGTGCTGCCGGCGCAGGAGACGCGCCGCGCGTTCCTCGAGCACTATGCCGCGGTGTCCGCCGCCCGGCTCGACGCGCTGCGAGCCAGGCCCGACGCCTGGTTCCTCGAGCCGACGGCCTTCTTCGACGTCACCCGATCGCGCGCCTGGGTGCTGGTGCGGCGCTTCACGCACTCGGCGCATCATCGCGGCCAGTTGACCGCCTACCTGCGGATGTGGGGGCAGCCGTTGTTCTCCACCTACGGCCCCACGGCGGACACCGGCGGACTGCCCAAGGACGGCGCGACCGTAGTCTACCGCTACGACTCGATCGAGGACCTGCTCGCCGGCGAGGGGCGCGCCGGGGCGCGCGGCCTGCCGGGCCCCGGCACGTCGCCGCCGACGGAACGTCCGTGAACGTGCTCGTCACCGGCGGCACAGGCACGCTCGGCCGGGAAGTCGTGCACGCGGTCACCGCCGCCGGGCACCGCGCGGTGACCATGAGCCGGACGCCCGCACCGGACGTGGCCGCCGCGCCGCGCTGGGCCACGGCCGACATCGTGACCGGTCAGGGGCTCGCCGCGGCGGTTGCCGACATGGACGCCATCATCCACGCCGCCAGCGATCCGCGCGGCGATCCCGCGGCCGACGAAGAAGGCACCCGGCGTCTCGCCGAAGCGGCCCGCGCCGCGCGCGTGCGCCACCTGGTCTTCGTCTCGATCGTCGGAATCGACCGCATCCCGTTTCCGTATTACGCACGCAAGCTCGCCGCGGAACGCGCGCTGGCGGCCAGCGGCCAGCCCTATTCGATCCTCCGGGCCACGCAGTTCCACTCGTTCGTGAACTTCCTCTTCGGCAAGGCCGCCACGGCGATGCCGTTCGTCATGCCGCTCCCCGCCGGGTATCACGTGCAGTCGGTCGGCCTCGAAGACGTGGCGGCACGGCTGCTGCGGGCGATCGACGAGGGGCCGCGCGGCCTGCTGCCCGACTTCGGCGGGCCCGAACGGATGACCGCGCGCGAGGCCGCGCGCATCTGGCAGCAGGCCCGCGGCGTTCGGAAGCCGATCGTGCCGTTCTTCAGCTTCAGCGCGACGTCCCGAGGCTTCCGGGGTGGTTACAACACGCTTCCGGCCGATACACCGCCTGAGAATCGTGGCCAGCTCAGCTGGCGCGAGTGGCTGGCGAGACCGATCGCGACTCGGCCATACTGAGGCGCGCTTCGCGCGTAAGGCGGGTAGGGAGGACAACGATGAAGCGTTGGTTGTGGATCGTATCGGGCACGATGTGCGCCCTTGGTATCTGGACCGTGGTGGTTTCGGCCGACACACTCGTCCTGCGGAACGGCAACCGCCTCTCGGGGCGGCTGATCGGCCTGCGCGACGGCGTGTTCGAGTTCGAGGAAGACCGCGGCAACCGGCGGCGGGTCGTCCGCGTCGAGCAGATCGACGTGCGCACCATCGAGCTCGATCAGGACGGGCCCGGGGCGTTCGACCGCGGCACCAACGAGCCGGCCGTGGGCCGGCCCCGCGGGCTGCGCGAGCGCGAGGTGAACGTCACGGCGCGCAACCAGTGGACCGACACGGGCGTCAACGTGCGGAACGGGCAGACCGTCTTTTTCGAGGCGAGCGGCCGGGTCCGGTGGGGCCGGGACCGTCAGGATGGTCCCGAGGGCGAAAACAACTCGCCGCGCAATCCCAGCCGGCCGATTCCCGGGCGTCCGGCCGCGGCGCTGATTGGCCGCGTGGGCGACGACGCGCCGTTCTTCATCGGCAGCGACACGGAGGGCATCCGGGTGCGCGGCTCCGGCAACTTGTTCCTCGGCGTCAACGACGAGACGCTGGACGACAACTCGGGCTCGTTCCGGGTGACGGTGTATTACTGAGAGCCGTGGCCGCGGCCTGAGCTGACCCTACCCGATGCGAGTCTTCGTCGTCCGGCCGTTCGGCGAAAAGGAAGGCATCGACTTCGAGCGCGTCGAGCGGGAGCTGATTCAGCCGGCGCTGGTTCGTCTCGGCACGCTGGGCATCCAGGTGGTGGGCGGCACCACCGCCGAGATCAATCGCGCCGGCAACATCCGCGAGGATATGTTCCGCCTGCTGGTGGTGGCCGACCTGGTCATTGCCGACGTGTCGATTCACAACGCGAACGTGTTCTACGAGCTCGGCATCCGGCACGCGCTGCGGCCCCGCCATACGTTCATGATCCGCAGCGCGACCACCCACAAGTATCCGTTCGACCTCCAGACCGACCGTTACCTGCTCTACGAGGCGGGCAATCCGGCGGGCGAGAACGGCACGATGGTGGCGGAGCTCGCGTCGGCGCTGCGCTCGACGCTCGCCGCCGAGCCGCCGAGCAGCCCGGTCTTCCAGCTGCTGCCCGCGTTGAAGCCGCACGACCGCCAGAGCCTGGTGCGGGTGCCGGGCGATTTCGCCGAAGACGTGGAGCGGGCGCGCCGCAACCAGCACTTCGGTGATCTCCGCCTCTTTGCGCAGGAAATCCTCGGGCTCGAGTGGGACCAGGAGGGGTTGCGGCTGATCGGCGAGGCGCAGTTCAAGCTGCGCGCCTACAACGGGGCGAGGGAGACGTTCGAGGCGCTGCACGCCGAACTGCCGGACGACTCGCGCGTCAACCAGCGCCTGGCGACCATCTACCAGAAGCTGGCCTTCGTCGCCACCGGCGAGGCGCGCGAACAGCTGCTCACCGAGTCGGACCTGGCGATCGGGCGCGCGCTCAACACCGCGGTCCTGGCATCCGCGCGCGCGGAAGTGCTGGCCCTGCGGGCCAGCAACGCCAAGTCTCGCTGGATCGGTGAATTCGGTGGGTGCGCCTCCATCCCCGAGCGCTGCACGGCCGCGCTCCGTTCGGCCCACCTGTCGCAGACGGTTGACACCTACCTCCTCGCGTTCGCGGCCGACCTGAACGCCTATTACCCGGGCGTCAACGCGCTGGCCATGTTGCAGGCCCAGATTGCGCTGGCGAGCGGGTCGCCCGACGAGTGGACGCAGTTCTTCGACAGCGATGCCAAGGCGGCCGCGGTGCTCGAGGCCAAGAAGCTGCTCGCCTCACGCGTCTCGGCTGCGCTCGCCCTCGCCCTGCGGGCGGACGACACGCTGCGGGAGCTCGACGACAGCCCGCCGGATCCGTGGTCCAAGGCGACGCGCGCCGACCTGCTCCTGCTGACGGCGCCCAACAAGGCGCAGCGCGTGGCCAACGCCTACCGCGAGGCGCTGAGCGGCGTGGACTGGTTCGCGCTCGAGGCCGCACGGCGCAACCTGGGGATCTTCGCGGAGCTCGCGCTCTTCGAGCCCAACGTCTCGGCGGCGCTGAAGGTGGTGGACCAGGCGATTGTCGCGTCGCGCGCGCCGCAGGCGCCGCCCGATCGCGTGCTGCTCTTCACCGGCCACATGGTGGACGCGCCCGATCGTGGCCCCGCCAACTCGCGGTTCCCCCGCACGCCGGAGGCCGAGGCGATCGCGCGCGGACTCATCGAAGAGGCGGTGAAGAAGGAGCTGCACGCGGGCGAGAACATGTTCGGTATCGCCGGCGGGGCGTGCGGCAGCGACATCCTTTTTCACGAGGTGTGTGCGTCGCTGGGCGTCCCCACGCGGCTGTTCCTCGCGCTGCCCGTCCGGCCGTTTCAGGTGGCGTCGGTGCAGCGGGGCGGCCCCGACTGGGTCGATCGCTATCAGAAGCTGTGCGAGCGGCTGCCGCCGCAGGTGCTGCAGGATACCGAGGCGCTGCCGGACTGGCTGGCCGACAGGCGCGACTACGACCTCTGGCAGCGCAACAACCAGTGGATGATGTTCCACGCCGTGGCGACCAACGCGCGGCGTCTCACGCTGCTCTCCCTCTATAACCCCGATCGCGACGCCGACGGCCCGGGCGGCACCGCCCATCTGATCGGCCTGGCCCGCCGCTGGGGATTCAAGTCGGTCGAACTGGACGCCCGCAAGCTTCTCGCGGGCGTCACGACGCCTCCGCTTTAGCGCCGGTTTACGCGCCCGCGGACGCCGGCGCGAACGGGCCGAAGTGCGCCTTCACGTTCACCTGCCGGGCCGCGGCCGTGCCGATGTCGAGCAACAGCTGGATGTGCGGCGCGTCCGCTTTGTCCATGGCCTTCGCCGCGGCGGGGTCGATATGGCCGAACCCCAGCTCTTTCAGGCCCGTGGCGCTCAGATCCACGTTGTAGCGCGTGAAGAGGAACTGGCGGCCCATGTCCACGTCGAGCGGCACGGGTTGGCGCTTCAGGCGCTCCGCGAGCTTCCCTTCGTCGGCCCCTTCGCGCGGCACCATGTCCAGCAGCTCACGGTCGATGAGGTCGCCGTAGGTGCACCGCCCGACCGTCCGGCAGTTGACGTCCTGATCCACCAGCGCCCCGTACATCAGCGCGGTGGGTACGCCGAGTCCGGTACTCACGATGTTGCCGCTCGCGCTGTCGGGCGTGGCGCCGTCGGTCGCACCAGCGCCGGTGCCGACGGATACCAGCTGGAGGTGACGTTCCCCGGTGGGCCAGTTCAGGCGATACGCCGGGTGCGTGGCGAACCGGTACAGGACGAACGCCGGATTGTTGTACGGCGTGATGCCGCCGTCCACGAAGACGAAGGTCTTCGCCGGGTCGGTCGGGTGAACTTGGATGACCTCCGGGGGAAAGTAGATGGGCGCCGCGGTGCTGGCACGGACCAATTGCCACAAGGGAATGCAGAGGTTGCAGTCGTCGCGGTCCGGGCGGTTGTAGCGCGCCTCCGGGTTGGTGCTGATGGGCCAGGGCGAATCGGTCGTGACGTTCCGCGTGACCACCAGGAGGAGCGTTTTGAGCCGTGGCTGTCCGTCGTTCGTGCTGGCACGTGGCGGCTTCAGGTCCGTCGTGGCGCCGAAGACGCTCTTGAGCTGCTGCTCCAGCGGCCCGTTCCTGTACAGGCTGTTGAGCCGCTCGAGGTACCGCGTGCGCTCGAACATGGCCGTGCCGGTGCTCCGGTAGAAGTCGATCAGCTCGTCCACCGACTTCCCGATGGCAAGACCGCTGGCGATGATGGCGCCCGTGCTCGTGCCGGCGATGTAGTCGAAGTAGTCGCTGAGGCGCGCCACGCCGAGCTGCGTCTCGATCGCTTTGAGGATCGACAGCGTCAGCACGCCGCGGATGCCGCCGCCGTCGAGCGCCAGCATGCGGCGCGGGCCCGGCGTGCGATACCGATCGGCGAGATCTCCCCACAGCTCGGGATTCGTCATGACGTCTTCCTTTGTAGAGGGCGGCCTTCAGGCCGCCCTACGGCAGAACCGGCGGGACGTACGTGAGCGTGTAATTGAGCGCCCACACCAGGAACAGCACGAGCGGCACGTGCACGACGAACTGCAGCATCGAGTAGCCGACGATATCGCGCGCCTTCAACCCGAGGATGCCGACGAGGGGCAGCATCCAGAACGGATGAATCAGGTTGGCCAGCGCCTCGGTGGCGTTGTAGGTCTGCACCACCCATCCCAGATGTACCTCGAGCGACTTGGCCGCCTCGAGCATGTAGGGCGCTTCGATCAGCCACTTGCCGCCGGCCGACGGGATGAACAGCCCGAGGAACGCCGAATAGATCCCGATCATCACCGGGTAGGTGTGCTGCGTGGAGATGGTGACGAAGAAGTGGGCGAGCTTTTCCGCCAGCCCTCCCTC
>DASRPM010000235.1:0-2707 GCA_035646375.1 Vicinamibacterales bacterium
CGTGAACCCCGACGGGTCGGTGACGGTGCGGTCGGGATCGACCTCGATGGGGCAAGGCAACGAGACAGCCTTCGCCCAGATCGTCAGCGAGCGGCTCGGGGTGCCGCCGGCACGCATCGAGGTGCTGTGGGGCGACAGCGACGCCCTCGGCGCCGGACGCGGCAACGGCGGCTCCGGCGCGCTGAGCGTCGGCGGCTCCGCCATCGCGCGCGCGAGCGACAAGGTCGTGGAGCGCGGTCGGCGTATCGCCGCCCGCATGCTCGAAGCGGCGCCAGAGGACATCGTCTTCGCCGACGGGCGATTCACGGTGACCGGCACCGACAAGGGGCTCACGTTCGCCGATGTGGCCCGCGCGGCCTATCAGCCGAGACAGCTGCCGCCCGGGCTCGAGCCTGGCTTCAGCGAGACGGCCGCGTTCACGCCGCCGGCCGTCACCTTTCCCAATGGCTGTCAGGTGTGCGAGGTGGAGATCGACGAGGCGACGGGCGCTGTCCGGATCGTGCGGCATACCGTCGTCGACGACGTCGGTCGCATGGTGAACCCGATGCTGGTGAAGGGGCAGATCCACGGCGGCGTCGTGCAGGGTCTCGGGCAGGCGCTGTTCGAGGATCTGACCTACGACCGCGAGACCGGCCAGCTGCTGGCCGGGTCCTTCATGGACTACGCGATGCCGCGCGCCGACGACGTGCCGCTGTTCGAGGTCGACTCCCACGAGGTGCCGACGCGCGTGAATCCCCTCGGCGCCAAGGGGGTCGGTGAAGCGGGCACCGTCGGCGCGCTCCCCGCGCTCGCCAATGCCGTGAACGACGCGCTGGCGCCGCTCGGCGTGCGCCATCTGGACATGCCGTTCACGCCGGCGCGCGTGTGGCAGGCAATCCGCGACGCCCGGGCCTGAAACGGAGCGCGAGGTGCGCCCCAGATGATCCGGGACGCACCTCGCTCACGCACGCTCAGCGATAGATGTTCTCGCCCCGGTAGGACTTCCACTCGCGCTCGAAGTACTCGGCATCCTCGGGTGTCCGCGGCCGCACGCCCATGAGGATGTTGCCCTGCTTGAGCCCGCCCTCGTAGAGCTTTGCCCGATCCTCCGGAATGCCGGAGCCGACCAGCGCGCCCACCAGGCCCCCGGTCACTCCGCCCGCCCCCGCGCCGGCGAGCCCGGCCGCCAGCGGACCGAGCGCGATGAGGCCGATCCCCGGGAGCGCGATCGCGCCCACGGCCGCCGCCACGCCCAGCGCCGCGCCCAGCGTTCCGCCGACGGCGGCGCCGACACCGGCACCCTCTGCGGCCTTGCTGCCAAGCTCGGACTGCTGCGCGTCATCGGCGAAGTGCCGCCGACGCGCCTCGTCGGACATCATCACGTTGATGTCGTCCCGCGCGTAGCCGCGGCCCGACATCGACTGGTACGCACGCTCGGCACTCTCCCGATCCCTGAACATGCCAGTCACCAAGCTGCCGGACTGCGACTGCGGCTTCCGCATCTCTGCCATGTTGCCCTCCTGGGCTGTGTGCAGTGTCGTGTGTGTGAAGACCCAACAGAGGTAGCAACGCAGATGCCGCCGGCCGCTCGTTGAAATTCCTTCCAGGTCTGGGCGCAGCCGCTCTACAGTGAGCGCGGATGCTCGAACGCGCCGCGGCCACCCTGCGAGGCTTCTTCGCGAGCGTCAACTTCGCGTGCTGGCTCGGTCAGCACCACTGGCAGAGCTGGTTCGAACTGAAGGTCTGCCTCCGCTGCCAGCAGATCGGCTTCAGGCCTCGTCGCGCCCGGGCCGATTAACTCCGCCAGGAGAACGGCGCGAAGTGGCCGTTGTTGCGGCCTGACGTGTCGTCCCAGTTGATGCCGAACGCGTGCATGTGGCCGCGTGTGGCTTTCGCCAGCGCAAGCCGGCTCGCCGCGGGATGCCCCACGTTGTCGAGATAGATCGGCTCGTCCTGCTTTGCGCCGGCGATGCCTTCGATGGCGATGTCCAGCACACCCGGAATCGACACCGCTCGCTTCATCCCGGTGCCTTCGAGCTTGATCGGCTTCGCCTCGGTGCCGGCGAAGCGCCCGACCAGCGGCCCCACCGCGGCCATCGGGCCACCGCCCTGCCCGCTCGCGATCGACGTCAGTGCCTCTCGCTGTGGCGCCGAGGCGCGCTCGTCCACGATCACGCCGACCGTCCAGTTGCCCTGGCCCATCGGCCCCGGCGTATGGAGCAGGACCGCGAAGCTGAGCCCGTCGAGCGTCGTGCTGCCGTACTGTCCGCGCTCGACGTGGAAGACGAGACCGGCGTCACACGAGCCCTTGGTCGGCCGGGCCGCCAGGCCGGACGTGGGACATGGGCACACGGAATCGCAGCTGCACGCCTCCATGTAGCTTCCGCTGATCTGCCATTGCACTGGCGCCATGGCGCTTCTCCTTCTGTGCGAGCGTCGTTACATCGAGGCGCCGCTGCTCCGCAAGCCGGCGGCCAGCGCCGGTCGAACGGCGACGGCCACGCCGAGGAGCACGAGCGCGACCCCGGTGAGCCGCGCGATCCATTCGCCGCGCGGCACGAGCTTTTCGACGGCCACGGCCGACGCGATGAGCAACACCCAGGGCAGGCTCATGGCGCCGGCCACCACGAGCACCACCATCAGCGCCCAGCAGCAGCCGAGACAGTAGACGGCGTGCGCCGCCCCCATGCCAAGCGCGCCGCGAATGCCGGCACGCCAGTGGCCGAGC
>DASRPM010000236.1:0-17738 GCA_035646375.1 Vicinamibacterales bacterium
ATGCGGCCGGCCGACGCGCGCGCCCGCTCGGTCCGCTCGCGCACGATGCGCTGGAACTCCTGGTCCGACACGCCTTCTGACGAGGGGAACTGGTCGGGCCGTTCCATCGGCACGCCGTTCTCGTCGGTCGTGGTGTAAGAGCCCTGGAGGTCGGGATGGCCCCACGGCGTCTTCCCCGGGGTGTAGGTCCGTGCCGCCTCGGCGGCCCGTGCGGCCGCGGCGATCGGCGTCGGCGCCTGGGCCGACGGGGTGACGGCGAAGACGGCCACGGCCAGCGTGGCGCCGGACAGCACGACGAGCGATCTCTGCATCGCCGTACAGTACACAAAAACGGGGGCGGGTCGTGAGACCCGCCCCCAGGCCTTAAGCCTTAAGCCTTAAGCCCTCAGAATTCGATCTGCGCTCCAATCTTCACGAACCGCGGCGTGATGACCGACGTAGGAGCGAGCCACGAGCCACCCGGCACGAAGTTCTGGTTGTAAGTCAGGACGGTGTCGACGTTCGTGATGTTGAAGATGTCGATGCCCACCGTGGACTTCATGCGCCCGAACCGCAGCACCTTGGCCACACGCAGGTCCACTTCGTTGACGCGCGCGCCCCACACCTCGCCGGGAGCGACCAGGTTGATGGTCACGTTCGGCGCGTTGCCGGCCAGCGGGCGGCCCAGCGCCTGTTGCACCAGGGCATTCGACGCCGCCCAGTTCGCCGACAGCGGCTGCCCCTTGTCGCTGCGGAACGTCATGCTGACGAGCACGTCCGCTTTGGGCACGATGTAGGACCCGAAGCCCGTCACGCGGGTGACGAAGCCAGGATCCGAGTGGCACCACGGGTTGGTCAAGCCGACCGTCGGGACGATGCCCGAGCCACCGACGGCGACCACCTCTGGCTGCTGGGCACGCACGTCGCAGATGTCCTGCACCGTCTTGCCGGAGTTGATGCCGCCCTGGATCGTGAGGCCGTTGCGCGGCCGGGCGCTCACGTTCACGAGCAGCCCGTTGTAGACCTGGCTCTGACCGCCGTAATCCGCCGCGTTGGTGATGTAGTTCTGCGGCGCCCGGAGAAAGCCCTCGGGCGTCACGTTGTACAGGTTCGGAATCGGGTAGCCGCCGCCCCCGGCAGACGGGGATCCGACGGCGCGTTGAGCGTGAACTGCGTGTAGTCGGCGGTGCCGAGCACGCGGTTCTCCTGGACGAAGAAGTTCTGGAACCAGCGCCGGAAGTAGCCGGCCTCAATCGACACGCGCGGCAGCACCTCCTGCTGCACCGACGCGCCAAACTGCCAGTCCGTCGGCCGGATGCCCCAGCCACCCATGATCGCCGAGTCGATCACGTTGCTGAACACAGGCTTGCCGAAGTTCTGGTCGCTGATGGCCGCGCAGAAGTCGCCGCCGGACGCGCGGTTGTCCTGCGCCAGACCGTTGGTCAGGTCGCAGTCTGGTGTGTAGTTGCCGTTGTCGGTCCAGGTCCTGGTGACCGTCGTCGCGATCCGCGACGTCGGGTTGGCGCTCGAGTAGACGCCGTTGCCGTTGCTCGCCGGCTCGAGATACTGGCCGATGTTGATCTTGACCGACGTCTTGCCGTTGCCGAAGACGTCGTAGGCCAGCCCGCCGCGCGGCGTCAGGTTCTTGTAGCCGGTCACGCCGTCGGTCTTCGGAAACGTCGTCTGGAACGACAGGTAGTTCGACGGCCCGATCGTCTGCTCGGGAAAGTAGCTGCGCGCGAAATCGAAGCGCAGCGCGCCTTGCAGCGTCATCCGGCCGCGCGTCCACTGGTTCTGCGCGTAGAAGGCGTCGTAGCGCACATCGGATTTGGTCTCGAACGGCAGCGCCGTCTCGGTGATCTGGTTCGGGATGCCGTTGTTCACGCGGAAGACCAGGTTCTGGTTGTTCGTGAAGTTCTTGCGGAAGTCCTGCAGGAACCCGCCGATGTACCCGACCTTCATGCTGTGGGCGCCGGTGACGTACGACGCCGACGCGCGCCACGTATGCGTCCCGTTCCACGCGTTCAGCCAGTTGGCCGAGCGATAGGTCAGGCCGGGAATGCCGCCGTTGGCGGCGCAACCGGCCGAGCACTGCTCGGTCATGCGAAAAGATCGCGGGTGGGATTGCCCGGCTGCTCGAACGGCCCCCACCGCGCCAACTGCGTGCCGAGTCCGGCCTCGAGCAGCAGCTTGTTGGTGACGGTGGACGTCCACGTCACCTGCTGCACGCGCGCGCCGATGGTGCGGAGGTAGCCGCCGATTTCGGGCGACGTCGTGGCGGTGAGGCCGCCGAGGCCGAGCGCGCCGACCACCACGTCACCGCCCGGCTGTTGCCGGCAGCCTTCCGCGGTCTCGTTGTAGGTCGCGCCGTTGCAGGGCTGCTGCTCGTCCCAGTAGACGTTGAACTTGTTCTTCGGCGTCGCCTGGTAGGTCAGTCGCAGCGTGCCGACGGTCCAGCTCTCCGCGCCCTGAGCCGTCTTCGTGCGATCCGGCGCATAGAGGAACTTCGTCGGGTCGCCGGCGTTGAGATTCGGGAAGATATTCGGGATCGTGCGCCACTGGCCCTGGTTGCGGATCGTGAAGAAGTACCACAGGCGGTCCTGCTTGATCGGGCCGCCAACCCCGCCGGTGTAGTCCCACTGTTTGATGAGCGTGCCAGGCGTGGCGAGCCCACGCGTCCTGAGCTCGTCGCTGTAGTTGCTGCCGACCCACCCGTCGGGCACGCCGGAGAGGTAGACCGATCCGCGCACCACGTTGCCACCCGTCTTGGGCACGATGCTCAGCGTGGGACCGCCGACCTCGGCCTCGCCAAGGCCGCCGGACGTGGTCATCACGATCTCCTGCGCGTTGGAGATGTCCGCGGTGTAGGTCGACACGCCGCCGCCGTTGAGGGCGGCGCCGACGTTCAGGCCGTCGACCTGCAGCCGGCCCTCGTTGGTGCGTCCGCCCGCGCCGCCGAACACGGTCATCTGCGGGGTGATCTGGATGTCGGCCGCCGCGCCGCCCTGGGTCTGAATCGAGGGAATCAGGACCGCCGTGGCGGCCCATGAGCGCGCCATGGGAATCGACGAGATGGTCTCGTCGGACACGGTCGTCTGCCGGCGGACGCTTTGCACGTCGACGATCGGGGTCTCGCCCGTCACCGTGATCGTTTCTTCGAGCTGGCCGACGCGCAGCTCGGCGTTGATGGACGCATTGAACTGACCGGTGAGCTCGATGCCTTCGCGCTTGACCACGCTGAAGCCGGTGAGCGTGAACGTCACGGTGTATGTACCGGGCCGGAGATCCACAATCCGGTACGTCCCCGTGCCGTCCGTCGACACCGACCGCACCTTTTCAATGAGGGCCGGACTGGCGGCCTCGACAGTCACACCCGGCAGCACACCGCCCTGCGCGTCCTTCACGACGCCGGCGATTGATGCCTGCGCGTAAACGATCGAGGGCGCCAGCGCCGTCAGAGCCAGCGCCACGACGATCGTGAGTGCTCTACACATGAAAAGGCCTCCACGCTGCCTGAAAGGCGAACGGGCAGAACGATAACGCCCCGTTATAACTGAGCCGTCAGGAGGGTATTCGGGCGGTCCCACTTGGTCAAGCCGACCGTGAGGGGAGGTCCACATCGTTTGGAAATGGAATCCTCCTGTGCGCTCCCCCAGGTCTGGACTGACCGCGAGCGTGATATATATGTCCGGTTGTTTTGTGGGTGGCGCTCGCTCACTGCTGCGGTTCCGTGTGGCGAGTGTCGTCGGAAACTTGACGCCATTGGTGCCGTGGGAGTGACGAGCATGAAGCGTATGAAGGTACTGTCCCTGTTGGTCGTTGTGGCCGTCGCCGTAGTGTCCTGCAGCAGTCAGCCCAGTGCCCCGGCTGCGCCGGCGGCCGCCCCAGGACCCACACCCACGGCGCACGGCAACTTGGCCCAGGTCATGCGCGGCATCCCCTTCCCCGCCAGCAATCTGATTTTCGACACCCAGACCAACGACCCGGGCGCCGCTGCCAAACCGGGTGATTCCGGCGCGGGTGCCAGCGCGTCCGCACAGTTCTCGGGCGTCTACGGCGGGTGGCAGGCCGTGGAGAACAGCGGGCTGGCCCTGGCTGAAACCGCCAACCTCCTGCTCGTGCCCGGACGGAAGTGCCAGAACGGCCGACCGGTGCCGGTCGAGAAAGAGGACTTCAAGAAGTTCACGCAGGGCCTCATCGACGCGGGCATGGCCACCTACAAGGCCGCGCAGTCCAAGAACCTCGACGCGATGGTCGAGGTGTCCGGCACCGTCGCCGACGCGTGCGCGGCCTGCCACGAGGTCTATCGCGACAAACCAACCGACATGGAGCGCTGCATCTAGACCCCATCGCCGAACGTTCGGTCCCTAGGAAGAATCTGACATGGTCGAATTACTCTCGCCCCTCCGGGCGGTATTCGAGTGGGTTGGCGCGCTCGAGAACAGCATCGCCCTGCGGGAATCGATATACGCGTGGGCGCTCGTCCTGACCACGCACGTGATCTTCCTGTGCAGCTTTGCCGGCCTCATCACGATGATGGACCTGCGCCTGCTCGGGATCGGCCACATGGGGACGCCGTTCTCGCAGCTGCAGCGGTGGTTGTTCCCGTGGCAGATGGCCACGTTGGCCGGTTCGTCCATCACCGGCCTCGTCCTCGTGTTTTCCGACCCGATGCGCTTCTACGTGAGCATTTTCTTCTGGGTGAAGATGGCGACGATGGCACTCGCCGCTGTCAACGCAATGGCGTTTCACTTCATCGCGTACGAGCGAATCGCCGAGTGGGATACCAGCCCCGTGCCCCCGCTCGGGGCCAGATTGGCCGGCGGCCTCGGGATGCTGCTGTGGGCCAACATCATCGTCAATGGTCGGTTGATCCCGTACAACTGGTTCCTGTAGGAGTCGCGTTCGATGCTGCTGCCGTATTTCGAATGGGTGAACAACCTGCCCGTGAGCCGCGCGATCGGCGAGTCCGCACTCATCTACCCGGTCGTGCAGTCGATTCACCTCGTGTTCCTCGCGCTGCTCGTGGGCGGCATCTTCATGGTGGACCTGCGCCTCATGGGGACGAGTCTCACGTCGCTGCCCCTCGCGAAGGTGGCACGTGATGCCAGACCGTGGGTCATCTGGGGTCTCGTCGGCATGCTCGTGACCGGGATCCCGCAGCTCATGCAGAATGCGACACGGGAGTACCACAGCGAGTTCTTCTGGTTCAAGATGCAGCTGCTGCCCGTCGCGCTCATCTATCACTTCACGCTGCGCCACAGGATCACGATGGCGGCCGAAGGGCGCGTGCCCCCAATCCTGTCCAAGTTGGCGGGCGTGGTGTCGATCGCGCTGTGGACGAGCATCGCGGTGTCGTCGCGATTCATCGGCCTCTTCACGTAACGAGGAGGCCGTTCAGATGAGACCTAGCAGGATTCTTATGGCGTTGGCCGTCGCAGCCCTCGCCGTGTTCATTCTCGTGGTGTCGTACGGCCTGCTCCCGTCGCTCTCGGCGGCCCAGGCAGACGGAACCTTGGGGCCATGGGCGTTCACGTGGCTGATGATCGCCCTGATCGAGGCCGGCGCTCTCGTGCTGGCCTGGTACCTCTTCACCGTGAAGCACCCGACCCGATAGGCCGCCCCCCCGGCGTTGCCCCGAACCCTTGCGTGCGAATAAACTGCCGACATTCACGTCCTTCTGTCACGTTCGGAGAGCACGGCTGATGCCCCGAGTGTCGATCGCACTCATCGCTGGATTCGTCGTATTGCTCGCGGCCCAGGGTGCCAGCGCACAGCGGCGCGGCGGAGACCCCAAGGCGCGAGCGGTCAAAAACCCCGTTCCCGCCACCGCTGCATCGGTGACCGCTGGGCGCGGTGTGTACGGAAAGAACTGCCGGCAATGCCACGGATTGCAGGGCAAGGGTGACGGAGTGCTGGCCCCGAAGAACCCCAGCCCCGCCGACCTGACCGACGACAAGTGGGACCACGGGTCGACCGACGGAGAGATTTTTGCCGTGATCTGGAATGGCGCTCCCGCTCCCAAAACAGAGATGAAGGGCATGAAGGGCACGTTGACGGAGAAGGACGTCTGGAACCTCGTCAACTTCGTTCGCAGCGTCGGGCCCAAGACCGCGAAGCGCTGAGCGACTGGTGACAGGTTTCGCCCGGTCCCTGTTCGTTCGGGCGTGCCTCGTGTCGGCCGTCGCGCTGGCTGGCGGAGTGGGCTGCCAGGTCCTCGAGCGGAACGTTCCCCAGCCCGCCACGGCGACGCTGCTGCCAGGACAGACCTCTGACGTCTTCTCGACGGCTCGACCGACGATGGGCGCCGCGGTCGACGACTTCTTTGGCCGCCACCCCGTGGTCGTGCAACAGCCGTTCGACTTCCCTCACGACATCCACACCGCTCGCCAGATCGCCTGCACCGAGTATTGCCACGAGAGCGTCTCGGAAGGTCCCGTCGCGGGCCTTCCAAGCGTGCGAACGTGCATGTCGTGCCACCGGACCGTGGCCACCGATCGCCCGCGTATCCAGCAGCTCACACAGATGCAGGCGCAGGGACGCGACTTCGCCTGGCGCCGGGTGTTCGACTACCCGGCCCCGTCCCACGTCAGGTTCAACCACGCCCCGCACATCCGCAGCAAGGTCGAGTGCTCGACGTGCCACGGCAACATCGGCGCCCAGGGCGTGGCGCAGCGGAACGTCGCGATGACGATGGGCTTCTGCGTGAACTGTCACACCGAGCGGAAGGCGTCCATCGACTGCCTCGCGTGTCACTTCTGATGGATCGACGCTCCTTCATCAAGCTCACGGCGGTCACCGGCACCAGTGCTGCGCTCGCCAGTTGCGGCAATCCGGAGAACGAGATCATCCGCTTCGTGCCCGACGAGGACATCGTCCCCGGGATCGCCACGATGAAGCCCGGTGTGTGCACGCTCTGCCCGTCGGGGTGCGGGCTGACCGTGCGTGTGATGAGCGCGGACGCCGACGTCGTCCGTAACGGTCAGGCGGGTCTGGTCCGGATCTACGCAGCCAAGAAGCTCGAAGGGAGCCCGGCACATCCAGTGAACCACGGCGGCATGTGCGCGCGCGGACAGGCCGCCATCCAGGTGACCTACCACCCCGATCGCATCACGCAGCCGCTGAAGCGGACCGGCGAGCGGGGCCAGAGCCAGTACGCAGCCGTGTCCTGGGACGACGCCCTGGCCGAACTCGTGTCACAGCTCGACGCGCTCTCCAGCGGCGGGAACCAGCGGGCGTTGTCCTGCCTGACCAGGGCGCGAACCGGGCATCGAGCGGCACTCATCGAGCGTTTCCTCTCCGGCTACGGGGCACCCGGTCCCATCGGCTACGAGCTGTTCAGCGACGACGTATTGCGGCGCGCCAATGCGCTCAGCTTTGGCCGCGAACAGCTGCCCACCTTCGACTTGCCGAACACGCGGTATCTCCTGAGCTTCGGCGCCGACTTCCTTGGCACGTGGAATTCGCCCACGTCGCAGGGACACGGCTACGGGCTGATGCGGCAGGGCCGTCCCGGCGTGCGCGGCATCTTCGTGCAGATCGAGTCCCGCATGTCCCAGACCGGCGCCAGCGCCGATCGGTGGGTACCGGTGAAGCCGGGCACCGAGGGCGTGCTGGCCCTCGGGCTGGCTCACGTCATCATCGCGGCCAAGCTTCGTCCCTCCGACGCGGGTGGACGGCCCGGATCGCTCATCGCCGGGTGGTTCTCCGGCCTGAGCGACTACGCGCCGGAGCGGGTGGCGCAGGTGACCGGTGTCCCGGTCACCCGCATCGAAGACCTGGCGCGGGAGTTCGCCGAAATCACGCCGTCGGTCGCGATGGTCGCCGGTCCTCCACTCGCTCACACCAACGCGCTCTTCAGCGCCCTGGCCGTCAACGCGCTCAACGCGCTCGTGGGCAGCGTCGAGAAACCCGGCGGCGTGTCGTTCACGCCGCAGTTTGGCCTCGCTGCCGCAGCCACGGCCCTGGGCGGCCGACCCTCGCCCCCGCCGTCGCTCGAGCGGCTGGCGACCGGAATTCTCTCGGACGAATCGGTGCCGCAGGTGCTGTTGCTCGATGGCCCCAACCCGGTCTTCACGGCGCCGCCGGCATGGAAGGTCCGCGAGGCGCTGCTGAAGGTGCCCTACATCGTCAGCTTCGGCAGCTTCCTGGACGAGACGGCCGCCCTGGCGGATCTGATCCTGCCCGATCACTCGTTCCTCGAGTCCTGGTCCGAGGCGGTGCCCGAATCCGGCTCGATGGTGGCGGTGGCGAGCGTGGCACCACCGGTCATGATGCCGCTGCACGCGACGCGCTCCACGCCCGATGTCCTGCTCGACGTCGGGCGGCGCCTCGCCCGACCGCTGAATCTGCCGTGGGAGACCTTCCAGGAGCTGCTGGCCGCGACGTTTGCGGGGCTGCCCTCGACATCCGACTTCGACGCCTGGACCGACGCGCAGGAAAAGGGCGGCTGGTGGGGCACCCTTCCCGCCCGTCTGACGGCTCCTGCCAGTGCCCCAGCCACCAGGCCACCGATGGCGTTTGTCGAGCCACGATTCGACGGCGACCTGTCGCAGTATCCGTTCAACTTCCTGCCGTACGCGTCCAACGCGTTTCTCGACGGGTCGCTGGCGCACCTGCCGTGGCTGCAAGAGATGCCCGATCCGTTGACCTCGGCGATGTGGAGCAGCTGGATCGAGATCAACCCGACGACGGCAGCCCGCCTCGGCATCGCCCTGGGTGATGTCGTCGAGGTCGCGTCCGCGCACGGCACGTTGAGGACGGCGGCGCTGGTTTCACCAGGCATCGCGCCCGACCTCGTCGCGATGCCCGTGGGTCAGGGGCACCAATCGTTCACGCGGTATGCGAGCGGCAGGGGCGAGAACCCGATCGAACTGCTGGCGCCGGTGACGGAACCAGAGACCGGCGGCCTGGCATGGGCCGCCACGCGCGTGCGGATCACCCGCGTTGGGGGTCCCGACGGGCGCTTGATTCTCTTCGCCGGCGGGATGCGTGAACACGAGGACGGAGGACGCTGACTCATGAAGTGGGGAATGACCGCCGACCTGGATCGCTGCAACGGGTGCGGCGCGTGCGTGACGGCGTGCCACGCCGAGAACAACATCTCGACCGTGGGCGCAGACCAGGCGTCTCGTGGACGGGCCAAGCACTGGATTCGCGTCGAGCGCTACTGGGAGGGTGAGTTTCCGGACGTTCGGCTCACGTTCCGCCCCGTGATGTGCCAGCACTGCGAGAACGCGCCGTGCGAACCGGTCTGCCCGACCTACGCGAGCCATCACACCGAGGACGGCCTGAACGCGCAGGTCTACAACCGCTGCATCGGCACGCGGTACTGCGCCAATGCTTGCCCGTACAACGTCCGGTTCTTCGATTTCTTCAACCCGTCGTGGGACAAACCGCTCCAGCTCCAGCTCAACCCAGACGTCTCGCTCCGCGAGGTCGGCGTCATGGAGAAGTGCACGTTCTGCGTGCAGCGCATCAAGGCCACGACGAATCAGGCCAAAGCCGAGGAGCGAGCCCTCGTCGATGGCGAAATCAAACCGGCCTGCGCGCAGGCGTGCCCGGCACAGGCACTGGTGTTCGGCGACCTCGATGACCCGGAGAGTGCCGTCTCCCGACTGTCCCGATCGTCGAGGGGCAGCAAACTGCTGGAGGACCGGGGCACCCAGCCGAAGGTCACGTATCTCGGCCGGCAGGACTAGGGGACGAGAAGGTCAGGACCGATGAGCCTTGCTTCCCACCAGCGCATCAACGCCGATCTGCTGCGGCCGCTGCGGCACACCTCGTGGAAGTTCTATCTCCTCGTGGCGGTCTTCGGCTCGATCGTGCTGGTGGCGGTCTCGGCCTGGCTCGCCCAGACGTATCTCGGCTTCGGCGTGACGGGCATCCGGTGGCCCGTTTACTGGGGCTTCTACGTCACGAGCTTCGTCTTCTGGATCGGGATCAGCCACGCGGGCACGCTCATCTCGGCGATTCTGCGGCTCGTGGACGCTGGGTGGCGGCGTCCGGTGACGCGGTGCGCGGAGGTCATTACCGTCTTCGCGCTGATGATCGGGGCGCTCTTTCCGATCATCCACCTGGGCCGTCCGTGGCTGGCGTTCTGGCTCTTTCCGTATCCAAGCGAACGGCTGATCTGGCCCAACTTCCGGTCGCCGCTGGTCTGGGACTTCTTCGCGATCAATACCTACCTGACCGGCAGCCTGCTCTTCCTGTTCCTGCCGATGATTCCCGACTTCGCCGTCGTCCGCGATACGTCCACCGGGTTCAGACGCCGCGTCTACGGCATCCTGGCGCTCGGCTGGCGCGGCACGACGAAACAGTGGCACCGGCTCGAGACGGCGATGCAGATCATGGCGGTCACCATCATTCCCGTGGCCGTCTCCGTCCACACGATCGTGTCCTTCGACTTCTCGATGGCCCCGGTGCCCATGTGGCAGTCCACCATTTTCGGCCCCTATTTCGTCGCCGGCGCGATCTTCAGCGGCATCGCCGGCCTGCTCATCGCGATGGCGATCCTGCGACGCTTCCTGCACCTCGAACGCTATCTGCAACCGGTGCACTTCGAGAACCTCGGCAAGCTCCTGCTGCTGATGGCCCTGCTCTGGGGGTACTTCGTTTTCAACGAGCGCCTCGTCACCTACTACGGCAACGAGCCATCGGAGATGGCCGTTTTCTGGCGCACGCAGCGCGAGTCGTTCGCCCCGCTCTACTGGACGATGGTCGTCTGCAATTTCGTGGTGCCGGTGGTCTTGATGGGCATCAGATATTTCCGCACGATGACCGGCTGTGTACTGGCGTCGGTCTGCGTGATCGTCGGCATGTGGCTCGAGCGGTTTCTCATCATCGTACCGTCGCTCGGGCACAAGTATCTGCCGTACAGCTACGGCATCTACAGGCCGCAGCCGGTTGAGATCATCGTCGCGGGCTCGACGTTTGCGGCGATGGCGCTCTTGTACGTGCTCTTCGCCAAGGTGGTGCCGATCATTTCCATCTGGGAGCTCAAGGCCGGCGACCATCAAGGCCGTGACCTGACCCCTCCCGCCGCTGAAGAGCATCCGCTCGGGGAGATACACCCGTGAGGGCGGTGTACGGACTGTACCCGGACGGGTCATCGGCCCAACAGGCCGTGAACCGGCTCCGCGCGGCCGGTACCGCCGACCGCGACATCACCGTGATGTCGGCTCAGCCGATGGAGGAGTTCGAGTTCGGGCGATTGGACAAGGCGACGTGGATGTGGTGGTTCGCCTGTGCCGGCGGGCTCGTGGGCATGTCGACCGGGCTCGGCCTGTCGTGGTTGACCGAGACGTCGTGGCCCATCGATGTGGGTGGGCTGCCGATCTTCGCCTGGTGGCCGAACCTGATCATCACATTCGAGCTGACGATGCTCGGGGCGATTCTGGCGACGGTGACGACGCTGGTCGTGACCGCGCGCCTCGGACGGGGATCGACGTTCTACGATCCGGCCGTGTCGGACGGACAGATTCTCGTGGGCGTGGAACGCCCAGCCGCATCTGCGCTCTCAGGGCTCCAGGCTGCACTGGCTGCCGCGCCCGGAGCACAGGTGAAGACGCTCGAGTAACCTGTCGGGACTCTGCCGCCGCCGGGTCCGCGAACGAGCGACACCCCGCCAGCCAGGGGGGTCACGCCCGTGACCCGACCTGGAGTACTCTCAAAAGAATGCCGTTCATCATCACTGACCCCTGCATTGGCACGAAGGACCACGCCTGCGTGGACGTGTGCCCGGTCGATTGCATCCACCCCCGCAAGGACGAGCCCGAGTTCGAAACCGCCACGATGCTCTACATCCATCCGGACGAGTGCATCGACTGCGGCGCGTGCGTGCCGGCGTGTCCGGTGGCCGCGATCTACGACAGCGTCGACGCCACGCCGGCGACGCAGAAAACGCTCGTGGAGGCCAACAATGTGTACCGCTCCGGCGACGCGGCAGCGGTCGCGCAGGCCGAGGCCATCGTGCAGGCGCACGTCGAGTCCCACGCCGACCTGATGGCCATTGCGCCCGCCGATCGCGCCGCGGCGCACGGAAAGTAGGGGCCACCATTTAGGTGGCCGGTCCTTATGGCTCGCGGCTGGGAGAGTAAGAGCGTCGAGGGGCAGCAGCAGGACGCCCGCACGGCCAGTCCTCCCGCCGCCGCGGTCGAGCCGGCCGAGGCTGCGCGCCGTGCCGAACGCGCCACGCTGCAGCTGTCGCGGACGCGCGCGCTGGCCGATCTGCAGCAGGCCTGCGCGCCGGCCCATCGCGCCATGCTCGAAGCGGCCATCCGCGATCTGGACGAGCGGATCGCGAAGCTCGGTCCGTAGGGGCCACCGCCCTCTACACCTGCAACAAGACCGGCCGCACGGCTTTACCGGTGGCGCGCTGGATGGCGGCGGCATAGCTCCGCACCTGACGCGCGTAGCGGTCGAGCGTCTCGGGATCGGGGCGGTCGGTCTTGAAGTCGACGACCGTCATCACCCCATCGTGCTCGAAGGCGAGGTCCGCCACCCCCTCGAGCAGCAGGTCGCCGTCGAGCATCGTCAGCGGCAGCTCGCGGTGGCAGCGTCCGCCGCGCTCGGCGGTTCGCGCGCCTTCGACGAGCGGGTGCCGCAGCACCGCGCCGACCACCGACACGGCCGCCGCAACCTCCTCGCCATCCGCGCCGACGATGCGCCCGTGCGTGGCCACGAGCGCTTCGAGCACGGCCGGCGACACGTCGAGCGGCACGGTGGCAAGGGCGGCGTGCACGAGCGTGCCGAACCGCTTCCCAGTCGGGCGCCCGCCGGGCGGCGCCACCGTCACGACCTCCGCCTCCGGCACGCCGTCGAGCGGACCGCGCTCCACGATTCCCGCCGCGTCGCCGGCCGCCCACTCCGTCATGGTGCTCACCGCCACCCACGGCGCGCGGCCGCGCGCCAGCGCCGACCGCCGATCCGCCAGCCACGCCTCGTGGCGGGCCGCCCCTTCCTCGACGACGTGCGCCGGAACGTCCTTGGCGATGAGCTCCTGCCGCCGCAGCCCGTAGGGCGGCTCGACGTCGAGCTGCAGGACGCCCGGGTCCCACCAGGCGACGTCGTAGGCGCGCTCGCCCTCGAGCATCCGGTGCGCGCCCGGGGCCACCGTGCCGGCGGTGGCGATGCCGCCGTCGGGACGCTCCAGCACCGAATCCTTTTTGAACGCCGGGCAGCCGGCCGCGTCGCCGGGCGTGCGGCGCTGCGGAGCGGGCGGATAGATCGCGCGGTTGAGAGGGCTCACCCACCCGCCGTCGTACGGCTCGTCGCCGACAGCGGGCACGACCAGGAGGTCGCGGGCGCGCGTGGCCGCCACGTACGCCAGGCGCACGCCCTCGGCCAGGTCGCGCCCGTGCTCCTCGGCCTGAGCCGTGAGCAGATCCTGGGGCGACCAGCCACCGATCCGCAGCGCGCAGCGGCCGCGCGCCACGTCGATCGATCGGCTCGCCTCGAGCGTGGCCAGCTTGGCCGTGATATCGGCGAGCACCACCACCGGGAACTCCAGCCCCTTGGCCTTGTGCACCGTCATGAGGCGCACGCCGTCGCTCCCGTCTTCCACGATCGGCGCCTCGGCGGCGTCGCCGCGCTCGGCCGCCTGGCGCAGCGCCTCGACGAAGCCGCGGAACGACAGCCCGTCGTTGCGCTCGTACTGCCGCGCCAGCTCCGCCACGTGCAGCACGTTGGCCAGGACCTGCTCGCCGCCGCGGCGCAACGCGAAGCCGACGTGCGCGCGGGTCTCGTCGAGCAGCCGCCCCACCGTCGCGGCGACCGGACGGCGGTTGCGGCGTTCGTGCAGGCGGGCCAGCACGCGCAGCGTGTCGCCGATCGGCTCGAGGTGCGCCGGCAGACCGGACGGCACCTTGAACGGGTGCAAGGCCCGCGGGAACAGGTGCCGGTATTCGAGCAGCTCCTCGTCGCCGATCGCGAACAGGGCGCCGCGAAGGGTCGCGAACACCGAGAGCTCGTCGTCCGGCCATTCGATCGCCGCCAGCGCCGCGCGCAGCGTCTCGATCTCCTCGCGATCGTGGAACGCCCGCCCGCCCACCAGCAGGTGGCGGACGCCGCGCGCCTCGAGCGCGTCCACATACGGCCGCGTGACGTCGGTTCCGAAGCTCACGAACCGGCGGAACAGGATGCACACGTGCCCGGGCTGCACCGCCACCGGCGTCCGCGGCGACTGCCGGGTGGTCACCTTCCAACCGCTCTCGTGCACCAGCCAGTCGATGAAGGCGCCGACGGCGTCCGGCAGCGACTTCTCGATCTGCATCGCCGACACGTAGCGCTTGCCGTACGGCTTCGGCACCGGGAGCGCCACGACCGAGGGCTGCGCGGCGATCGGCTCACGGTTCGGCGCCAGCGGAATGTAGCCCGCCTGCAGCGTGTCGGCGTTCTCGACCATCGCCTCGGCAAAGCCGGCGTTCACCGCCCGCTGCACATTCGGGGTGCCGCGGAAACTGGTCCTGAGCGTCAGGTGGCGCGCCCCATGGCCGAGCAGCTGGCGGCAGACGTCGTGGTAGACGCGCACGTCGGCCCGCCGGAACCGGTAGATCGACTGCTTGGGATCGCCGACGACGAACAGCTTCCCCGCCACGGGCCTCACGCGCGCCCAGTCCCGTTCCTTTCCGTCGTCCGAGGTGAGCAGGAGGAGCAGCTCCGCCTGCAGCGGATCGGTGTCCTGGAACTCGTCCACGAAGATGCGCGCGCACCGCGCCTGCAGCGCCGCGCGCACGCCGTCGTGATCGCGCACCAGATCGCGCGCGCGGTGCAGCAGATCGAAGAAGTCGAGCTCGCCGCGCTGCGTCTTCAGGCGCCGGTAGCGATCGAGGCTGCCCTGGAGTTCGTCGCGCAGCAGCGCCGCGAGGTCGGCATCGGCGTCGCGCTTGAAGATGTCGAGCTGCAGCACCAGCTCCTGGTGCGCCTCGTAGGTGGCCGCCCGGCTGAACTCCTTGGCGAACGACGGCCCGTATCCCTTGCGGGCGCGACGGAAGTCGCGGTCGCGGCAGAGGTCGATGAGCAGCGACTCCGCCCCATCCAGATCGTCCGCCTCGATCAGCCGCGGGAGCTCGTCGCTCGCGCGACGCGCCGGCGCCGTGTCGAGATACAGCGGATCCCGCAGGTTCGTCGCCTTGTGCGAGATCTGGGCGAAGAGCTGCACACAGGTCGTGAGCCGATCGATCTCGGCGGCCCGCGCGAACTCGGGCCGCGTCCAGGACGCGGGGAAGTCCCGCCATTCGGCCAGGTTCCAGCCGGCCGAGCGCAGCCGCTCCACGGGACCGTCGGCGTCGGCCTCGCCGCCGGCGCCCGGCCGGCTCGATCGCCGCAGCGAGCGGCGTACGCCCTCGGGCATCTCCTCGAGCGCGGCCTGGAACCACGCGCCGAAGGCTTCGTCGTACCGCCGGCGCGACTGCTCTTCGGTCAGCACGGCAAAGAGCGGGTCCACGCCGGCTTCGACCGGGTGCTCTTTCAGCAGGTCCGCGCAAAAGCCGTGGATGGTCCCGATCTGCGCCTCTTCGAGATTGCGGAGCGCCGCTTCGAGCGCCGTCTGCTCCGACAGCGCCAGGGTGTCGTCGGCCCGCGCCTTCTCCAGCTCCTGCCGGAGCCGCAGCTTCAGCTCGCCCGCCGCCTTCTCGGTAAAGGTCACCGCGACGAGCCCGCCCATCTCGCACCGGCCGGTGGCGAGCGTCCGCACCATCCGCTTGACGAGCGCCGTCGTCTTGCCCGTCCCGGCCGCCGCCTCGACCACCAGCGTCTCGTCGAGCGCCGATTCGATCAGGTCCCGATCGAGGCGATCCACCGCGGCCGTCACGGCCGGCTCCTGAGCCAGATGAGGTCAGTCATGTGCGCCTGGGGCTTGCGCACCACGTGCTGCGCCGCCGCGGGGCCGCACACCGGGCGGAAGTCGCACCACGTGCACGCGCCCTCGGCCGGCATCGGCGCCAGCGTGCCGTGTTCGACGGCGCGATCGATCGCCTCGAACGCCTCGATCGCCAGGCGCTTCGTCGCCGGGTCGAGCAGCACCGGCCGTTGCTTGAAGCCGCCGGCCGAGGTGCAGAAGAACAGCCGCGATTCCCCCACCGGCACGCCCAGCATCGCCTCGGCCACCGCCGCGTAGACGAGCGGCTGCAGCACGCTGCCCCCCCCGATGACCAGCGTCTCCTTCGTGCGGTCCTTGCCGGTCTTGTGATCGGTGACCCGCAGCACCTTCGTCTGACGGTGCACGTCGATGGCGTCGATGGCCCCGCGTAGCGGGAAGCGCCCGTCGATGCGGACCGGGTCTGGACGGCTGCGCGGATCGCGGTCCGGCCCCGGCGGCAGGCCGAACGACAGCTCGAAGTATCGCGGCTCCCACCCCTCGTCGGCCGCCACGTGCCGTAGCCAGCCGCGCAGGTCGCGGGCGATCGCCTCCATTTCTTCTTTCCACACGCGCTCGATCGCGGGCACGAGCCGCTCGCGATACTCGTCGGCCACGCGCGCGATGACGTCCGCGAGCACCCGCAGCCCCTCGTCGAGCCGGTCCCGCTCGAGCGGCAATTGATCCCGCGCGGCGAGGGCCCGCATCGTCTCGGCCTGCATCCGGTGAACGATGCTGCCCTTGGTCAGCGGATCGAGCCGTTGCAGCGGTTCCGGGTGCTCGGCCGCCCGCAGCCGGTGGATCGCCCCGAGGAGGAATTGGTACGGGCACGTGGCGAAGCGCTGCAGCGCCGACACCGAGTACTCGCGCGCCGTGAGCCGCTGCGCCGCCAGCGCCTCGCGCGTGCGGTCGGCCACCCGAACCAGCCCGTCGTACTGCGTCCACTTCGTGCCGCCGCGCGCCCAGCGTTCGGTGACGGTGCGGCGCAGCGCGTCGTTGAGCTGCAGCAGGTATTGCGCGCGCCCCTTCACCGGCCCCGTGTCGGCTTCGTCGAACAGCTGGCGCAGCACCGCGAGATCGTGTTCGAGGATGTCGATGGCCTGATCCGGATCGCTCGGCGCCGGCCACGCCAGCGTGGCGTCGCCCGCCGCGGCGGCCGCCCGCGCCAGTTCTTCGTGGTCGGGCACGAGGCCGGTCACGCCGCGGGCCGCGTCGAGCGCGTAGAACGAGGGCACGCGCACGCGCGACTCGGCGACGTCGAGCCGGGGATACGACAAATACAGCCGCTCGGTGGCGGCGCCGACGGCCAGGTGCAGCAGCACGCGCTCGTGGGCGCTGGCGTCGGCGCGCGTCTCGAGCCGTTCGCTCAGCTGGCGGCGCGGCACGTCGGGGAGCAGCGGATCCTGCCGCGGCTTCTGAGGAAAGACGCGTTCGGCGACCCCCGGCACGAAGACGACGCGGAACGATCGGCCGCGCGCCTGGGCGGGCGTGCCGATGAAGACGGCGCCGTAGCGGCGGGCGGGCGGCTCGGCCTCGACGAGCCGGAGGCGCTCGAGCAGCACGGCGCGGACCTCGTCGAGTCCGACCGGCCCCACGCCGGCCATCGGCCGCAGGTCGGCGAGCACGCGGAGCACGTGCGCGGGCGCGCGCAGGACGCGCGGCGCGAGCTGCTCGAAACGCTGCAGCCATTCGCCCCACGAGGCGCGCTCGGGCCACGCGGCCATCTCGGTGACCAGCGGCAGCGCAAACGCCGTGAGGTGCGCGAGCCACGCGCCGTCGCGGGTGAGCGCCGCCGTGAGCGAGGAGTCGGGGTCGGCCCGGCTCGCCTCTTCGCGCCGCACGCGCAGCTCCTCGGCCAGCCCGCGCAGGCGCCGCTTCCACCGCTCGGGATCCCCGCCGATGA
>DASRPM010000237.1:0-2956 GCA_035646375.1 Vicinamibacterales bacterium
GCGCTCGAGACCGCGTATCCGATGCTGCGCGGAACGATCCGCGACCAGGTCAGCCACAACTGTCGGCCATTCGTGCGCTTCTTTGCGTGCGAGCGGGATATGTCGCCCGAATCGCCCGACGCGCCACTGCCGGACGCCGTCGTGAGGGGCGCCGAGCCGTTCCTGGTCGTGGGCGCCATGGCCGGAGGCTAGACGAACCAGGAGGCCGAAACGCAATGCGATTCATGATGATCGTCAAGGCGAGCAAGGAGTCCGAGGCCGGCGTGCTGCCCAGCAAGGAGCTCGTGGCCGCGATGGGGAAGTTCAACGACGAGATGATCAAGGCCGGCGTGATGCTCGCCGGCGAAGGGCTCCATCCGAGCTCGAAGGGCGCGCGCATCGCCTATTCGGGTGACAAGCGCACGGTCACGGATGGACCGTTCGCCCAGCCGGGGGAGCTCATCGCGGGCTTCTGGCTGATCAACGTGAAGTCCCGGCAAGAGGCGATCGACTGGGCGTCGCGCGTGCCGTTCGCGGACGGCGAGGTGGTCGAGATCCGGCAGGTCTTCGAGACCTCCGACTTCCCGGCCGATGTCCTGCCGCCTGAGGCCGCCGCGCGCGAAGAAGCGTGGCGTGATGCGCAGCGCCGGAAGGCCGGCTCATGACCTATGCGCTGTGGGTCGTTCAGGTCCTGCTCGCGCTGCTGTTCGTGTTCGCCGGTGGGATGAAGCTCGTCCTGCCGCTCGACCAGCTCGCCGGACCCGTCCCACTGCCGGGAGCGTTCATCCGATTCATCGGCGTGGCCGAGCTGCTCGGCGGCCTGGGCCTCATTCTGCCGGCGGCGCTGCGGATCCGGCCGGGGCTGACGCCACTGGCGGCGGCCGGGCTCGTGGTCATCATGATCGGCGCCGTCATCATCACGCTCATCGGCGCCCAGCCGGGCGGGGCGGTGATCTCGCTCGTCGTCGGATTGCTCGCGGCCTTCGTTGGCTACGGGCGCTGGCGGCTGGCGCCGATTCATAGCTCGTCGCGACGGTCGAAGCTGCAGCCCGCCCGCTAACGCTGCGCTCCGCAGCGGCGACATCTTGTCGCCGCTGCGACATGGCTGTCGCGTCCTCCGCTGTCGTCGCCCGTCAATTCCCGCCGTGTTCGCCGGGGGCTACCGCTTGGCGGAATCCTTGCTCTCAGGCGGCGCGGGTGATGCGGGCGCGTCTGCACGTACCGGAGGGTGAACAGATGGCGGCGGATCGGTCCACGCGCGACAGCGCGAAGGTCGAAGGCAAACGGCCGGCGCCGGCCGGGCTCAGCGTCATCGTGGTGGACGACGATACCGCCTGGCTGGCCGATCTGGAGACCTGGCTCGCCCACGAAGGCTTCCAGGTCGTCGGCATCTCGCGCGGCGAATGGGTGCTCGAAGCGGTCGACTTCCACGAGCCCGACGTCGTCGTCGTCGATCTTCACCTGCCCGGCGTGGACGGACTCCAGATCCTCGGTCAGCTGCGCCGCCGCTGGCCGGCGCTGCCGGTCATCGTCATGACCGCGTTCGGCGGCGCCGACGTGGAGGAGCGCGTGCGACGCCTGGGCGCGACCGGCTACCTGGACAAGCCGTTTCGTCTCGAGCAGCTCGTCGCCACCATCCGGCTGCTGGACCGCCGCGCGAGTTGACGTGACTGCCCCGGGCATCGGCGTCGGCGACATGTTGTCGTCGCGGCGTCAATCCTGTCGTCCCTGGGATGGCTCGATCGTGCCGTCGGCCCGTGTTGACCAAGCATGCGCGTTTGGCCGGGTCCTTGCTGTGTGCAGCCGACAACGTGCGGGTGCCGTGGCCGCCGGGAGGTAAGCGATGAATCGACTGATGCTCGGCAGCGCAGTGATCGCTCTCGTGGTCGGCATCGCCGGCTTCCTCGGCTCCGGCTGGCGAACGGCCCGGCTCGAGACCCAGCTGCAGGACGCCCAGGCCAGGGCTGTCCGCTTCGAGCAGCAGATCGGCGACCTGCGCGCGCAGAGCGATGACATCGCCGCGCAGCTCAAGGTCGAGCGCGCCCGCGCCGCATCGACCGAGACCGATCTCCGCCGCGAGAGAGAGATGAACGCGCGGCTTCACCTGATCGTGAGCGACGGCCGCAAATGACTCGTAGCGCGCCAAAGGAGAATGGCATGCTGAAGCTCGCCGGTGTCGGCCTCACGGCCGTCCTGGTCGCTGGAGCGATGGTCACCGGCTGCGCCCGACGGCCCGCGATGAGCGCCACCGCCGCCCCTGCGCCGACGGGCATCGGTGTGAACGCCCCCGGCGGCGGCGCCAGGCAGGCCGAGTCGACAATCCGGCCGGCCGCCGGCACGCCGCGTGAGTCGAGGCCCGGCCCGTCGACAGCGACCCCGGCCGGCCGCCCGGCGGTGAAGGACTTCACCGCTGTCCCCGATCTCGTCGACATCCACTTCGAGTTCGACAAGTACGACATCGGGCCGGCCGATGCTCGGGTGCTCGACAGCAACGCTCGCTGGCTCAGAACCAATCGCGATCTCGTGCTCATCGAAGGCCACTGCGATGCGCGCGGCACCAACGAGTACAACGTGGCGCTCGGCGAGCGCCGCGCGAAGTCGACGATGAGCTATCTCGTCGCCCAGGGCGTGGCCGCCAGCCGCATCACCATCGTGAGCTACGGGGAAGAGCGCCCGCAGTGCACACAGGACAACGAAGCGTGCTGGAGCAAGAATCGCCGCGCGCACTTCCTGGTGAAGCCGCAATAGTGGTTGCCATGAACGGCGAGCATCAGCATCTGACGGTAGCCCTGTACATGCTCCTCATCACGCTGGTCGTTATCGTGATCGCCAGGGTCCTCTCGTGATCTTGGCAAAGAGGGATGCCGGGAAGGTGACAGGGGAACGAGCAGGCTCCTGATCATAAGCCGCGCCATGCCCCGGCAGCTGCGAGCGCCACACCCCCGGCTCGTGGCCCTCCAGCGTGGCGCGGCAACTG
>DASRPM010000238.1:0-4682 GCA_035646375.1 Vicinamibacterales bacterium
CACGACGAACCGGACCTGGGACCACGGCGTGTCGTCGCTCCAGGTCGCGGCGAACGCCTGCCTATAGGTCTCGATCGATTGCGACATCCCACGCATCCAGCCACGCCGGGTCGGAGGTGAACTCGATCAGCCGCTGAATCACGGGAAACGTGCTCTTCAGCAGATGCCGATCGTTGCGGCTCATCACCGAGGGCGGCAGCTCGGCGCCGACGGTGCCCTGGCTGATGCCGACGCGGCCCTGCTGCCACAGCACGATGCGCAGCGCATCGGAGGCCTCGCGGAAGATCCGCTCGTGCTCGGGCAGCAGCCGTCGCGCGGCGGCAAACCGTTCGAGCGTGGAGCTGCCCATCACGTTGAGCGCCGCCATGCCGAACACCCGTCCCAGATCGACGAGCGGCTGCAGCACGTTCCGCTGCAGGCGGAAGAGGCTCGTCACCTCGCCGGAGTGCTCCACCACGGCGTCCTCGTAGAACGACAGCGGCGGCAGGTCGCCCAGACAGTCGTGCGCGAGGAGCTGCAGGATGTCGCGATCCACCGAATCGCGCACGGACGTGAGGACCTGCTCCGGCCATTGCCCGTTGCCCCACACGTGCCGCAGATCGAACAGCGCGCGATTGCGTTGCATCCCCTCGATCACCGGATTGCGAATCCAGCCGACATAGCGGCCGGCCCATTCGTCCGCCGGCGCGACGTAGAACGACGCGTCGTGCTCTGCCTCGGGACCAGGCAGATAACCGCACTCGGCCAACGCGTCGGTGAGACGGCCATACGTCACGGAGTCGTCGCCGGACGCGGCCGCAGCCTGGATGAACACGGGTTGGGGCATGCGCAGCGACAGCGACTCGCGGCGGCCCGACGTTCCGCAGACGAACCAGTCGCCGGCGGCACGGTCCTGTCCTGTCAGCGCGATGACGCGGGCCAGAATCGCGTCGTCGGCCTGCGTGGCGAAACGGGCGATCCACTCGGTGGAGGCCGAGCCGGTGAGGTGCTCGAGCATGAACGCCCGTGCCCGGTGGTTGAGCGCGCGGAGCCGCGGCAGATCGCCGGCCCGCTGCATCTCGCCCACGATGGCTGCCGGCTGATCGCCGAGCGCCGGCAGCAGATCGCGCGGCGTCACCACCGTGAGGAGCCGGCCGGTCGCGGTGCCGTCGGCCGTCATCGCGACGGCTCCGACCGATCCCATGGCCAGGGCGCCGTCGGCCAGCGAAGTATCCGGCCCGGCAAACCCGGGAAGCGTCACGCCGACCGCCGACACGGGACGCCCCGGACCGACAGCGCCCTCCGCGATCCACGACAGCAGCGCCTTGGCGGTGACCACGCCGTCGAAGACACCGCCCTCACCCGTCACGGCCAGCGCCTCGGCGCCGCTGTCGAGCAGCAGCCGTGCCGCCTCGGCCACCGTGGTCTGGCGGCTGCAGCTGCGTAGTGGACCGGCCAGCTGCTGCAGATAGGTGGCCAGCGGATCGGTGGCCGTGCCGCTGGGTGTGAAGCCACTGTCCACCGAGCCCATCGCCGCGACGAACGCGGCCATGTAGGGATACTTCTCGAGCAGCGCTTCCACCTCGTAGGCCGGGAAGCCATACGTCACGACGTCGGTATTGGCGCGCGCCGTATGGAGACACGAACGCGCGCCGTGGAACTGCTCGGCGCCAATCCAGTCGCCGGGCCCCCGGATGTCGCGCAGCTCGGCCTGGCCGTTCTGCTCGTCCCAGAGCGAAACCGTGCCCTGCTGGATCACCAGGAGGTGCGTCTTGTGCGGCTCGCCCTGCCAGGCGAGGAATTCGTCGTTTGGAAAAAAGCGTACGCGGCCATTCGCCGCGAGCGACACCAGGTCGGCGTCGTCAACGGCGTTGAATGGCGGGTGCTGTTTGAGGAAATCCGCGACGCGGTAGCGGATCTCGGATGTGTCCACGCGGGGCCTCTCGGCCTATTCCATCACAGCTCAGGCAGGGCTACCCGAGGATGAAACGCCGGATGGCGCTACATTTTTGTCGAAGGTCACCGCGGACGTCGGGATGCGCGAGGGCAATGAGCGCCTCGGCGCGCTGCCGGAGGCTGAGCCCGAAGAGATTGACGGCGCCGTACTCGGTCACCACCCAGTGCACGTGCCCGCGGGTCGTGACCACGCCGGCGCCCTCGGTGAGGCTCGACACGATGCGGCTCACCGTGCCGCCGGCCGCCGTGGACGCCAGCGCGATGATCGGCTTGCCACCCTCGGACAGCGCGGCGCCGCGAATGAAGTCCATCTGGCCGCCGATGCCGCTGTAGATCCGGTGGCCGATCGAATCGGCGACCACCTGGCCGGTGAGATCGATCTCGATCGCGGAGTTGATCGCGGTGACCTTGTCGTTGACCCGGATGATCGACGTGTCGTTCGTTCGGTCGCAGGGGTGGAACTCGACGTAGGCGTTGTCGTCCACGAAGTCGTAGACGCGCCGGGTGCCGAACACGAAGCTGGTGACGATGCGGCCGCGATGCACGTGCTTCAGGCGGTTGGTCACGGCGCCGCTCTGCACCAGGTCGACGAGGCCGTCCGAGAACATCTCGGTGTGCACGCCGAGGTCCTGCTTGCCGCGCAACGCGCGCAGTACGGCGTCCGGCACGGCGCCAATCCCCATCTGCAGCGTCGCGCCATCCTCCACCAATGCCGCCACGTGCTGGGCCAGCTGCTCTTCGGCGGCAGTGGGCTCGCCGGCGGAATGCTGCGGCAGCGGCCTCGACGTGTGCACGAACATGTCGACCCGCGACAACGGGATCAGCGTGGCGCCGTGCGTGCGCGGCATCCGATCGTTGATCTCGGCAACGACGACTCGCGCCGCGCGCGAGGCCGCGAGGGCGGCGTCCACCGAGGTGCCGAGCGTGCAGTAGCCGTGGCGATCGGGCGGCGAGAGCTGCAGCAGCGCGACGTCGAGCGGGATCTGCCTCGTCTCGAACAGCGCCGGAATGTCGGACAGGAAGATCGGGATGAAGTCGGCGTCGCCGCGGGCGATCGCGGCGCGCACGGGAGCGCCCGCGAACAGCGACACCGAACGAAAGCGGCCGCGGTGCTCCGGCTCGCAAAAGGGCGCGTCGCCCGCGGTGTGCAGGTGAAACAGCTCGACGCCGCTCAGATCCGTGCGGCGGACGAGCGCCTCGACGAGCGGGCCCGGCGTGGCGGCCGCGCCGTGCAGGAAGACGCGGCTCCCGCTCGCGACGGAACGCGCCGCCTCATCGGCGGTGACGGCGCGGCGCTGCCAGCTGTCGAGGGGCGGCATGGCGTCCTACAATAGCGCCTTCAGTACTGACCCCATGCGCCCCGAGGTGATGACCCTCTTCCGTCAGGTCGCGGACCTCCCTCTGGCGGAGCGTGCCGACCACTATGCGCGTCAGCAGGTGCCCGACGCGCTGCGCGAGGAGGTGGAGTCGCTCCTGCTGTTCGACTGGACCCGCGACTCGGGGCCGGGCGGCCACGAGTCGGCCGGGAGGCGCGTCCTCGAGGCGACCGCCGCGCCCGGCGACAGCGCGCCATCGCAGCGGACCGTCGCCGCGCCCGAACGGATTGGCCGCTTCGAGATCGAGCGGCTGATCGGCCGCGGCGGCATGGGCGACGTGTACCTCGCCCGCGATCCGGTGATCGACCGCCCGGTCGCCATCAAGCTCATTGGCAACGCCATCGAGAACGAGACCGCGCGCCGCCGTCTGGTACGCGAGGCGCGCACCGCCGGCCGCCTGCGCCATCCGAACATCGTCACCATCTTCGAGGCGGGCGAGCACGAGCAGCAGCCGTACATCGCCATGGAGTTCGTGCCGGGCGAGACGCTGCGAAGCCTGATCGGCCGCCGCGAGCCGCTGCCGCTGCGCCGCCGGATCGAGATGATCGAGGGCGCGTGCGCCGGCCTGGCGCACGCCCACCGCTCCGGTGTGGTGCACCTGGATATCAAGCCGGACAACCTGATGCTCGACGACACCGGCGTCGTGAAGGTGCTCGACTTCGGCATCGCGCGCAACACGCACGCCGACACCCTGACGGCGCACGTCGCCGGCACGCTGCGCTACATGTCGCCCGAGCAGATTCAGGGCAAGGCGGTGGACCATCGCAGCGACACGTTTTCCCTGGGATGCGCCCTGTTCGAGCTCGTGGTGTACGAACCGGCGTTCACCGGCAGCACGAGCGAGATCGTCACGCGGATCTCGCACGGCCCGATGCCGAGCCTGGCCGAGCGGGTCACCGGCGTCAACGTCGAGCTGGACCGCATCGTGGGCCGGGCGATGGCGCTCGATCTGGAGGAGCGCTACGCCGACCTCGAGGAACTGCGCGAGGAGCTGGTGAGCGTGCGCCTGGCCATCGATCCCGCCGCGGATCTCGCGGTGGCCCCACGGCCGCGCGTGGGATTCGTGGAGAGACCGCCGAGCCGCGCACCGCACTCGTCGCGGCCGACGGCGCCGCCGGCAGCGCGCCGGCGCCGCGCGCCGATGATCGCGGCCGCTGTCGGCGCGGTCGTCGTGGCCGGAGCCGTGCTCTCTTTCCAGGGGGGCGTGCTGGCGCCAGAGCCAGACCCGCGCGACGCCGGCGTGCCGGCCACGCCACCCGCCGCCGCTCCCCCGGCCGCGGTGGCGACACCGGTACCGTCGCCGGCCGACGAGGTGTGGCGGCTGCTCGCCCGCGGCGAACGGGCTGCCGTACTGTCGCGACTCGACGCGTC
>DASRPM010000239.1:0-4142 GCA_035646375.1 Vicinamibacterales bacterium
CGGCGTGCTGATGAACACCGCCATTGCCGGCGCGCAGTTTCCGGCGCTGATGGCCGATGCCATGAAGCACGCGGTGATTGCCGGGCGGCAGGCGTTCCTGGCCGGCCGCATCCCGAAGAAGATGTACGCGACGGCCAGCAGCCCCGTCGAAGGCATGGTCGGCAGATAATAAGCGCGCCGCATGAGCGACGCCGCCCGCCCGACCGAACCCATCGCCTCGATCGAGCACTATCGCGATCTGCTCGAGCGCCTGAATCGCGACTGGCGCATCGAGGGCTACGTCTCCGCCGACGGGTCGCTGGCGCGGCGCGCGCTCTACCAGGTGCGCCGCGTGCTGGCGCGATTGCTGGGCCCGCAGGAGACCTTCAACTCCGAAGTCGTGCAGCTGGTCAACACGCTGGCGCCGATCCTGTCGTCGCTCGAACAGGTGGAGCGCTACCGCGAGGCGCTCGCCGCGCGGGAGCGGCGGATGGAAGCGGCCTTCGACCAGCTGCGGGCCGAGCAGCAGGAGCTGCGGACGGCCGTGGCGGTGCTGCGCCAGTCGAATCACGACCTCACGCGTGAACTATCGACGCACAACGCACGTAGAGGCGCACCTTCAGGTGCGCCTGAACCTGCGCCAGGCGGACCTGAAGGTCCGCCTCTACGTCCGGCCCAAACCTCGTCCGAGGCGCTCAGCGCCAAGTACGTCGGCTTCGAGGATCAGTTCCGCGGCGCGCCCGAGGAGATCGCGGCGCGGCAGCGGGAATACGTCGAGATCTTCGCCGGCACGGCCGACGTACTCGACATCGGCTGCGGCCGCGGCGAGTTCCTGGCCCTCCTGAAGCAGCGCGGCGTGCGCGCGCGCGGCGTCGACGTCAACGACTCGATGGTCGAAGTGTGCGTGCAGAAGGGGCTCGACGCCTCGAAGGCCGACGCGCTCGAGTATCTTCGGGCCCAGCCGGCCCGATCACTCGGCGGGCTGCTGGCGGCGCAGGTGGTCGAGCACCTCGAGCCCGCCTACCTGACTCACCTGCTCGACGCGGCGTACGCCGCGCTGCGGCCCGGCGCGCCGATCGTGCTCGAGACCATCAACCCGGCCTGCTGGTTCGCGTTCTTCGAGAGCTACGTGCGCGACATCACGCACGTGCGGCCGCTGCACCCCGACACGCTGAAGTTCCTGCTGCAGGCGAGCGGCTTCGGCGGCGTGGAGATCCGCTACCAGGCGCCGTACCCGGAGCACCACAAGCTGCAGCGGGTGGCGCCAGCGGCGCTGGGCGACGCGGCGGAAACGCTCAACGCGAACGTCGACAAGCTCAACTCGTTGCTGTTCACGCACCTGGATTACGCCGCCATCGCCAAGCGTTCCTAGAAATCGAACTGCACGCTGAACTTGGCCAGCCGGCCGTCGAACACCTGGACCGGCCGCTTCCACGTGGCGCCCCGGTCGGCCAGGTTGTAGGTGAAGAAGTAGTCGATGACGTGGTTGGAGTTGACCACGTTGTAGAGATCCGCGTTCAGCTGCACGCGGCGGCCGCCCGGCAGCCGCACGAACTTGCTGGCGCGGAGGTCGAGCTGCGGGATCCGGGGGCCAAAGAGCGAGTTCGGCTCGGCCACCTGAATCGTTCGCGTGGAGCCCACCGAGAGCGGACGGCCCAGCGTTGGAGAAATCTGGGCGTTGGCATACGTGATGTTCGTGGTGTACCCCGGTCCCGGGTTGTTCTGGTACACCACCGCGAGCTGGATGTCCTGCCACGGGATCTTCCAGGCGCCATTGAGCTTGATCCGGCTCTGATACGGATTATTGACCTTGCAGTTGAACAGGTCCTGCGGCGTGTCCACCACGAAGCACGACTCGTTGCTGTTGCTCACGTTGCCGCCCGCCGCCACGCCGGTCTGAATCGAGTTCCCGATGTTCCAGCCGCCGCCGGCCGTGACGCTGCCGCGACGATACTGAAACACCACGTCGGCGCCGTTGTAGACATCGTGCGGTGTGCCGAAATTCTTCGCCAGCGTCACGCGCTGATCGACCAGCCCCACCTTGGTCGGATTGAGGTCGTAGAGCCCGCAGATCTGCTGGCCGCTCTTCTGCAACCGGGCGTCCACGGGAACGGTGACGCAGTACGGATCGTAATCCTGCGGTCCCACCAGCACGTTGTCCACCACGATCTGGTTGCCGTACCAGGTGCGGTAGTAGCCCGCGGTCACCGACAGCCCTTCGGTGAGTTGACGGTCCACGGCGAGGGCGAACTGCCAGTTGTAGGCTCGCTTGCCCCAGCCGGTCACCCAGTCCGGATCCGGCGTGGCGGTGGGCACGGTGCGGCCGAAGTTCGCGTTGGCCATCGCACCGCACTCGCCGTTGACGGTCGTCGCGCGAAGATCGCAGTCGGGGACACGATTGAAGTTGGTGTCGTTCCACGAGCGCGTGGTGCTGGCCACCGCGGCGTTCACCGGCGACAGTTGGTTGGCCATCCCGACGGCCGCGGCGTTGACGTAACGATTGAGCCCGACCTTGATCGCGGTCTGCCCGCTCCCGGTCGGATCCCACACGACGCCCATCCTGGGGCTCAGGTCCTTCCAGTTCGGCAGGTCCTTCCGCTCGTCGAAGCAGCGGGCATCCACCAGCGGCCCGCCTTCCTGACACAGGGCCGGCGCGTAGGCGCGCACCCAGTCGAACCGCAGGCCCAGGCTCGCGGTAAGCCCCCGAACCATGCGCCACTGGTCCTGCACGAAGAGGCCGAGGTCGGGGTTCAGCTGCGCCAGCTGCGCGATCGGCGCCGCGAACTGCGTGAGCTGTGTCGGCGTGCCGTTGTTGAACTGATAGCTCAGTGGCAGGCCGCCGATCTGCGTGAGGTTCCGCGTGGAGTAGGTGCGGTAGCCGCCGCCCAGGCCGTACATGAACTGCGCGCCCGTCTTCAGGCTGTGCGCGGCCTTGACCCACGACGCCGAGAAGCGGCCGTTCGCCTGGTGCGACTTCCGGATGTCGCGAATGCCGCCGCCGTTGTAGGTGTAGCCGAGGCCCGTATCGTTGATGAGCACGTTGTCGACCAGCTGGAAGCCGCACGCCTCGTAGTCGCTCTGATCCAGCTCCATGCCCCAGCCGCCCGACGTCTGCTTGCTCGTCGTGAAACCGGCCTCGAACAGCACGCTGTTCGACTGCGGGCGCAGCCACGTGGCCTGCGCGACGGGGTTCTGCAGGCACTGCGCGCCGTTGGCTTCGAGCTTCGTGGCGCCGCGGTTCAGCGCGCCGCTCAACGAGTCCTGGAAGTTGCGCTGCCGGTCGTAGGAGAACGTGACGCGGTCCTTCTTGGTGACCTGCGCGGCGAACCGGACGCCGAGTGCCTTGTTGAACTCACGCTGGTCCACCGGCGCGTTCAGATCGGGGGCGTAGCTCCACACCGCGATCGGCGCGCCGGGCACGCGGAGGCCGACGTTGGCGTCGCGGTAGAGATTGGCGGGACGGCCGGTGACGCCCCACGCGCGCGTGTGGGCGAAGAAGAACACGCGGTCCTTCACGATGGGACCGCCCACCGTGAAGTTGGCGTCGTAGATCTTCCGGATGGTGTTGACGTTCTGCAGCCCCTGGTCGAACAGCTCCTGACTGAGGTTGTCCCACTGCATGCCGCTGCCGGTGTAGGCGCCGAACACCGCGCCGCTCAGACGGTTGCCGCCGTCGCGATAGAGCGCGTTCGACTGGGCGCCGCCCAGCCCGTATTCGGCCGAGCCCATCGTGCCGGCATCGATCAGGATCTCGTTCACCGCCAATGGGTTGACGTAGTAGCCGCGGCCGGCGCCCTCGAGGCCGTCCGAGCCGTAGTTGGTGCCGGGCGTCATGCCGTTGTAGATCATCCCTTCCTGGCGCAGGCGTGCATCGGTCGTGCGCGCACCGTGGATCGAGATGCGGATGGAGCGCTCGCCCATGCTGCCGCCCACGTCCTGCGCGTTCGGCGGCTGCACCACCGCCGGCATCAGCGACGCAATTCCCAGCATGCTCTGCGAGGTGGGCACGGCGGCCAGCAGCTCGCGCGAGATTACCCGCTGCTGCGTCACGTTCTGGGTATCGACCAGCGGGGTCCGCCCCGAGACCGTGACGGTTTCCTCAATCGAGCCGATCGACAGCTCGATATTGACCGTCGCAGTGAAGCTCGGGGGCAACTCGAGGC
>DASRPM010000240.1:0-3352 GCA_035646375.1 Vicinamibacterales bacterium
CAGAAGACGATGAGCGAGCGCGGCGCCCTGAACCCCACGCGCATGGCGCTCTACCATGACGCGGACGTTGTCCGCGCGCATCCCGATTTCCCGGTCGTCTACGAGCTGATGCTGAAGGCCCGCCCGCGGCCGGTCACTCCGTACTACCTGATGCTGTCGACCACGCTGCAGCCGGAGTTCTCGGCGGCGCTGGTCGGCGTGAAGAGCCCGCGTGACGCCGTCCGCCACGCGCAACGGCGACTCGCGTACCTGCTCGAAGGCCTCCGGTGAGGACGCGGCGGCAGCGGGACGCGCGCGCCGGTGTCGGTCTGCTGGCGCCGGCGCTGGTGGCGCTGGCGGCGCTGGCGGCGTGGCCGGGCGTCTGGGTGCTGTGGCTCTCGCTCCAGCAGCGCATTCCCATCTTCGGCATCGACCGCTTCGTCGGACTCGCTCACTATGGCTTCCTCGGCGGCGACGCGCGCTTCTGGAACGCGGCGCGCGTGACGGTGGTCTTCACGCTGATCTCCGTCGCCCTCGAGCTGGCGCTCGGGATGGCGGTGGCGCTGGCGCTGCAGCGTCAGCAGCGCGGCCGCCGGCTGACGATGGCCTTGCTGCTGCTGCCCTGGGCGCTGCCCTCGGTGGTGGTGGGGCGGACCTTCGAGTGGCTCTACCATCCCTCGGCGGGGCTCGTGAACTTCGTGCTCGGCGGCCGCGCGGTCAACTGGCTCGGCGAGCCCGTGCTTGCACTGCCCGCGCTCATCGCCGCCGACGTGTGGCGGACGATGCCGTTCGTCGCCCTGCTCTGCTACGCGCGGGTGCTCACCATTCCGATCGCGGTCTACGAGGCCGCGCGTGTCGATGGCGCCGGACGCCTGGCCACTCTGCGCGACATCACCCTGCCGCTCCTGCGCCGCGTGCTGCTCATCGCGCTGCTGTTCCGGACCCTCGACGCGCTGCGCGCGTTCGACCTGATGTTCGTGCTCACCGGCGGCGGTCCCGCCAACATGACGGAGACACTCACCGTGTACGCCTATCGCAGCCTCTTCCAGACGCTGCAGCTCGGGCTCGGCGCCGCCGTGGGCGTGGTGGTCTTCGCACTGGTCATGGTGGTGGCGTGGGCGTATCTGCGCGCCGTCGGCCGGACGGAGGTCACCGCGTGAGCGCAGCCGGGCGCCTGCGTGACGCCGCCGTCATCGGGCTGCTCGCGCTGTGGGCGCTGCCGTTCTTCTGGCAGGCGCTCACGTCGCTCAAGCCCGACACGGAGCTGATGGACGTCGACCGGCTGATCGCCGCCGCCCCCACCGTGGCGCACTACCGGGCGGTGTTCGAGCGCAGCGTCATGCCGGCCGCCCTGCTGAACAGCGCCGGCGTGGCTGCGCTCACCACCGCGCTGGCCCTCGTGCTCGGCGTGCCGGGCGCTTATGCGCTGGCGCGGCTGCCCGTGCCGGGAAAGAACGCGCTGCTGCTCGCGGTGGTGGCGTGCACGGCCTTTCCGCAGATCACCACGGTGGGGCCGCTCTTCGTCGCCCTCCGCGCGCTCGGGCTGCGCGACACGTGGACGGCGCTGGTGCTGGCCGACACGTCATTCGCGCTGCCGCTCGTGCTCTGGCTACTGGCCGGCTTCGTCCGCGAGGTTCCCGTCGACGTCGAGGAGGCGGCCGCTCTCGACGGTGCCGGCCGCCTGCGCGTGCTCGTCGGTGTGGTCCTCCCGCTCATCGCGCCCGGCGTCGTGTCCGCCGCACTCCTGGTGTTCCTCATGTCGTGGAACGAGTTCCTGTTCGCGTTCACGTTCACGGCCAGCGAGGCGAGCCGGACGGTGCCGGTGGCGCTGGCGCTCTTCCCGGGGATCTTCGAGGTGCCGTGGGGCGACATCGCGGCGGCGTCGATGCTCGCCAGCCTGCCGCCGATCGTGATCGTCATCGCGCTCCAGCGCTGGCTGGTGCGCGGGCTCACCGCGGGCGCGCTCAGGGAGTGAGCAACGCCTCGAACCGCTTCGCGAGCGCGGGGCCGGTGCCGTGCTCCTCGTGCTTGAAGAACACGAAGGCGTCGTTCCAGCCGCTGCCAATGCGTCGCATGGTCGCGACCCAGTCGGCCAGCTGGGCGTCGGTGTAGTCGACGGCGCGCAGGCGAAGGTAGCCCCAGTCCGCGCTCGCCAGGGCCGGCGTGCTGCCCTCCTCCGTGTCCGCGATGCAGAGGGCGGCGTTGTATGTCCGCAGGCGCTCGTAGACGTCGTCGTCGAACCACGACGGATGACGAAACTCGAAGGCCGCGCGACGGTCGGACGGCAGCTGGACGAGGAGGTCGTTCAGACGCGGGACGTCCTTCTTGAAGCTCGGCGGGAGCTGGAAGAACAGGGGCCCCAGGCGTGCACGCAGCAGGGCCGCGGTGTCGCAGAAGAAGCGCAGCGGCTCGTCGATGTTCTTGAGGCGCGCGAAGTGCGTGATCCGCTGCGGCGCCTTCAGCACGAACGTGAACGTCTCCGGCACCGCCCTGGCCCAGCCCTCGACGGTGCTGGCGGTCGGCATCCGATAGAACGTGGCGTTGATCTCGACCGTGGAGAACCGCTCGGCGTAGTAGGGCAGCATGCGCGCGGGCTTCATGTCGTCGGGATAGAAGCTGCCCTTCCACTCGGGATAGTTGTACCCCGAGGTCCCGACGCGCACGCGCATCATGCGGGTCCCTCCACCCGGCGCGGCGCCGTCATGGACGGCCCGCGGTCGCGTCCATTCCACCACATCAGCAGCGCCAGCACCGCCAGCACGCCGCAGCCGCTGCTGACCACGAGGCTCGTGCGGATCCCGAACGTCTCGGCGAGCGAGCCGACCAGCAGCGAGCCGAACGGCGTCACGCCCGCGAAGACGAGGGTGTGCAGGCTCATCACGCGTCCCCGGAGGTCGTCGGGCACCGTGAGCTGCAGCGTGGAATTGGAGCCGGCCATGAAGAGAATGCCGCAGAAGCCCATGACCAGCAGCAGCGCGGCCGCCGGCCGGATGGAGCCGACGGCAGCGAGCAGCGCGGTGGCCACGCCTTGCACGAGCGCCGGCACCGCCAGCGCCGACACCGGCGGCCGTCCCTGGCGCGACACGGCCAGCGTCACGGCGCCGCCGACGGCGCCGATGCCGAGCGTGGTCATCAGCAGGCCGAAGCCGCGCGCCTCCTGGTGCAGGACGTCGCGAGCGAGGAGCGGGACGATCACGTTGTAGTTGAACAGGAACGCGCTGACGGCGAGCACCATGGTCAGCGTCAGCAAGATCCGCGGCGTGCGTACGGCGTACCCGACCCCCTCCCGTATCTCGTCGCGGAGGCGCCGCGCGGTGCGGGCGCGCGGGAGCCCCTCCGTCCGGATGGCCATGAGCACGGCCAGCACGGGCAG
>DASRPM010000241.1:0-20283 GCA_035646375.1 Vicinamibacterales bacterium
GTGATGCGGCCCGCAAACGGATCCGCGACGGTTTTCCACACGAACGCCGCGTAGGGACCGTTCTCGGGCGCCACGGTGGACGGGTTGCCGTCGGCATCGACGGTCGCGAAGCCGCGCTCGGCCGGCGAGGGCACCAGCGAGACGAGCGCGTCGAGCAGCGGCTGCGCGCCAATCGCCCTGAGGCCCGAGGTGCACACGAGCGGAAAGAGCCGGCCCGCGGCCGTGGCCGCCCGCAGCCCCGAGGCGAGCTGCTCCTGCGACAGCGTGCCGTTGGCGAAGAACGCGTCCATCAGCTGCTCGTCGGCTTCCGCCACCATCTCGATCAGCGCGGTGCGCGCCTGCTCGACACGGTCGGCCATGGCCGCCGGAATCTCGCCTTCGGTCATCTTCGCGCTGCCGTCGCCCGCGAAGGTGAAGGCTTTCATCGACACGAGGTCGACGACGCCGGTGAAGCTCCTTTCCTCGCCGATGGGCAGCTGAATCGGCATGATCTCTCGCGCGCAATCCCGGTGCAGCGTGGCGAGCGTGCGCTCCAGGCTGGCCCGGTCGCGATCGAGACGGCTGAGCGCGACGATGCGCGGCAGGCCGAGGCTGGCGGCTTCCGCCCAGGCCTTTTCGGTCTGCACCTCGACGCCGTGCACGGCATCCACGACGACCAGGGCCGCTTCGGCGACGCGCAACGCGGCGCGCGCGTCGCTGAAGAAGTTGGCGAACCCCGGCGTGTCGATGAAGTTGATTTTTGTTTTCTGCCACTCGCCGTAGGCGAGGCTGGAGGAGAGGGAGTGCTTCCGGGCGATCTCTTCGTCGTCGAAGTCGGTAACGGTCGAACCGTCGTCAACCAGTCCCAGCCGGTTCACGGCCCCGGCGGCCAGCAGCGCCGCCGAGACCAGTTGTGTCTTGCCGCATCCGCCGTGGCCCACGACTGCCACATTGCGGATGGCGGCGGCCTCGTACACCTTCATAGCGGTATCCCTCCTGCCCCGCCACGGACCAAGGACCAGGAACCAAGGACCAAGGACCTGCGCGAAGCGCACTCCCCGAGGGGCACGACAGGTAGGACCGCCTGACGAGGTCCGACCTGGGGACCCGGCGAGAGGTGCGGATCATAGGCCCCTGCTGCGGCCGGGTGCAAGCCGAGGCGGCGACGCGAGGAGCGCGCGGGCGTCTGACCGCGCCAACGCTGGCGGATAGTCGAATTGAACAATTATGTATGGTGTCCTGGAGCCTTTGACGAAAGTGTAGAGGCTTCGCCGCGCCCCTCCCGCACGCTGCGCGCAGGTGGGACTCGAAGGTGTCCCCTCCCGGATGGCGTGTGCCAGACCCACGGGATTCCGGGCTCGAAGGCCGCGATCACGACGGGACCTCAGGTGGCCTAAACCGACGAAGACGTATCGCTAGAGTGCCTAGGTTACATACTTGTCGTGCCACGGTTGCCCGGCGAGTCACGCCAATACGACGAATTTCCTAGAGAATTCGTCGTGCCCTTGTCGCGGACGTGCCCTGGAATCTGGCCGCCGTCTTGCTCGTAAGGAAACTGAGCCGCGAGCGCCCGACTGCACGTGCGGGGTCGGATGCGCGCGGCGGGACGTGCCGAACGCGAGCAGGACGCTCGTGAGGCGACAGGAGGGAACTGATGTTTTCGATTCGTGGAGTTAGGCGTGCGACGACGGCGGTTGCTGCGGCAACCCTGATGGTGGGGCTCTCCGGGACGCGCGCCTGGGCACAGGACGCGACCGATCCCAATCCGGGCGCGCTCACAATCACCGGCAATATCGACTTCCTGAACCAGTACATGTTCCGGGGCATCCGTCAGAACTCGACGGGCATCGCCATCTGGCCGTCGTTCGATCTCGGTATTGCCGCGTTCTCCGGCGAGGGTGGGCTCAAGAGCGTCGGCATCAACTTCGGCACGTGGAACAGCCTCCACACCGGCGACACCGGGCAGGACGGCCCGAGCGGCAAGCTCTGGTACGAATCGGACTTCTACGCGTCGCTCGGCCTCGGCTTCGGCGGCGGGACGTCCTTCACGACCACTTACACGGCGTACACCAGCCCGAGCAACATGTTCTCGACCGTGAAGGAGATCATGTTCAAGCTGGGCGTCGACGACAGCGGCCCGCTCGGCAAGGCCGCGGTGAAGCCCTACGTGATCTTCGCGTTCGAGTTCGACACGGACGTCGCGACCGGGCAGGCCGACGGCGGCAGCGGCGCCGGCAAGTACCTCGAGCTCGGCATCTCGCCCGGCTACGCCGCGTCGAAGGCCGCGATCGCCTTCCCGATCAAAGTCGGTCTCTCGGCCGGCGACTACTACGAGCACCCGCTCACGGGTGATGACGAAAAGTTTGGATATTTCAGCATCGCTGGTATCGTGACGGTGCCGCTCGGCGGTACGACGAAATACGGCGGCTGGAACGTGCACTTCGGCGCCGAGTACCAGAAGCTGGGCGAGACGACGAAGTTCTTCAACGGCGACGAGAGCAACCAGTTCATCGGCTCGGTCGGGTTCGGATTCTCCTACTGAGCCGCCCAGGAGGCGTGCATGGGAGGATCGGGCCGGGCTTGGCGGCTGGTCGCCGCAGCCTGCGTGATCGCGCATCTGCAGTCGGGCACGAGCGCGGCACAGACACAGGGCGACCCCAACCCCGGCGCCATCACTCTCACGGGATCGATGGATGCCTCGAACGCGTACTTGTTTCGAGGCATCCCTCAAGACGATACCGGACTGATTCTGTGGCCGGCCGCGGACCTGGGCGTGGCGCTCAGGTCCGGCGCCGGGACCGTGCGGAGCATCACGGTGAACGTGGGGATGTGGAACAGCCTCCACACGGGCATCACGGGCTCGGACGGGCCCAGCGGCAAGCTGTGGTACGAGTCGGACTTCTGGACGAGCGTTGGAGTGGGGTTCGCGGGCGGCGTGAACGTGGCCGCGATGTACACCGCCTACACCAGCCCGAACGGCGCCTTCCCGAGCGTGAAGGAGCTGTCGTTCAAGGCGTCCGCTCCGGTGCGCGGGACGAATCCGTACGCGCTCGTGGCGTTCGAGCTCGAGGGGCAGGCGGACGGGGGCGCGGTCGAGGGGCGGTATCTCGAGCTCGGCGCCGCACCTGGTTTCAGCCTCGCCGGCATGGCCGTCGCCGTGCCGGTGAAGGTCGGCCTGAGCCTCGATGGCTACTACGAGGGGCTGCGTGGCGACGAGCGGTTCGGGTTTTTCAGTATCGGGGGCAGCCTCACAGTGCCGTTGTCGAGCGAGCGTTCGCGCTTCGGCCGGTGGAACGCTCACGGCGGCGTGGACTATGTGCGGCTGGGCGATTCCAATGCGCTCCGGCTGGGGGACAATACCAAGGTCATCATTTCGGCAGGTATCGGGCTCTCGTATTGAGCCCGGCCGAAGCGCATGCGTGATACGTCCGTAACCCAGTCCGGTGCCACCGGCCGCAGCCTGGCGGCGTCGCTCGGCGCCGCTCGGGAGGAGTTGCGCGCCGACATCGCTCGCGGCGCGGGCGGCCGGACGGCGCTCGAGCGCTATTCGGATCGCGCCGACGTCCTGCTGCGGCAGCTGTTCACCGAGGCGCCGCAGCCGAAGGCGCCGGTGGCGGTGCTCGCGCTCGGCGGATACGGCCGGCGGCATCTCTGCCTCCATTCCGACATCGATCTGCTGATCCTGTTCGGCGGCGCCATCGGCGCCCCCGAAGAGGCGTTTCTCCGCGCCTTCCTGCATCCGTTGTGGGACGTCGGCGTCGTGGTCGGGCATCAGGTGCGGGAGCTGCGCGAGTTCGAGCAGCTCGAGACCGACAACCCGGAGTTCCTGCTGGCGCTCATCGACGCGCGGCCGATTGCCGGCGCGCGCCACCTGTTCGACCGCTTCTCGGCGGTGTTCCACACGGCCAGCACCCACGCGTTCATCCTGCGCTCGCTGCTCGACCTGATCGATCAGCGCCACGCCGGGTTCAACGACACGCTCTACCAGCTCGAGCCCGACGTGAAGGAGGCGCCCGGCGCGCTGCGCGATCTGTCGGCCACGCGCACGATCGCGCTGCTCACCGATCCGCTGCTGCTCCGCAAGGGTCCCACCGAGCCGGCGCGCTTCGACGACGCCGAGGATTTTCTGCTGCGCGTCCGCTCGATCCTTCACGTGGAGGCGGGGCGCAATCAGAACGTGCTCGGCCACGAGCTGCAGGAGCGGACCGCGGAGCTCATGGGCTATCCGGGTGCCGACGCGCACCAGCGCGTCGAGCGGCTGATGAGCGACTACTTCCGCCATGCGCGCATCGTCAGCCGGTCGCTCGGCTGGGCGCGGCGGACGGCGCCGCTGCCGGTGGGTCCCAACCTCGGGCTGTCGCGAGACGGCATCCGCTTCATGGATCCGATCCAGGCGGCACGCAATCCAGCCTCGTGGATGGGCGCGTTCAAGGCGGCTGTGGAGCACCACACCACGGTGTCCGAGGAAGCGCTCTCGTGCATCCAGCAGCACGTGGATCGCTATCGTGCCGACGACTTCTTTCCGGAGGCAAGCGATCGCGCCGCGCTGGTGGCATTTCTCAAGCCGGTGCGCGGGCTCTACGACCGCCTCAGCGAGATGCACGACTGCGGTCTGCTCGGGCGGGTCTTCCCCGAGTTCCAGGCGATCTCGTGGCGGGTGGTGCGCGACTTCTACCACAAGTACACGGTGGACGAGCACACGCTGCTCACCATCCGCAATCTCGAACGGCTCACCGGTAACGTGGAGCCTGGCCGCCAGCGCTTCGCGAACGTGCTGGCCGGCCTGCAGGCACCGGAGCTGCTGGTGCTGTCGCTCCTGCTGCACGACGTCGGCAAGTGGCGCGACGACGATCACGAAGTCGAGAGCGAGCGCATGGCCGAGGGCGCGCTGGCGCGCCTGCAGATCACCGGCGAAGCGCGCGAGACGGTGCTGTTCCTGATCCGGCACCACATCAAGATGTCGCTCGTCGCCTTCCGGCGCGACACCGAGGACCCGGACGTCGTGAAGGGCTTCGCCGATTTCATCGGCACCGAGGACCGGCTCAAGCTGCTGTGCCTCCTCACCCTGGCCGACGTCAGCGCGGTGAGCCCCGACACGCTGACGCCCTGGAAGGAAGAGCTGCTGTGGCGGCTCTACGTGGATACCTACAACCACCTGACGCAGCGCTACGGCGACGACCGCATCGTGCGCAATCAGGCGGGTCTCGACCGGCTGACCGCGAATCTGCCGGCGGACCTCACCAAGGCGGAGCTCGAGCGCTTCGCCGAGGGGCTGCCGCAGCGCTATCTGCACCTCTTCGCGCCGGAGGCGATCCACCAGCACGTGCGCCTGGCCCGCAACATCCGGCCCGACGAGGTGCACATCTCGCTCGAGCGCGTCGACGGCTCGGTGTGGTCGCTTGCCGTCGCCACGCTCGACAAGCCGAAGCTCTTTTCCAACATCTGCGGCGTACTGTCGTCGTTCGGGATGAACATCCTGCGCGGCAACGCGCTGACCAACCCCAACGGCCTGGTGCTCGACGTCTTCCACTTCACCGACGACGAGCACTTCCTCGAGAAAAACGCCGATGCGCCCGCCCGGATTTCAGAGGTGCTGGCCGACGTCGTCGCGGGCCGCATCGACGTTGCCGCGCGGCTGCGCGGCCGCGAAAGGGGCGTGCAGTCCAAGTCGTCGATCCGCTTTCCGCCGGTCGTCCGGGTCAGCAACGAGTCGTCGAGCCGCTACACGATTCTCGACATCGTGGCACCGAACGCGCTCGGTCTGCTGCACCGCATCAGCCGCGTCATCGCCGAGCACCGCTGTGACGTCGATCTGGTGCTGATTGCGACCGAGGGCGGCAAGGCCATCGACGTCTTTCATCTCACGCAAGGCGGAGCCAAACTGACCGAGGCGGAGCAGCTGGCGCTGACGTCCGACCTGCAACGTACGCTGGAGGAGATTCGATGAAACTGATCAAGAGCATTGTGCGCCCGAACAAGGTGGACGAGGTGAAGGACGCGCTGGCCAAGCTGAACATCGCGGGCATGACGGTCACCGAAGTGCGGGGGCACGGCAAGCAGAAGGGCCACACGGCGATCTATCGCGGCAAGGAGTACAACGTCAGCCTCCTGCCGAAGATGGAGATCGAGGTCGTGGTGGCCGACGCGGTGGCCGACGACGTCGTGAAGGCCATCGTGACCGCGGCCCGCACGGGAGAGATTGGCGACGGCCGCGTGTTCGTGCTGCCGGTGCTCGAGAGCTACCGCATCCGCACGGGCGAGCGCGAGGCGTAAGTTGGGGCTGGCGCGAGGAGGCCCGGAGGCGCACCGCGCCGGCCGGGCTACTCGTGCCTGAGCGCCTCGATGGGATCGAGGCGCGACGCGCGCACGGCCGGGACCATCCCGAAGAAGATGCCCACGCCGGCCGAGAAGCCGAGCCCGATCGCAAACGACCACCACGGCAGCGAGATCGGGAAGCCGGTGGCCAGCGTAACGGCCAAGCCGATGCCGCTGCCGCAGAGGATGCCGAGCACGCCGCCGATGGAGGTGAGGAAGGCCGCCTCCGACAGGAACTGGAACAACACCTCCTGCCGCCGCGCGCCGAGCGCCTTCCGGACGCCGATTTCCCGCGTCCGCTCGGTCACCGAGATCATCATGATCGCCATCACGCCGATGCCGCCGACCATCAGGGCGATGGAGGAGATGACGACCAGCGCCAGGAACGTCGCGCGGCTGATCTGATCCCACACGCGCAGGATGGCGTCCTGCGTCGCCAGGTCGAAGTCGTTGGGCTCGTCGAGCTTGAGGCCGTGCCGGATCCGCATGATCTGCTCGACGTCGGCCAGCGAGTCCTCCTTCGTTGCCCAGCCATACGGCACGATCATGATGGTGGCGCTGTTCTGGCCCGGCATCTGGCGCCGCGTGGCGTTGGTGCTGAACATGACCTGATGGGTGGTCTGCGGGATCACCACCATGTCGTCCTGATCGTTGCCCATCCCGCCGACCGACGGTGCCTTCTCGAGCACGCCGACCACCGTGTACTCCACGGCGCCGATGCGCACCTTCTTGCCGATCGGGTCGAGGCCGGACTTGGCGAACAGCGCCTGGTAGGCGGTTTCGCCCAGCACCACCACGCGGCGGCGGTGGAGCACCTCGGGCTGGGTGAAGAAGCGTCCCAGCTCCACCTTGGCGAACCGCGCCTCGGCGAACTGCTCGGTGGCGCCGATGATCGACAGCTGCTTGGTGCGGTCGCCGCGGTAGTACATGCGCTCGGTGGTCTGCGACAGGCCGGTGCCGAGCATGATGTCCACGGTCTGAATCGTGGGCGCCAGCTTTTCGATCGCCTTGGCGTCGTCGACCGTCAAGTTCGGCCGCCGCAACAGATCCGAGAACTCGGCGCCGCTCCCGATGCTGACGATGCTCAGCTTGGTCAGGATGATGGTGCTCGGGCCGAGCGCCTTCACACTGTCGCGTAGCGACTGATCGAAACCGCGGATGAGCGACGTCATCCCGACGATGGCGGTGATGCCGATCACCACGCCGAGGATGGTGAGGCTCGAGCGCATCTTGTTGCTGCGCAGGGTGTCGATCGCCATGCGCACGACTTCGCCGGCCAGGCTTCTATTCACGGCGCAAGGCCTCGATGGGGTCGAGCGCCGCGGCCCGCGACGCGGGATACATCCCGAAGAAGAGCCCGACGGCTGCGGTAATGCCGATGCCGAGCACGACCGACCACGGCTCGAGCCGCGCCGGCAGCGGGGTGACCGCCGCGATGGTCATGGCGGCCAGGAACCCGAGGGTGATGCCGACGATGCCGCCGAAGATCGACAGCGTGACCGACTCGGTGAGCACCTGCGACAGGATGTCGGCGCGCCGGGCGCCGAGCGCCTTGCGCAGGCCGATCTCGCGGGTGCGCTCGCTCACCACCATCAGCATGATGTTCATGATGACGATGCCGCCGACGACGAGCGACAGCGCCACCACGCCCACGAGCACCGCGAAGATGCCGCTCGTGGCCTGCTTATAGAGGTTCAGGAAGGTGTCGGAGGTGAAGATGCCGAAGTTGTCGCGCTCGGTCGGCTTGAGCCGCCGGTGGACGCGCAGCGCAACGGTGGCGTCGTCCATCGCCGCCTGCTGCACGTCAGCTGACCTGGGTTTGACGACGAGCTGCAGCGACTGGCGGGTGCCGTAGATCTTCTGGAAGTTCGTCAGCGACATGATGACGAAGGTGTCCTGCGAGTTGCCGAAGAACGACCCCTGTTTCTTGCTCACGCCGACCACGCGGAACGGCGTGCCCTCGACGCGGATCACCTTTTCGAGCGGCTCGTTGCGCCCGAACAGCCGGTCGGCGGTGTCCCAGCCGATGACGGCCACCGGGGCGCCGCGCTCGACTTCGGTGGGGCTCATCAACCGGCCGCGCTCGGCGTTGAAGTTCGAGAAGTTGATGTATTCGTCGGTCACGGCCTGGATGGTGACCTGACTGAGCTCGGTGTCGCGATACGACACCGTGCCGCCGCGGCCGGTCTGGCCCATGACTGCCGTGACGAGGGGGCTGAACGCCCGGATGGCGTCGGCCTCGTCCATCGTCAGGATCGGGTTGTTGCGCGTTCGCTCCTCGTCGTCTTCGCTGCGGATCGGCGGCTGGCGCTGAATCGTGAACGAGTCGGCGCCCACGTCGCTGATGATGGCGGTCGAGACCATCGCGTTCATGCCCTGGATGAGCGTGACGACGGTGACGATAGACGTGACCGCCACGATGTTCCCGAGCACCGTCATGAACGAACGGAGCTTGTTCGCCCAGATGGAGTTGAGCGCGATGAAGACCGACTCGAGAAGCTGGTTCATATCTGTGCGGCGGGGCTGGAGCCCCCCTGCGGTTCCTACTGCGACGAGGTGCCCCGTGACGCGCGCGAGCTCGTGGTCTGCTGCAGCCGCACGCTCTCGCCGTCGGCCAGCTCGCGCACCGACGCGAACGGCCCGGTGATCACCTGGTCGCCAGATTTGAGGCCCTCGGTCACCTCGAAATACTGTTCGCCGGCGACCCCGGTCTTGAGCGGCGTGAACGTCGCCTTGCCGTCCTTGAACAGGAACACGCCCTCGGTTTCCTTCCGCTCGTGCCCCTCGGGCGTTTCGACGCGGGTGGTGTTTTCCTCGTCGGCCGAACGGCGGCGGCGCGGCGGCGGCTCGCGCACGAGCTGCCCGGCGTTCGTGTAGAGCAGGTCGCGCACGGTGAGCGCCTGGATCGGCACCGACACGACGCTCTTGCGCGTGGCCGTGGTGATCTCGGCCGTGCAGGTGAAGCCGGGGCGGACGTCGGGCACTTCCTCGTCGATCGTCACGACGACTTTGAACGTCGTCGCCTGGCGCTGCCCGGTGCTGGCGGTTGACGTCTGAATCGGGCTGTTGGCGATCTCCGTCACGCGCCCTTTGAACTCGCGATCGGGCACCGCGTCGATCCGCACCTTGGCCACCTGGCCGAGCGCCACGTTCGGAATGTCGGTCTCGTCCACCTCGATCTCGGCCTCGAGCACCGACATGTCGGCAATCGTCAGCAGCACCGTGCCGGCGTTGTTCATCGTGCCGACCACGGCCGTCTCGCCCTCTTCGATGTTCCGGCGCGTGACCAGGCCGTCCATCGGCGAAGAGATGATCACCTGGCTGAGGTTGTACTTGGTGGTGGCCAGGCTGGCCATTTCCTGCTTGATCTGCTGCTCGCGCGTTTTGATCTCCTGCTCGCGCGCGCGCAAATCGGCTTCGCGCGCGGCCAGCTCGTTCTGCGCACGGTCCAGCGCCTCCTTGGTCGTGAGCCCGTCCTTCCACAGGTCCTGCTGACGCTTGAGGTTCTGCTTGGCGAGATCGAGGTTGATATTGGCCGATTCGACCGCGGTGCGGCCCTGCGCGAGCCCCGACTGGGCGGCGGCAATGCTCGCCTCGCCGCGTTCGAGCTGGCCAGCCAGCGACCGCGGGTCGATTTCGAGCAGGAACTGGCCCGCCTTGACCCGCTGCCCCTCTTCGACCGCCAGGCGAGTCACCTTGCCCATGGTATTGGCGGAGATGTTCACCTGCCGCTTGGGCTGGATCTTGCCCGACGCCGATACGATGGCTTCGAGATCCCGCGCGCGGATGGCCTCGGTGGCCACCTGCACGCCGCGGTCGCGACGGTAATAGATGTTGGCGGCCGCCACGGCGGCGCCGGCCACCACCACGACCACCGCGATAACAATCTTGGTCCGAGTTGTCATAGTCTCCCAATTGCGAACCGGCCTCCGGCCGGTTCGCCATCAAACACTGCGCGCTAACTCCCAGCGCGGATCAGCGCGTACGCCAGCACGACCACCACGTATATCGAGAGAAACGTCATCGCGATGCCACCGGTGCGCCGCTTGAACAGCACGCCGACGCCGATCGCGATGCTCACGCACCACCACATCCAGAAGAGATCGATGCCGCCGAGGAAGCGCGCCAGGAAGCTCGTCTCCTCGACCCCCGGCACGAACACGTCGAGCGTGGCCCCGGCGAGCCGCTGGGTCGCGTAGCTGAGCGGCATGGCGAACAGCGTCTGCAGCGCGGTGATGACGCCGGCGTGCGCGAGGATGGCGAACACCTGCTTGAAAGTGCCCGTGCCGCCCATGAGCATGCCGAATATCGCCAGGACGATGCCGGCGATGATCGCGTAGAACAACGGGAAGAACACCAGCAGCGAGCCGGCGGTGGTGTAGGGCGCGTAGGCGACGCGGCTCTCGAGCTGCGCGTACATCTCGTCCGTGATGTTGACGCCGAACGCCTCCATCGCGCGGACCTGCTGATCGATCAACACCTCCTGCCCCACGGGCGTCGCGAAGAACAGCCCCTGGGCGGCGGACATGATGACGATGGTCACCAGCAGCGCGCCGAGCGCGCGCGGCCGGGCCACCACCGCGGCGTAGGTGGCCTTCGGTGAGAAGAGCACGCCCGCGAGGCGCGAGAAGAGACCCGGACCTTTGGACTCGGCGACGGGTACTGCTCCTACTGCTTCAGCCATCGAGCCTCCTGAAATTTCACGCTGCGCTGGCCATGACGGCGGCGGCAATCAGCGCGATGCCCACGTAGACCGACACGATCCAGGCCGCACACGTGCGCGCCCGCTGTCCCGACAGCACCGCCACGCCAATCCCGAGCACGATGGCCCACCACACCGTGAACAGATCGATCGCGCCGAGGAAGCGCGCGACCGGCGACGCCTCGTCGAGCGACGGGAACCACGCGCCGACCGTCGTGGCGCTCGCGGTGGTTTCCCGGGCGTACACCAGCGGCGCCGCCACCAGCCGGCCCACCGCCAGGACCACCCCGGCATGCACCACGACGGCAAGCGCCTGCGAGTAGGAGACAGTGCCGACGCGGCCCCGCACCCAGACGAACACCAGCACCGACACCACGATGGCCAGGCCGGGGCCCGCGAGCAGCGCGCTTCCGGCGGCCACCGCCGGGCCCAGGCGGCTCCACTCCAACAGCTCCGCGTAGCGCGCGTCGTCCACGACTTGGCCGAATGCCAGAGCCGTCCGCTCCCATTGGTCCACGAGGGCGAGCCGCCCGACCTCGGTGGCCGACACGACCGCGCCCGCCGCCGCGGTCACCACCGTCAGCGTGACCAGCAGCGATGCCCAGCGAGGGTGGGAAACGACCTCCTGCAGTGTCAGTCTGGGGCGGCGGAGGATCCCAAGGACGCGAGCGCTCACGCTCAACTTGCTCTCCAGATACGGGAAGCTGGGCGGTCCGGTTCCGATATAGATGTCGTCAGGCAGGACCCGCTGCCGGCCACGAAGGCAGGGCGCAACCTGAGAATATTACCGCGGTACACTGGCCTTCCTTTACCTCGATCCTTCCCGACCCATGAGACGACTCTCTCCCAGCGTCAGTGTTCTCCTCTGTGTGCTTGCCTGGCCGGGCGCCGCCCGGGCCCAGACCATCGAGACCGTCGGCGAGCGGGCGATGGGGATGGGCGGCGCGTTCGTGGCGGTGGCCGACGACAGCTCGGGCACCTGGTGGAATCCGGCCGCGCTGGCCGCCGGCCCTTTTGTTGACGCGTCGGTGGGATGGTCGCGCACCGAATTTCGCCGTGACGGCGAGCCGCGCGGGCGCACCACGCCCGTGGCCGTATCCCTTTCCACACCGCCATTTGGCGTGAGCTATTACCGCTTCCGTATCACGAACATACAGTCATCCGGGCCTACAGTAACGCCTCCCGAGGGCCGAGAAGATGGACGGGTTGGAGTCGTCCAGTCGTTGAGACTGCACGACCTTGGCGTGACCCTCCTGCGGACGATTTTCACAGGAGTTCACGTCGGGACCACTCTCAAGTTCCTTCGCGGCCGCGTCGAACACACGACAAGTGACCTCGGGTTGACGCCCGAAGCGCTGCTCGAGTTGGGAGATGACGCCAGTGGTGGGCGGTCGGAAGGGCAGTTCGACGCGGACCTCGGCGTGCTGGCGGTGGCGGGACCGTGGCGGGTCGGCGGGATCGTGCGGAACCTACGCGCGGCGGAGTTCGCCGGCGAGGCCGGGGGCGATGGCATCAGGCTACCGCGCCAGGCACGGATCGGGGTGGCGTTCGACGGCGCGGCGAGGCGCGGGTCGGGTGCCGCGTGGACGGTGTCGGCCGACGTGGACGTCGCATCCTACGCGACGGGCACGGGCGACCGGCGCGTGATTGCCGCCGGCGCTGAGCGGTGGCTGTTCGGGAAACGGATTGGGGTTCGCGGCGGTGGCAGATTCAACCAGGTGGGCCACAAGGAGCGAAGCGCCACGGGTGGCGTCAGTGCCGCGATCCGTCCGGGCATGTTCGTGGAGGCGCACGCCGTCGCTGGCGGTTCCGATGACGAGCGCGGCTGGGGCGTGGCCGCGCGCTTCTCTTTTTGATGCGGGCGTTCTCGGCGTCCGTGCACCGCGGCTCGCCGCAAGGGTGGCTGGGTTCTAGATGGCCGTCCGACTTGGCGATCTGCTTCTCAAAGAGAAGCGCATCACCCCGGAGCAACTCCAGGAGGCGCTGACCTACCAGAAACAAAAGGGTGGGAAGCTCGGCTTCGCGCTGGTGTCGCTCGGCTTTGCCAAGGAAGCCGAGATCACCGCGCTCCTCAGCAAGCAGTTCGGCGTTCCCTCGATCGCGATCGGCCAGTTCCAGATCGACCCGAGCGTCATCAAGCTCGTGCCGGCCGAGACCGCGCAGAAATACCAGATCATCCCGCTCTCGCGATCTGGCGCCACGCTGACGATCGCGATGACCGACCCGACCAACGTGTTCGCCATGGACGACATCAAGTTCATGACGGGCTACAACGTCGAGCCGGTCGTGGCCTCGGAAACCGAGGTCGACGAGGCGCTGCAGCGCTACTACGGCAAGGCCGCGGTGGCCGCCGCGGCGGCCGACGAGAGGGCGGCCAACGCCGGTCCGAGCGCGCTCGAGATGGCGAGCCAGACCCTCGAGACCATGGCGGGGCTCGACGATCCGGGCGACGTCGAGGTCCTCAACGAGTTCGAGGAGATCAGCGCCGAGGCGCTTGCCAAGCAGGGCGAGGAAGCGCCGGTCATCAAGCTGGTGAACGTGATCCTGATGTCGGCGATCCAGAAGGGCGCCAGCGACATCCACATCGAGCCGTACGAAAAGGAACTGCGCGTCCGCTACCGCATCGACGGTCTGCTCTACAACATCATGTCGCCGCCGATGAAGTTCCGCGACGCGATCACGTCGCGCATCAAGATCATGTCGAAGCTCGACATCGCGGAAAAGCGCCTGCCGCAGGACGGCCGCATCAAGATCCGCTTCCAGGATCAGGGCGTCAACCGCGACATCGACTTCCGCGTCTCGTGCCTGCCGACGCTCTTCGGCGAGAAGATCGTCATGCGTCTCCTCGACAAGGAGAAGCTGATGCTCGACATGACGAAGCTCGGCTTCGAGCAGGAGTCGCTCAACAAGTTCGAAGTGGCCATCTCCAAGCCGTGGGGCATGGTGCTCGTGACGGGACCCACGGGATCGGGCAAGACGAACACGCTCTACTCCTCGATCAGCCGCATCAACACGGTCGAGACGAACATCATGACCGCGGAAGACCCGGTCGAGTTCAACCTGATGGGCGTCAACCAGGTGCAGGTGCGGGAGAGCATCGGCCTCAACTTCGCCGCCGCGCTGCGCAGCTTCCTGCGTCAGGACCCGAACACGATTCTCGTCGGCGAGATCCGAGACTTCGAGACCGCTGAAATCGCCGTGAAGGCCGCGCTCACCGGCCACCTCGTGCTCTCGACGCTCCACACCAACGATGCGCCGAGCACCGTGAACCGCCTGATGAACATGGGCATCGAGCCGTTCCTGGTGGCGAGCTCGCTCAACCTGGTGTGCGCCCAGCGTCTCGTGCGCAGGATCTGCAAGAACTGCTCGGAACCGCATCCGGCTCCGCCTGAAGCGTTGATGCAGGCCGGTTTCAATGCCGAAGATGCGGGTACGGTCGTGCCCAACAAGGGCAAGGGCTGCGAGAAGTGCAACAACACCGGCTACAAGGGCCGCGTCGGCTTGTACGAGGTGATGGAAATCACCGAGGAGCTGCGCGAGCTGATTCTGGTCGGCGCTTCGGGCCTCGAGCTGCGGCGGAAGGCTGTCGAAGAGGGAATGATCACGCTCCGCGGGAGCGGCCTGCTGAAAGTCAAACTGGGTGTGACGACGATCGAGGAAGTCGTCAGGGAGACGGTGAAGTAATGGCGACGTTGCCCGAGCTGCTGCAACAGATGGTGTCGATGCATGGATCCGACCTGCACCTCACCACGAACGCGCCGCCGACAGTGCGCGTCCACGGCAAGCTGACCCGGCTCGAACAACCCGTTCTCGGCCCCGCCGATACGAAGCAGCTCGGCTACAGCGTGCTCACCGACGCGCAGAAGAAGCGCTTCGAGGAGACGCTCGAACTCGACTTCTCCTTTGGCTTGAAAGGGCTGGCCCGTTTCCGCTGCAACATGTTCAACCAGCGCGGCTCGGTGGGTGCCGTCTACCGGTTGATTCCGGAAGAGATCAAGGGCTTCCAGGAGCTGGCGCTGCCGGCGGTGCTGGCCACGCTGGCCGATCGTCCGCGCGGCATGGTGCTCGTGACGGGCCCGACCGGCTCGGGCAAGTCCACCACGCTGGCGGCGATGCTCGACAAGGTCAATCGCGAGCGCTTCGAGCACATCCTCACGATCGAAGACCCGATCGAGTTCGTGCACAGGCACAAGAACTGCCTGGTGAACCAGCGCGAGGTGCACAGCGACACCAACAGCTTCTCGATGGCGCTGCGCGCGGCGCTGCGCGAAGACCCGGACGTGGTGCTCATCGGCGAGATGCGCGACCTCGAGACGGTGGAATCGGCGCTGAAGATCGCCGAAACGGGCCACTTGACGTTCGGTACGCTGCACACCAACTCGGCGATGCAGACGATCAACCGCATCATCGACATCTTTCCGGCCGGCCAGCAAGGGCAGATCCGGACGCAGCTCTCGCTCGTGCTCGAGGGCATCGTGTGTCAGACGCTGCTGCCGAAGATCGGCGGCGGCCGCGTGGTGGCGCTCGAAATCATGATCCCGACGCCCGCCATCCGGAACCTGATTCGCGAAGACAAGATCCACCAGATCTACTCGGCCATGCAGACCGGTCAGGAGAAGGTGGGGATGCAGACGATGAACCAGTGCCTGGCGACGCTCTATCAGCGCAAGCAGGTGACGCTCGAGCACGCGCTCGAGAAGTCGTCGAACCGCGACGAGCTGCAAGATCTCATCTCGCGTGGCGTCGGTGTTGTCGCCGGCGCCGGGCTGCACCGCCCGCGGCCGGTGGGGGCACCCACACGGTAGGCGGAGTAAGCAGGGTGGGCGGGGAAGGGAAAGCTTTCGTAGAGGCGGGTCTTTAGACCCGCCTGACAGGTTGAGCTATGGCCACATTTGCATACAGCGGACGGACGCGGGCCGGGCAGAACGTGACCGGTGAACGGGCGGCGGACTCCATGGAGGCCGCGATCGCGGCGCTGCGCCGCGATCAGGTGATGGTCACGAAGATCAACCCGGTGAAGGAGAAGGCCGAATCGGGCGCCGCCAAGCCGAAGGCCATCAAGCGCAAGAAGGGGGTGTCGCCCAAGAGCCTGGCCGTCTTCACGCGGCAGTTCTCGGTGATGATCGACGCCGGCCTGCCGCTCGTGCAGTGCCTCGAGATCCTGGGCACGCAGGAAGAGGACAAGAACTTCGGCCTGGTGATCCTCGAGACGCGCGCCGAGGTGGAAGGCGGCGCGTCGCTCGCCGACGCGATGAAGAAGAACCCCCAGGTCTTCGACTCGCTCTTCACCAACATGATCGCGGCCGGCGAGGCCGGCGGTATCCTCGACACGATTCTCAAGCGCCTGGCGACCTACATCGAAAAGGCCGTCAAGCTGAAGAACCAGGTGCAGTCCGCCATGATCTACCCGGTGGCGATCGTCGTCATCGCGACCGTGGTGGTCGGCGTCATCCTGTGGAAGGTCATTCCGACCTTCGCCACCCTGTTTGCCGGCCTCGGCGCCGAACTGCCGCTGCCCACGCGCGTCGTCATCGGCCTCAGCAACGGGCTCGTGCGCTACATGCCGTTCGTGCTCGTGGGCATCGGCGCCTTCGTCTTCGGCATGCGCGCCTACTACAAGACGCCGAACGGCCGCATGAACATGGACCGGCTGATGCTCAAGCTGCCGGTGCTCGGCTCCCTGCTGCGCAAGATCGCGGTGGCGCGCTTCTGCCGCACGCTGGCGACGCTGCTCGCTTCCGGCGTCTCGATCCTCGAGGCGCTCGACATCACCGCCAAGACCGCCGGCAACGCCGTGGTGGAGCAGGCGCTCTACGCCACCCGCAAGAGCATCGAGGGCGGCGAGACGATTGCGGCGCCGCTCAAGGAAACGACGGTGTTTCCGCCGATGGTGGTGCAGATGATCAGCGTCGGTGAGACCACCGGCGCGCTCGATACGATGCTCGGCAAGATCGCCGACTTCTACGAAGAAGAAGTCGACGTGGCGGTGGCCGGCCTGCTCACCCTGCTCGAGCCGCTGATGATCGCGGTGCTCGGCGGCGTCGTGGGCGGCATCGTCATCGCGATGTACATGCCGATCTTCAGCTTGATCAGCAAGCTGACTGGCGGGTAAGCCTTCGTGAACCTGGCTCAAAGCGAGAGCGGCGCGCGGCGCGTGACCCTGCGGTCACGGGTGTCGCCGTTCGTCGCCGGCCGCGTGGTGATCTCCACGATCATCCTCGGCAGCGCCACGTGGGTGCAGCTGGCGGCGCCGGGTGCCTTCCCGCTCAACCCGTTCTACTTCCTGATTGGGCTGACGTACGGGCTGAGCGTCATCTACCTGGCGACGCTGCGCTACGTCGACGACAACCCGTGGCTGGTGGACCTGCAGCTCACGGTGGACGCCGCGCTGGTGTCGGCCTTCGTCGTCGTCACCGGCGGCATCCAGAGCGATTTCTCGTCGCTCTATCTGCTCCCGATTCTCGCCGCCAGCACGTTGCGCCACCGGCGCGGGGCGCTGCAGGTGGCCGCCGTGAGCGCCGTCTTCTACCTGGCGATCGTGCTCAACCAGTACACGACGGTGGAGACGTTCCCGCGGTGGAGCGTCAGCGTGGATTCCACGCTGCCGGCGCCGCGCTTCGCGCAGTACGTGGCGGCCACGAACCTGTTCGGGTTCCTGGCCGTCGGAACCCTCGCCGGCGCGCTGGCCGACCGTCTCCGCTCGACCGGCAGCCGCCTGGCGACCGCGTCCGAGACGATCGAAGACCTGCGCGCGTTCAACGAGCACGTGATCAACAGCCTCGTCAGCGGTCTCGTGACCGCCGATACCGACTGCCGCATCCTGACCTTCAACCGCGCGGCCTCGACGATCACCGGGGTGGCGATGGGGCAGGCCGTCGGCCGAAACGCCGCCTCGGTCCTCGGGCTGCCGCCGCACTTCGTGAACCGGTTGAGCACGTTGGGGCGGACGCGCAGCCAGCGCGGCGATTTCACCGTCCGTACCGAGGACGGCCGCAACATCGAGCTGGGGGTCACGGCGGCGCAGCTGTCGTTCCCCGACGGCCGCACCGGGTATCTCTTCACGTTTCAGGACGTCACCGACGTGAAGCGGCTCGAACGCGAGTCCGGCATGCGCCAGCGTCTGGCCGCGGTGGGCGAGATGGCGGCGGGCATCGCGCACGAAATCCGCAACCCGCTCGCGTCGATGTCCGGCTCGCTGCAGGTGCTGCGCTCCGAGCTGCCGCTGACCGAGGACCAGGAACAGCTGATGGACATCGTGCTGCGCGAGTCGGATCGGCTGAACCAGACGATCCGCTCGTTCCTCGCCTACGCGCGGCCGCAGCGCGCCACGATCACCCGCTTCGACCTGGCGCAGCTGGTGAGCGACACCGCGCGCCTGCTGCGCAACGGCGCCGACGTGCGCGACCACCACTCGGTGGGCGTGGACGCCCCGGCCGACCCGGTGTGGCTCGAGTTCGACGAGAACCAGATGCGCCAGATCGTGTGGAACCTCGCCACCAACGGCCTGCGGGCGATGGCCGACGGCGGAAAGCTCACGCTGGTCGTGGAAGCCTCGGACGGGCAGACCGTGGGGCTCCGGGTGGAGGACCAGGGTTGCGGCATCGCGCCGGCCGACATCGATCGCATCTTCCAGCCGTTCCGCAGCTCGTTCGACAAGGGGACCGGGCTGGGCCTCGCCACCGTGCACCGCATCGTCACCGACGCCAAGGGCACGATTCACGTCTCCTCTCGCGTGGGCGAGGGCACGTCGATGCGCGTGGTCCTGCCGGCGGCTCAGGGCGAGGCGGCGGCCGCCGAAGCCGAGCCCGAGCTCGCGGGGGCGGCGTCGTGACCCCGCTGGCCTCGAGCGTCGCACAGCGCCCGCCGGCGCGCCCGGCGCCGGCGAAAGTCGAGGCGCGCCTGCTGGTCGTGGACGACGAGCAGTCGATGCGCGACATGCTGCGCATCGTCCTCAAGCGCGACGGCTACGACGTGCAGGTGGCCGAGAACGGCAAGCGGGCCATCGAGCTGCTGCGGCGCGAGAGCTTCGACCTGCTGCTCTCGGACATCCAGATGCCCGACGCGACCGGCGTGGACGTGCTGCGCGTGGCCAAGGACGTCAACCGCGACATGGTCGTCTTCATGATGACCGCCTTCGCGTCCACCGACACCGCCGTCGAAGCCATGCGCCTCGGCGCCGTGGACTACCTGATGAAGCCGTTCAACGTCGACGAGCTGCGGCTGAAGATCCGCCAGCACCTCGAGGCGCGCCGGCTGAAGGAAGAGAACGTGCTGCTGAAGCGCGCGCTGCACGCGCAGCACGGGCTCTCGAACGTCATCGGGCGGAGCCCCGCGATGCTGGCGCTCTTCCAGATGGTGGGCACCATCGCCAAGACCAACAGCACGGTGCTCGTCACCGGCGAGTCGGGCACCGGCAAGGAGATGGTGGCGCGCGCCATCCACGAGAACTCGCTGCGCCGGGAGCACCCGTTCGTGGCCCTGAACTGCGGCGCGGTCCCCGAGACGCTGCTCGAGTCCGAGCTCTTCGGGCACATGAAGGGCGCGTTCACCGGCGCGGACACGATGAAGAAGGGGCTCGTCGAGGTCGCCGAGCGCGGCACGATCTTCCTCGACGAGATCGGCGAGATGAACGCCACGATGCAGGTGAAGCTGCTGCGCGTGCTGCAGGACCGCCGTTTCCGCCGCCTTGGCGGCACCGAAGAGGTGCAGGCCGACATTCGCATCGTGGCAGCCACCAATCAGGACTTTGCCAAGCTGGTCGGAGAAGGGAAGTTCCGCGAAGACCTCTACTACCGCATCAACGTCATCGAAATTCACCTGCCGCCGTTGCGCGACCGGCGCGAGGACATCCCGCTGCTGGCCGAGCACTTCCTGCCGAAGTTCGCCGAGCAGATGGGGAAGCCGGTGATGTCGATTTCGCAGGACGCGCAGGCGCTCCTGAGCGCCTACGACTGGCCGGGCAACGTGCGCGAGCTGCAGAACGTCATCGAGCGCGCCGTGGCGCTCGAGCCGTCGCCGGTGGTGCTGCCGGAATCGCTGCCCGCGCATCTGCGTGCAACCCGTACCGAACGCGCCGCCGTGGCTGGCGGTGGGGCAGAAGCGAGCCTGCCGGATCTCGGCGAGGGCTTCGACCTCGAGGCACGCGGCGAGGCCTTCTATCGTCACTACCTGGCGCTCGCCCTCGAGCGCGCCGGCGGCGTGCAGGTGAAGGCCGCCGAGATGCTCGGAATGAGCTTCCGCTCGTTCCGCTACTACGCCAAGAAGTACAAGCTCAGAGACGGAGACGA
>DASRPM010000242.1:0-9289 GCA_035646375.1 Vicinamibacterales bacterium
GGTGTCGGCTCAGGCACCGGTCTCGCCGGCCGGCGGGCACGTGCACTACACCGCCGCGCCGCAGGAGGGGTCGCCAACCGGTGCGCTGGCGCCGCGGCTGCAGAACCTCGGCACGCATACCTTCCCGGTGTCCACCCGCAACCGGCAGGCGCAGCTGTTCATCAACCAGGGGCTCAACCTCGCCTACGCCTTCAACCACGCCGAGGCGCGCCGCGCCTTCCGCGAGGCGGCGCGGCTCGACCCGAACCTGGCGATGGCATATTGGGGGCAGGCGCTCGTGCTGGGTCCCAACATCAACGCGCAGATGGAGCCCAACGAGGAGCCGAGCGCCTACGAGCTCGTGCAGAAGGCGATGTCGCTCCGCTCGCGGGCGACGCCGCGCGAGCGCGCCTACATCGAGGCGCTGGCGGAGCGCTATTCGGGCAAGGCCGCCGATCGCCGGCCGCGCGACGAAGCGTATTCGGCGGCCATGAAGAAGCTCCGCGAGCGGTATCCCAACGACCTCGACGCGGCGACGCTCTACGTCGAGTCGATGATGGACCTGCGGCCGTGGGGTTACTGGCAGCGCGACGGCGCGCCGCACGCCGGCACCGCCGAGGTGGTGGCGCTGGCCGAGCAGGTGATGGCGCGCAACCCGAAACACCCGGGCGCGCTGCACATGTATATCCACCTCGTCGAGGGGACCGCGACGCCGGAGCGCGCCGAACGCGCCGCCGATACGCTGCTGACCCTGATGCCCGCCGCCGGGCACATGGTCCACATGCCGGCGCACATCTACCAGCGCGTCGGCCGCTACGCCGACGCGATCAAGAGCAATCAGCTCGCCATTGCCGCCGACGTGGACTACATCACGCAGTGCCGCGCCCAGGGGCTGTACCCGACCGGCTACTACCCGCACAACATCCACTTCCTGTGGTTTGCCGCCACGTTCGACGGCCAGAGCAGGCTGGCCATCCAGTCGGCGAAGGAGCTGGCGCAGAAGATCGACGACGACACCCTGAAGGCGGCGCCCTTCACCGTCGGCTTCCGCATGCCCTACTACTACGCGCTGACGCGCTTCGGCCGCTGGGAGGAGATGCTCAAGGAGCCCGAGCCGCCGGCCTTCAGCGTGGCGCTGCGGGCCTCATGGCACTACTCGCGCGGCCTGTCGTTTGCGGCGACGAAGCGTCTCGACACCGCCGAGGCGGAGCTGACGCGGCTCAAGACGCTGATGGCGGACGAGTCGATGAAGCAGCCGATGTTCTCGCCCAACAGCACCGGCGCGGCGCTGGCGCCGGCCGTGGAAGTACTGGCGGGCGAGATTGCGGCGGCGCGCGGCAACTTCGACCTGGCGATCTCGCACCTCGATCGCGCCGTGCGGCTCGAGGACAGCCTCATCTACACCGAGCCGTCCGAGTTCCACTATCCTCCTCGCCACGCGCTCGGCGCCGTGCTGCTCGAGGCCGGCCGTGCGTCGGAGGCCGAGACGGTCTACTGGGAGGACCTGCGCCGCAACCGGGAGAACGGCTGGGCGCTGTTTGGCCTGCTGCAGGCGCTGCGCGCACAGAAGAAAACGGCCGAGGCGACGCTCACGGAGGCCCGCTTCAAGACGGCCTGGGCGCGCGCCGACGTCACGCTGCCGGCATCACGATTTGGTCGAATGTAGAGCATGAGCCTGCGCCGCTTCATCCGGCTGGCCGCCGCCCTGGCGGCCTCGACCGCGCTGGCGGTCTCGGCCGCGCTGGCGCTTGCGCAGTCGCGTGCCGGTGACGGCGGACAGCTCACCATCCTCGTGTCCTTCGACGGCTGGCGCTGGGACTACGACACCAAGGCGCCGGCTCCCGCGCTGCGCGCGCTGACGGCGCGCGGCGTGCGCGCCGAGGCGCTCATCCCGGCGTTTCCCTCGAAAACGGTCCCGAATCACTACACCATGGTCACCGGTCTCTATCCCGGCCATCACGGGATGATCGCCAACGTGATTCGCGATCCGGCGACGGGCCGGATGTTCCGGCGTACCGACCGCGTCGAAATAAAGAACCCGATGTGGTGGGGCGGCGAGCCGGTCTGGAATGCGGCCCAGCGGCAGGGGCTCATCGCCGCCACGATGTTCTGGCCCGGGTCGGAAGCGCTGGTCGGCGGCATGCAGCCGCGCTACTGGCGGGAGTTCGACGCGAGCGTGCCCGCCGCGGCGCGCGTGGACCAGGTGCTCGCGTGGCTCGATCGCCCGCCAGCCGAGCGCCCGTCGTTGACGACGTTGTACTTCGACGAGGTGGACCTCATGGGCCATGCGTACGGGCCCGACTCCGTGCAGGTGCGCGAGGCGATCGTCCGGACCGACGCCCAGCTCGGGCGCCTCGTCGAGGCGCTGGCGGCGCGCGGGCTGATCGATCGCACCAACCTCGTCGTGGTGTCGGATCACGGCATGGCGCTCACGACGCAGCGCCAGACGATCTTCGTGGACGACTACGTGTCGCTCGACGACATTGAAATTGTCGACATCAACCCCACGCTCGGCGTCACTCCCAAGCCTGGCCGCACGGACGCCGTCTATGCCGCGCTCGCGCACGCGCACCCGCGGCTCAGCATCTTCCGCGCGTCCGAGACGCCTGAATCGTGGCACCTGCGCGGCCAGGCGCGTGTGCCGCCGATCACCGGTGTCGCCGACGAAGGCTGGGTGCTGTTGCTGCGATCCGAGTTCGCGGAGTACTGGAAGGCGAGCCCGACGGGCGGACTGCACGGCTACGACCCGCAGGTCCGGACGATGCACGGCATCTTGGTGGCCGCCGGCCCCGCGTTCAAGTCGGGCGCGGTGGTGCCCGCGATGGAGAACGTCAACGTCTACCGCGCGGTAGCTCTGGCGCTGGGGATCGAGCCGCGCGAGACCGATGCCAATCCCGCCGAAGTCGCCGCGTTGATGCGGTAAGCCCTCGACAGCGCCCATGCCCGCTCGAACCGCCAAAGCCAAGGAGGCCGCCGGCCGCGCCGTCGCGTTGTGTCACGCGCTCCTGTCGGAGCAGGGTGAAGTGTCCGGGCGTCGTGTGGCGGCCTATACGCTCTCGGCATATCAGTCGCTCGGCCCCGACGCTCGCGAGCTGTTCTTCGACAGCCTCGTCACCGAATTCGCCCCCGACCCCAAGGAGGTGGACAGCGCCGCGGCCCGTTATCGCCTCGACGCGTCGTCGGCGAACCTGATTCGGCTGCAGGCGGCGGTGGAGCCGCCCCGTCAGGAGCTGTTCCGGCGCGCCAACATGGCGCCGGGAGGCACGGCCGTGCTCCTCGAGATGCGGCGCGAGCTCCTGAAGACGCTGGCCGAGCATCCCGAGCGCGCCGGCATCGACGCCGACCTGATTCATCTCTTCCGGTCCTGGTTCAACCGGGGCTTCCTGGTCCTGCAACGGATCGACTGGCGCACACCGGCCGTGATTCTCGAGCGCCTGATCCAGTACGAAGCCGTGCACGAGATTCAGGGGTGGCGCGACCTTCGCCGGCGGCTCGAGGGCGACCGCCGCTGCTACGCGTTCTTTCACCCGGTGCTTCCCGACGAGCCGCTCGTGTTCATCGAGGTGGCGCTCACGCGCGGCATGAGCGCCGCCGTCCAGCCGCTGATCGACCCCGACTCGCCGATCGGCGACGCCACCGACGCCAAGTGCGCCATCTTCTACTCGATCACCAATTGTCAGGAGGGGCTGAAAGGCGTTTCGTTCGGCAATTTTCTCATCAAGCAGGTGGTGGACGACCTCGGCCGCGATCTCCCGCGGCTCACGACCTTCGCGACGCTGTCGCCCATCCCGGGGTTCTGTCAGTGGCTGCGGCAGAAGGAGAACGCCCAGGGCCGGTCGCGCAATCTCGACGCGCTGCTCGACGGGGTGCAACGGGGACGGCTCCCCGACGTGGCCGCGGCCCCGGTGGCGCTGCGCGACGAGATCACCGCGCACTGCGTCGAGTACCTCCTTCGCGCCCGTCGCAAGGGCGCTCCCGTGGACTCCGTCGCGCGATTTCATCTCGCCAACGGCGCGCGCCTCGAGCGGTTGAACTGGATGGGAGACCCGTCGAAAACCGGCGTCCGACGGTCGCTCGGCCTGATGGTGAACTACGTCTACCGGCGGGCGGACCTCGAACGCAACCACGAAGCGTACGCGCGGCGCGGCAAGATCGTCGCGGCACCGCGCTTCGGCCGTCCGCGCTAGCGCGCGCTGGTCGGGCACATCTAAAGATGTGCCCCTACGCACTGCCGCTGGAGGCGGGTCTAAAGACCCGCATCTACGCACTGCCGTTGGAGGAGGGTCTAAAGACCCTCTTCTACATCTCCACCTGGACGCCGAGCTCCACGACGCGCTCGGGCGGCAGACGGAAGAACGCCGTGGCGCGCACGGCGTTGCGCGCCATCAGGACGAACAGCCGCTCGCGCCACACCGCCATGCCCTGGCGCTTCGTGACGATGATCGTTTCCCGCCCGAGGAAGAACGTCACGTCACCCGGATCGAGCTCGAGCCCCAGCTTGATCGCGTGCATGAGCGCTTCGGGGACGTCGGGATCCTGCATGAAGCCGTACCGCAGCCGCACGTTGTAGAGGCCGTTGCCGAGCGACTCCACCGACACCTGATCCTCCGGCGGCACGTACGGCCGGCGGGCGGTGGTCACCGTCAGGATGACCACGTGATCGTGCAGCACCTTGTTGTAGCGCAGGTTGTGCACGAGCGCCGGCGGCGTGCCCGTGGGCTGCGCGGTCATGAACACCGCGGTGCCGTGCACGCGCGCCGGGCCGAGCGCCTTCAGGCTGGCGATGAAGACGTCGATCGGCGTCGCGCGCGCGGTCAGCCGCTCGGCCACGAGCTGTCGGCCGGTCTTCCACGTCGTCATGAGCGTGAAGATGAAAATGGCGATGGCGAGTGGCAGCCAGCCGCCTTGTGGAATCTTGATCAGGTTGGCGCCGAGAAACGCGCCGTCCACGACGAGGAAGATCCCGGTCACGGCCAGCGTCGCCCAGTGCGGCCACCCCCAGCGCTCGGTGGCCACGACGTGCAGCAGCAGGGCCGTGATCACCATGGTGACGGTGACGGCGATGCCGTAGGCGGCGGCGAGCGCGCTCGACGACTGGAAGCCCACCACGATGAGGATGGTCGCGGCGGCCATCGCCCAGTTCACCTGCGGCACGTACACCTGGCCCATCTCGAGCGACGAGGTATGGGCGATGTCCAGGCGCGGGGCGTAACCGAGCTGGATCGCCTGCCGCGTGAGCGAGAACGCGCCGGAGATGAGGGCCTGCGACGCGATGATGGCGGCGAGCGTCGCCAGCACGACGAGCGGCAGCAGCGCCCACGACGGCGCCATCAGGTAGAACGGCTGCGACGCGGCGCGCGGGTTGAGCAGGATCAGGGCGCCCTGGCCGAAGTAGTTCAACATGAGGGCGGGCAGCACCAGCCCGAACCAGGCCAGGCGGATCGGACGCCGGCCGAAGTGGCCCATGTCGGCGTAGAGCGCCTCGCCGCCCGTGATCGCCAGGACGACGGCGCCGAGGACGACGAACCCCTCCCAGCCGTTGTCGAGGAAGAAGCGAACCGCGTGGCGCGGGTCCACCGCTTCCAGCACCACCGGGGCGCGGACGATCCACACGATGCCGAGTACCGCGATCGTGGTGAACCACGCGAGCATGACCGGACCGAACAGTCGGCCGACGCGATGGGTGCCGTACTGCTGGATGAAAAACAGCACGCAGATGATGGCCACCGAGATCGGCACGACGTAGGGCTCGGCGAGCGGCGTGAGGATATGGAGGCCTTCGGTGGCGCCGAGAATCGAGATGGCGGGCGTGATGACGCCGTCGCCGTAGAGCAGTGCGGCGCCGAAGATACCGAGCAGCAGCAGAACGGGCTTTACGACGTCGGGCCCGCCGCGCGCGCTCCGCGTCGGCAGCAGCGCCGTGAGCGCCAGGATGCCGCCCTCGCCCTGGTTGTCGGCGCGCAGCACGATGGCGATGTACTTGATCGAGACGACGATGACGAGCGAATACAAGACGAGCGACAGGACGCCGAGCACGTTGTCGTAGGTCGGCGGCACCGAGTGGCTGCCGAAGAAGCACTCGCGGATGGTGTAGAGGGGGCTGGTGCCGATGTCGCCGTAGACGACGCCGATGGCGGTAACCGTGAGTGGGAGCAGCTTGCTGCGCCCGTGGGTCGCGTCCCCCTGCGAGGTCATGTCAGGCAAAGGCGAAACATTAGCACGCCGGGCCCCGTAGACTTGCGGCATGAGCCCGTACTCTCAACCGCAATCGTCGTACGACCCGGCAACCATTGCAGCGGAGCTGCACACCACCCTCGCAGACGGCCTGCGGCTCTTTGCGGGCGTGGACGAGGCGTTGAGCGGCGTGCGCGAGAAACCCGATGGCTGGTGCGCGCGCGAGATCGTCGGACACCTGATCGATTCGGCGTGCAACAACCATCGCCGCTGGATCGTGGGACAGACGCCGGGCTTCGAGAAGTTCGACGGCTACGAGCAGAACGCCTGGGTCTCACGCCAGCGTTACGCCGACGAATCGTGGTCCGATCTCGTGGGGCTGTGGGCCGCCTACAACCGCCACCTCCGTTACGTCATCTCGAAGACGCCGGCCGATCATCTGCTGATGAGCGCCACGGCGCCCGACGGCTCGGGCTCCGTCACGCTGGGTTTTCTGATGAAGGACTACGTGGGGCACATCCAGCATCATCTGGAGCAGGTGAGGAGAGTGACGGGTCTCTAGCTAGTAGCCGGTAGCCGGTAGCCGGTAGCCAGTATTCCCAAAGGCTAAAGGCCAGAGGCTAAAGGCAGGTACAGGCTCCGCACCTTCACCTCGCGCGAATTCAATCCCGCTGCCTTGCCGAGCAACGCCGTCGACGGGGGCAGGTGTGTCTCGAGCCGCCATTCGTCGGCGCGGCCGCCCGCGGCCACGATCCGGGCCGCGGTTTCTTCCCACCAAGGCGTCACCGCTCGTGCGATCGGTTCGAGCACGAGCACCCTCGCGCCACGGGACGCGGCCTCGAGCAGCCGGTCTTCGACCCGCCGCCGGGCGTCGGCCGCGAGCTCGTTGAGCAGATAGGCGGCGACGATTGCCGACCCTGGACGCACGCGCGGCACGTCGGTGGCGTCGCCGGCGCGGGCCTGGCCGTGCAGGCCAAGCGCGCGATAGTTCCAGCGCGCCTCCCCCGCGGCCCACGGGTGACGATCGATGCCGGTCACCGTGCTGGCGCCGCCCGCGGCATGGGCCCACGCGGCTCCAGCGGCGCCGGTGCCGCAGCCCAGATCGATGATGGTGTGCGGTGGTGGGACGGCCGCGCCCAGCGCGTGCACCACGTGCGCCGTGACCACGAAGTGGAGCGGCGCGTAGTAGAGCGCGAACGCCGCGCGCTTGCCGGTGCTGTCCAAGCCGCTCGGCACCGCATGGCGGCGTTCCACGTAGGCCGAGGACAGCGCCCGCAGCGCCCTCGCCACCTCAGCCGGACGCAGATCGGCGAGGTACCTCGCCTCGGCCTTCGTGTGCCACGAGGCGAGAAGATCCGATACCGATCCCGAGGTCACTGCCCGACGTTAGGGCAGCAGGCCGCGGCAAGGCAAGCAGCAAACAGAGGGACGCACTTACAATGGCCACCACGGAGGGCTACTTACGCATGCGAACGTCGACAACTGTTCTCGCGATTCTGCTCACGCTGGCCGCGGCGGCGCCGCGGTTGAACGCTCAATCCCCGCACGTCGCCTCACAGGCCGTCTTGGACGCGGCGATTCAGCACCATCTCGATGAGACAACCGCACAGCGTGAAGCCGTCCTGCGCGTGCTCGATCGTGAAGAAGTGAAGTCGGTTGCGGGCCGGGTTGGTATCGACCTCACCACCGCCGCCACGGCGGTCGCCGCGCTGCAGGGCGATGAGCTTGCGGCGGCTGCTACGAAGGCTGGGCAAGTTGAGCAGGCGCTTGCCGGAGGTCAGTCGCGTGTGGTCATTTCGACCACGATGATCATCATCGCGCTCCTGGTCATCATCTTGCTTGTTGTCGCGATTGATTGACCACTTGTAATCCAACCCCGGCCGTCGCGCATAACGGCGGCTCTCGCCTCATCTGGCTCAGCCTGTTGGTGCTGATCGCGCTTCCGCGCGCCGGCGCCGCGCAGGCTGGGCCTGCCTCGCTCCGCGTTCTCGACGTCCCGTTCGTCTCGCAGTCCGAAGCCCTATGCGGCGGTGCCGCCGCGGCGATGGTGCTGCGCTACTGGGGCGAACGCGGCATCGACGCGGAATCTTTTTCGCATCTGGTGAACGCCCGCGCGGGCGGCATCACCACCACGGCGCTCGTTGGCAACCTGACCGAGCGTGGATGGACGGCCACCCCCGTCGCCGGTTCAGAGGCGCGCCTGTCCGAGGAGATCGAGCGCTTCGGCCGTCCCGTGCTGGCGCTGATCGAAGATCGGCCAGGGACGTTCCACTATGTGGTCGTCGTGGGCGCGCCCGCGCGCGGCGTCATCTTTCACGACCCCGCGCGCACGCCCTATCGCGTGATGTCACGCGACGAGTTCGAGCGGCGCTGGCGTGCCAGCAATCGCTGGATGGCGATCGTCGTGCCGGGCCGCCAGCCGCAGGCGTCCGAACCGCGCGTCGTGCCTGCCGCGGCGATCACGTCCCCGAACGCATCGCCCTGTGAAGCACTCGTCGCCGAGGGCGTCCGGCTGGCGCAGGCCGGCGACTACGGCAGCGCCGAAGCGCGCTTCATGTCGGCCCTGTCGTGCCCCGGCGGCTCCGCCTATCGCGAACTGGCCGGCCTGCGTGCCGTGCAGAAGCGCTGGAGCGACGCCGAGTCGCTGGCCGAGACCGCGCTCCAGGCGGACACGTCCGACGCCTATGCGTGGCGGCTGCTCGCCACCGCGCGCTTCCTGCAGGACGATCGCGCCGGCGCGCTCGTCGCGCTCAATCGCGCGGGCCAGCCCGCCATCGACACGGTGCAGGTGAGCGGCCTGCGGCGCACGCGCGCCGAGGTGATCGAAGATGCGATCGACGTCGACAGCGGCGAGCTGCTCACGCCGGGCCTGCTCGATCGCGCCCGCCGCCGCCTCAACGACGTGCCGTCCATTCGCTCGGGCACGATCGAGTTCGTCCCGGTGACGGGCGGTCGCGCCGAGGTACGGGCCACGGTCAACGAACGGCGCCTGTTTCCCACGAGCATGAACGACCTGGCCGAGCTCGCCGGCCGTACGATCTTCCAGCGCGACCCCCGCGTGTCGATCGGCGCGATGACGGGCAGCGGCGAGCGGCTCGACGTGAATTACCGCTTCCGGCCCGGCCGTACGCGCCTC
>DASRPM010000243.1:0-10275 GCA_035646375.1 Vicinamibacterales bacterium
GTCGAAGAGCGGGTTGGCGGCGGCCAGCGCCTGCACCTCGGCCGAGAGCAGCCGCGCCACCAGGTACTCGCCGGTGGTGTTCACGACGTTGAGCAGCACGATGAGCGCGGCGATGACACGCAGGTACGGGTTGCTCAGTACCAGCGCGAAACCGCTGCGGCCGGGCAGCGCCTCTTGCCGCGCCTCGCCGTGCGCGGTCTCGCGTGCGTTCACGACGACATAGAGGAGCGCGGTGACCGCGAGCAGCACGGCCGACACCTGCAGGATCAGCTCCGGCGCCAGGCCCGACTGGAAGAGCCGGCCCGCCACGAGCGAGCCGAGCGGCGCGCCGGCCGTCATGCCGATCACGATGATCGGAAAGAGGCGCGCGCCGCTCTCCTTCGAGTAGAGGTCGTTGGCGAACGACCAGAACTGCGCCACGAGCGAGATGTTGAAGATGCCGACCCAGACGAAGAACGCGACGCCCACGTAGGGCACCTGCGCGGTCACGGCCGCCGCGAAGAGCTCGATGCAGGCGAGGAAGAACACCGTGGCGCCGACCACGAGCGTCATGCGCCGCGCCTTCGACGCCACCCAGCTATAGAGCGGGACGAACCCCATGAGCAGGATCGCCTGCCCGGCCGCCGCGTACGATCGCACCTCCGCGCCGCCGCCCAGCAGGATGAGCGGCTCGCGGACCGTCTTGATGATCGAGTAGCAGACGAGGAGCAGGAAGATGTTGACGAGCATCAGCAGCGCCGTCGCCCCTTCGCCGGCGCGGACGTCCGCGAACACGGAGAGGGTGCGATCGAGGCTGCTGGGTGTCAGTCGACGGGGTTCGGGGCTGCTCATGCCCCTTAACGCGCTACCTGGAGCGGAAACCCGCAAGCACCGGCGCCGGGGCGGCGAAGTCCGCCGGGGTCTCGGGCCCGAGCGGGCCCGCGAGCTCGGGCAGATGCCGCTGCCACCAGTCGCGGGCGCTCTCGTTGTTCCACCGGCGGGTGCGGCGGGCGCCATCGAGGAGGAACAGCACTTCTTCGGCGTTGCGGGGCCGGTGCGAGGGCTCCTTCGCCAGACACGCCATGACCAGCGCGTCGAGGTCGGGAGGCACGTGCAGCTCGGTGCGCTGCGCCGGCGGCACCGGCATGGCCTGCAGGTGCTGCACGAACATCTTCATCGCCGTGTCGGCCTCGAACACCAGCTCTCCGGTGAGCAGGTAGTACGCGACGCAGCCGAGCGAATACACGTCGGCCCGTGCGTCCACCTCGCCCTCCGCGATGAGCTCCGGGGCCATGAAGGCGGGCGTGCCCGCGGTCTCGCGGCGGCCGTTCACGAGCGTGCGCTCGACTCCCGGCTGCTTGTCGAACCTCACCAGTCCGAAGTCGAGCACCTTGACGAAGTCGTAATCGAGCCCCATCCGGCACAAATAAACGTTGGCCGGCGTGATGTCGCGGTGGACCAGGCCGCGGGCGTGCGCCTCGGCCAGCGAGTGGCAGATCTGCCGCAGCACGTAGACGACGCGGTCGGCCGGCAGCGGCCCGAATTCCCGCACCAACGTCTCGAGGTCCCGCCCCTCGAGCAGCTCCATCACGTAGTAGAACGTGCGGTCCTCGGTCACGCCGAAGTCGAACAGCCGGATCGTGTGCGGCGAGCTCAGCGACGCCGTGGCCTGGGCCTCGCGCTCGAACCGCCGCAGCATCACCGAAGCGGCCGCCTCGGTGCCGGCGCCGAGCATCTCGGGGCGTACGAGCTTCACGGCCGCCGTACGGGCAAGCAGCTGGTGGCGGGCGAGCCACACCTCGCCCATGCCGCCGCGTCCGAGCAGGCGTTCGAGGTGGTAGCTGCCGAGCGCGCGGGCCTGCCGCAGGCGGCGGCCCAGCCGGTTCAGGATGGTCACCGGCACCACGGCCGCGAGCGCACAGGCGTAGCTGGGGAGGAACAGCACGAACGTGTGCATGGCCGACGGCACCTCGCGCCCGCGCAGCGCCGCAACGGCGATCCCGAGTGGATCCATCGACGCGGACAGGAGCGCGGCCACCAGCATCTGCTTCGGCGTCCCCGGCATCAGCATCGCGCCGCACAGGATGACGATGGCGTTCCACGACAGCTCGTTCAGCGCGTCGTCGGTCAGCGGACGGGCCCAGGTGTTCAGCAGCCCCACGGCCATGGCGTTGAGCACCATGAAGACGAGCCCGGCGTGCGCCTGCACGCGCGGCGTGTGGGTGGTGAAGCGCAGGTAGGCAAAGAGCAGGCCCGAGCCGGCGATGGCCAGCCCCTCGATGACGACCGTCGAGACGAACAGCGGCGAGCCCACCGTGCGGGGCCGCACCAGGCCGTCCATCACGAGCCCGAACGTCCACAGCCCCATCGCGACGGCGGCGCACAGCCGCAGCCGGCGCACCTGTTCGTCGAGCAGCTCGTCGGGGACTCCCCCGGTCGTGAGCCCGCCGCGGAGCGAGTTCGCGGCTCTCGGGGCGATGACCTTTGGCACAGGTGTCATGGCAGTCACCTATCGGGCCGACGCGGCGGTGGCGCCGGCGTTCCGGCGGTAGAGGGCCTCCAGGTTGAGCGTGATCGACTGGTGCGACTTGAGCAGTTCGGCGATGACTTCCTCGCGCGGGCGTGCCGAGCGCACCGCCGGACGGTGTTCGAGAAACGGCCACAGCCGCTCGCGGATGCGCGCCGGCAGGATGCCGTCGAGATACTCGAGGGCGGTGCCCTGCAGATACTGGTCGTCGGTCTGCAGGCTGCGGAACGCGATCTGGAGCGGTTCGCGTGGCAGGACCAGCGCCAGCAGCGTGAAGACGTGCGCCAGGCTCGTGCCGGCGCGATCGCGGACGAACTCGTCGAGCGGCGACAGCGATTCGCTGCTGGTGATGCCGTCGAGCAGCCGGCGGCTCTCCCACACCGGCCGGCCGACACCGGCCTCGCGTTCGACGACGTCGAACACCTTCCGCGGATCGATGACCACCATCGGGTTCTTCTCGAGAATCTCGGTGAGCGACCGGGCCGCCTGGAACCGCACGTCGAATCGCGCGTCGTCGAGCCCGAACATCAGCCCGTCGGCCGCCCGCTGCGACACGCAGACCGAGAACACCCGCACCAGCCGGCGGCGCACGGCGAAGTCCTGGTTCGGGTCGATGAGCGCGTCCGTGAGCGCGCCGACGTGCTCCTCGGCCACCTTGCGGAGCGCGTAGACGGCGTGCTCCGCCAGCTGATCCCACGCCAGCAGCGGAATGACGTGGGGGACCAGCGCGGGCGAGAGCCCGTCCTGGCGCACCAGCACCTGCATGGCCTGATCGCGATTGCGCGACTTCAGCCGCAGCATGTCACGCACGTCGGCCGGCAGCGCCTCGCGCGGCGTGCGCGCCGCCTCGAGCGTCTCGGTGCGGGGACGGGCCGACCGGTACTGCTGGATCGCGGCGATGTCGAGCGTGCTGGTGCTTGCCGTGTCGTCCACGGGGCCGGCCCCGTCGGCGCGATGCAGGAGGCTGCTCGCCAGCGTCTGGATGTAGCCGCTCTTCAGCCGGCTGCTGGCGGCGATCGCGGCCGCCGATCCGGCGGCGCCGAGGAGCAGGAGCACGTTGCCCTGCATGGCCGGCGCGAGCAGCAGCGTCAGGCGGATCAGCGTGCCGCCGATGGCGTCGCCGACGCGATCGAAGCCCACGTCGATGATGGCCTTGGCGGCGCGCTTCTCCTCGGCCCGCATCGGCGTGTAGAACAGCTCGTAGCCGGTGCGGAAGAGCGAGCCGCGAAACACCGCCTCGGCGCCGCGCGCCAGGGTGAGGCTGGCAAAGCCCGGGACGAGCAGGTTGAGCCCGCTTCCGACGAAGAGCGCCAGCGACGGCGCGCTGGTCGAGAGCGCGACGCCGAAGCGCTCGAGCGCCGCGCGGGCCGACGACACCTGCACGAGGAACGTGAGTACGCTGGTGGCCGCGTAGTACACGGCAAAGAACCGCAGCAGCTGATCGCCGCGGCCGAAGGTCTCGGTGGCGTGCGCCTTGAACTGATAATCGAGGAGCGCCGCACTCGTCGTCCCGAGCAACACGACATACGCGAGCTGCCGCAGGTGCGGCGCCTCCGCGACGAGGCGCAGGCCCGACCGCTCGGACGGTACGCGAGGCCCGGCGACCACCGCGCGGGGTTCGAGGCTGATGGCCAGCAGGCGCACCAGCGCCGCGCAGGCAAACTGGAGCGCCGCCAGAAACGGCAGCAGCGCCGGCGCGCCGAGCGTGGCGCCGACGCGCTCGGCCACCAGGGCGCCGATGAGGCCGCCGAGCGTGCCCATGCCGGCAATCTGGCCGAAGCGCCGCTTGGCGGTGTAGGGGTCGAACCGCTCCGTCGCCACGAGCCAGAAGCCCGAGGCCAGCAGCGGTCCGGCGCAGGAGATGTGGAGATAGACGGCCACCGCGGCCGGAACCGGCGCGACGGGCCGCACGAGCCACTCGACGATGAACAGGACGCCGCTGGCCGCAAACGCCGACGGCACCAGCGCGGAAGGGGCCAGGCGGCGGGCCGCGCGCATGTTGAGCGCGACCAGGAGCAGGGAGAAGACCGACGTCGCGATGAGCATCGTCGGCAGCGTGGTGTAGTCGAGGGATGTCAGGAAGAGCGCATCGCGCGTGGCCTTGCCGCTGACGATCTGTGCCGTCACTGCAGCCGCGCCTGTCATGGCCAGCGCCATCAGCCGCGATTCGTCTTGTCTCCGACTGGACATTTCGTCCTTTCCTCGCCTACCCGCCCTGGTCCGTTCGCCGTCTCCTTCTGAACGCGTTGAATCCCCAGGAACCCCGCAGCCGGGGTAAACTCGACGGGCCGCCAGTCATCCAAAATGTCGTCACTCCACAAGGGTGCCAAGGACCTGTTCATCGCCGCGCTCGAGCGGGAGGGGCCTGAACGCGAGGCGTTTCTGGCAGATGCCTGCGGTGACGACACCGCTCTGCGGCAAGAAGTCGAATCCCTGCTCCACTTTCACGAAGTGGACTCCACCGGCATGCCGCTCTCGGGACCGGGCCCTGAGGCCGAGGCCCCGCCCCAGCGCACTTTCGCCCCGGGGTTCGTCTTCGGCATGCGCTACCGGATGGTCACGCGCCTCGGGCGCGGGGGCATGGGCGACGTGTGGCGGGCCGACGATCTCATGCTGGAGACGCCGGTCGCCCTCAAGCTGATTCGGTCCACCAGCCAGGCGGGGCGCGAGCGCCTGCTCCAGGAAGTCCGCCTGGCCCGTCGCGTCACCCACCCCGCCGTCGTGCGCGTGTTCGACGTCGGCGAGGCCGACGACGAAGTGTTCTTCTCGATGGAGCTCGTGGAGGGGCAGGATCTCGCGTCCCTGCTGCAGCACGCCGGACGGCTGGCCCCCGGCCGGGTGGTGGAAATCGCCCGTCAGCTCTGTGCGGGGCTGCACGCGGCGCACACCGAGGGGGTCCTCCATCGGGATCTCAAGCCGGCCAACGTGCTGGTGGACCATCACGGCCGTGTGCGCATCACGGACTTCGGCATCGCCGTGCCAACCGGCGCCTCCGGCGCCTACGCGGCGGGTACGCCGATGTACATGGCGCCCGAGCAGCGGACCCCGGGGGCGGGCCTGTCGCCGCAAACCGACCTGTACGCCCTCGGCGTCGTCCTCTACGAACTGGTCACCGGGCAACACCCCACCCGTGTCAGCCCCGGCGGCAGCATCATCCCGCCCTCGGAACTGGCGCCCGGGATGAACCCGGATCTCGAGAACGTCATCCTCAAGGCGCTGTCACCGGCGCCGCAGGACCGGCCGGCGTCGGCCGCCGCCTTTGCCAGCATGCTCCCGCCGGGCGAACAGGAAGTGCACGCGCTGCGCGGCGTGGTGGCCGATGCGGCGGCGCTGCCCTTCTGGACCCGAACGTTCTGGGTGGGCATCGCCGGCGTGTTCGTGCTGCTCATCGCCTTGAGCGCGCTCCTGGCGCCGCTGGCACGGCGCACCGGCGCGCCGCTGACGAACGAAGACACGGTCGTGCTCGCCGATTTCGTCAACACCACCAACGAGCCGCTCTTCGACGGTGCGCTCAAGGTGGCGCTGGCGGTCGCGCTCGAACAGTCGCCGTTCCTCAAGGTGTTCCCCGACGATCGGGTGCAGGAGACGCTGCGCCTGATGGAGCGGCCGCCCGACCAGCGCATCACCCGCGAGGTGGCTCGCGAGGTGGCCGTCCGCGAGCAGCTCAAGGCGACCATCTCCGGATCGATCGCCAGCCTCGGCCGCAACTACGTGCTGGCGCTCGAAGTGGTCGACGCGCAGACGGGCGACGTCATGGCGCGCGAACAGGTCGAGGCCGGCAGCAAAGAGGAGGTCTTGACCGCGCTCGGCTCGGCGGCATCCGCCCTGCGCGAGCGGCTGGGCGAGTCGCTCGCCACGCTGCGCGACTTCGACGTCCCGCTGCCGCGCGCGACGACGCCGTCGCTCGAAGCGCTGCACGCCTACGGGCTGGCGATGGAACGAGGCAACCGGTTCATCGCGGTCGAGGCGATCCCGCACCTGCAGCGCGCCATCGAGCTCGATCCCAACTTCGCCCTGGCGCTGGCGGCGCTCTCCGGCGTCTACGCCAACACGAGCCAGACGCTGCTGGCGCCCGTCTACTCCAAGCGCGCGTTCGAGCTGCGCGACCGCGTGAGCGAGCGCGAGCGCTACATGATCTCGTGGCGCTACTACCGCGATGCGCTGCAGGACTGGGCCAAGGGGCTCGAACTGGCGAGGGCGTGGACGGCGGCCTACCCGCGCGAAGCCTTCGCCTTCAATGCGCTCGGGCTCGCCGCCGAGTTCCACGGCCTGCGCGCCGAGGCCGAAGTGGCCCTGCGGAAGGCCATCGAGCTCGATCCGACCTTCGAGGCGCCCAAGGGCAACCTGGGAGACAACCTCCTGCGTCAGGGCAAGCTCGAAGACGCCATGACGTTCGTCAGGCAGTCCATCGACGCCGGCGTCCAGTATCAGGCGCTCTATCGTGTGGGCTATCTCGTCTCGCTGCTGCGCGACGATCCGGCGGGCATGGCCACGTATCTGGCCGCGGCGCGCCGGACGCGCGAGGTGCTCGACGTGGCCAACTGGGAGTGGCGGACCGCGGCGTACTACGGCCGCGTGGCGGAGGGGCACGAAGGCACGCGCGGCGCCGTCCAGCAGGCCGTGCAGCTCAATTTCAAGGAGTGGGCGGCCCGCTACTCCACCGAGGACGCCGAAATCCACGCCATCCTCGGGCGCTGCGCGGTGGCCCGCCGGTCGGCGCGCGCGGCGCTCGACTGGAGCCGCGACACCGCGACGCTCGACATCGGGGCGCGCGCCCTCGGTTTGTGCGGCGATGCGCACGCCCTGGAGCTCACGAAGGAAATGGCCCAGCGCTTCCCCAACGCCAGCCTGCGCCTGCACGTCTCGGTGCCCATCATCACGGCCGCGTACCTGATGCGCACGGGCAACCTGGCGGGCGCGCTGGCCGAGCTCGATCGCGTCAAGCCGTACGAGGACGCCACCATGGCCAAACTGTGGCCGGCGTTCCTGCGGGGCCACATCTACATGGCGCGCAAGGAGCCGGTGCGGGCGGCGTCCGAATTCCAGCACGTCATCGATCGCCGGTCGGAGTCGGCCGACTCGCTGCTCTATCCGATGTCGCTGCTCGGACGGGCACGGGCCGCGGTCGCGTCGGGCGACAGGTCAGCCGCAGAGCGGTACTACGGACAGCTCTTCGAGGTGTGGCGAGGCGCGGACAAGGATCTCGAACCGCTGGTCGAAGCCACACGCGAGGCGCTGCGGCTCCACTAGCTACTAGCTGGCAGCTCGTAGCACATCGAGACCGTCGGGCTACTAGCTACCGGCTACCAGCTACCAGCTAGTGGCTACTCGCCAGCCTTGCGGGACAGCTCGCGCTTCAGCCACGCCTTGGCGTGGGTCCACTCCCCTTCGACGGTCCGCACCGACACACCGAGCGCTTCGGCCACTTCCGGCACGGTCAGGCCGCTGAAGTAGCGCATCTCGACGATGGCCGCCTGGCGATCGTCCACCTCGGCGAGCTTGGTGAGCGCGGCGTCGAGGGCGAGCGCCTCCTCGACCTGGACCGGCTGATCGTTCACCGCGTTCAGCCAGGTGTGGAGCGTCACGTGCGCCTCGCCGCCGCCCCGCTTCTGGCGCCGGAACGCGCGGCCGTGATCGATGAGCACGCGCCGCATCGCCTGCGCGCCGACGGCCAGAACATGCGTGCGCCCTTGCCAGTCCACTCGCCGTTGATCGCGAAGCCGCAGCCACGCCTCGTTGACGAGCGCCGTGGGCTGCAGCGTGTGCTGGGCCCGCTCCCGCCCCAGGTAGTTGCGCGCGACCTTGCGCAGCTCGCCGTAGACCAGCGGAAACAGCTCTGAGGCGGCGGGATTGTGCGGAGACTTCGACATGAACGTGCGACTGACGCGGACGCTGCCAGGAATCGTAGCACCGTCGCCCGGCGGCGCGCGGACGAACTCCATCGCCGCGCCCTGTACTGCTACGATCCGCAGCACGACCGATGACCCTGGGGATCCGCGTGTTCGCCGCCTTCGTGCTGCTTTTTTCCGCGTCTGCCGCCACGCGCGCCGCCGATACGGGCACCCTGTCGGGCGCCGTCTTCGGCCAGACCGGCGACCGCATTGCGGACGCCACGGTCGAGATTTCGGGGTCGGCGCTGCCGATCGGGCGTGACACACAGACCGACGCCAACGGCGTCTACCGCTTCGAGTACCTCCTGCCGGGCGAATACACCGTCGAGGTGACGGCGCCGGGCAGCCCCCCGGTGCGGCGCACCGCCGTCGTGGCGGTCGGGAAGGACACGCAGGTCGACGTCCTCATTGGCGTCGCGCTCAGCGAATCAGTCACCGTGACGGCGGTGACCCCGGTCGTGGACGTGCGATCGAGCGATGCCGGCCTTACCGTCACGGACAACCACTTCAACGCGTTGCCGCTGGAGCACAGCTACCGCGGTCTCTTCCAGTTGTCCCCCGGCGTCCCCGACAACCGCAGCGCCGTGGGGCTGTCGGCGGGCGGCAGCCGTCAGGACAACACCTATCTGCTCGACGGCGCCAACATCACCAGCCCGGGCTTCGGCACGCTGGCGATTCAGGTCAATCAACTCGACATCGCCGAGGTGAACCTGACGCGCGCCGGAGTGACCGCCGAGTTCGGGCGCACCGCCGGCACGGTGGCCAACGCAGTGAGCCGCAGCGGCTCCAACCGATTTACGGGGGTGGCGCGCGTCGACTGGCTGTCAGAGGCGCTCGTGAGCGCCTACCGCCTGCCGGCCGATCTGGACGATGCAGGACTCCAACCCGGCGCGTTCCGCGATCCGCTGCTCACCACCCAGGCCGAGCCGGCCGGGGGCGGCGGCGGGCCGCTGATCCGCGACCTCGTCTTTTTCTACGGATCGGCGCGCTACCAGCGCGACACGAAGTGGGGACGCATCAACAAGGTGAACGTGCCGCTGCCGGACGAAGTGCGGCGCGGGCCCGAATACTTCGGCAAGCTCACCGCCAGCCCGTCGTCGAGGCATCAGCTCACCTTCAGCCACCGCGACCACCCGCTCGACGCCGATTTCAACGGCCTGACGTCCGACTACGCGCCGAGCGCGGCGACCGTCGGCAACCGCAGCAGCCGCGTGACCGCGCTCGACTGGGCATGGTTCCAGGGGCCGCGGCGGTCGCTGAACGTGCGCTACCAGCGAACGCGCGAGATCAACGAGGACCTGCCGGTGACGATCCTGCCGGAGCTGCCGCCGTTCGACCCGTCGCGGCTGACGGCCATGGGCCAGTACACCGATCCCGCCCAGGCCAATCTCATTACCGGCGGCCGGGAGTTCACCAACGCGCAGAACTATCGCCGGCACGAGGCGCGCGCCACGGTCGCGCAGTACTTCACCACCGGGCCCACCAGCCACGGGCTGAAAGCCGGCATCGGCTACGAGTTCGCTGAAGAAGAGCTCGACCGCGTCACCAACGGCTGGGGCGCCATCACCGCGGTGACCGTCAGCGGCGTCCCGGCCCTGCGAGCGCGCTACTACGCCCAGCAGCCGTCCCAGTTCGGACAGGGCGACACCGTGTCCCTGTTCGTCCAGGACTCGCTGACCATCTCGAACCGGTTGTCAGTCACGGCAGGCGTGCTGCTGACACGCGACTCCTTCAGGCAGCGCGTGCAGAACAGTGGCGGCTGCCTGCCGACCATTCCACTCAAAGGCGGGGCGGCCGTCTACGAGTCGGACGGCGACACCTGCACCTTCTTGCGCTTCGGATTCGGCGACGAGATCCAACCGCGCGTCGGCGTGAGCT
>DASRPM010000244.1:0-12153 GCA_035646375.1 Vicinamibacterales bacterium
TCGCCGGCAGCGCCAGCGCGCCGATGAACGACGCGAGCGCCAGCGCGAGCATCGAGTAGCGATGGTCGAGCGCCCAGGCAATCACGCTCTTGTAACGCTCGGCCTGCCGGTCGAACCACAGGTTGAAGTAGCCGAGCCAGCGGCTGATGAACCAGCGCGTGTGCAGCGGACCGTGCTTGTCGGGCCAGTAGGCCGACAGCATCGGGTCGAGCGAAAACGACACGAACAGCGACACCAGCACCGAGCAGGCGATCGTCAGGCCGAACGGCTTGAACCACTGCCCCGCCATGCCGCCGAGGAACGCGATCGGAATGAAGACGACCACGATCGAGAGCGTCGTGGCGGTGACCGCCAGCCCAATCTCGTGGGTGCCCTCGTGGGCGGCCTTCAAGTGGCTCTTGCCCATCTCGACGTGGCGCACGATGTTCTCGCGCACCACGATCGCGTCGTCGATCAGGATGCCGATGGCGAGCGACAGGCCGAGCAGCGACATCGTGTTGAGCGTGAAGCCGAAGGCCCACACCGCCACGAACGACGCGAGCACCGACACCGGCAGCGCCAGGCCCGTGATGACGGTGGACCGCCACGAGTTGAGGAAGAGGAACACGACGGCCACCGTGAGCGCGGCGCCCTCGATGAGCGCTTCCTGGACTCCGGCCACCGAGGCGTCCACACGCTCGCCGCCGTCCTGCGCCACGCGCAGCGTCACCCCGGCGGGGAGCTCACGCTGGACTTCCACCACCTTCTCGCGCACCGCGTTGGCCACGGCGGTCGTGCTGAACCCGGTGGACTTGAGGATGTCGAAGCCCACGGCCTCTTCGTCGTTGTAGGCGGCGTAGGAGCGCGGCTCTTCCGTGGAATCCTTGACGTCGGCCAGGTCGCCCAGCCGCACGACACGCCCGCCCGTCTGCGACACCACCAGCTGTTTGAAGTCGGACGGCGACTCGAGGCGCCCCTTCAAACGGATCGTCCGCTCGTCCAGCGAGCCCTCGAGGCGGCCCACCGGCGAGGCCATGTTCTGCGACTGCAGCGCCTGCACCAGCTGTCCGACGCTCACGCCGGTGGCTTCGAGATCGCGCGGGCGGATTTCCACCACGAGCTCGCGCTCGATGGCCCCGACGAGGTTGACGGTCGCCACACCGGAAATGCCGCGCAGCCGCCTCGTGATGTCGGGATCGGCCATCCGGGTCAGCTCGGCGCCGCTCAGGCCCGGCGACGACAGCGTCAGCGACACGATCGGCCGATCCGCCGGATCGAACTGCGTGAGGATCGGCTCCTCCATCTCGGTCGGCAGGTCGTTGCGAATCGCCGAGATCTTGTCGCGGATCTCCTGCGTGGCGACCTTCGGGTCCTTGGAGAAGTCGAACTCGACGACGATGTTCGCGTAGCTGTCGAGCGAGCTCGAACGCATCCGGTCGATGCCGCTGATGCCGGAGATGGCCTCTTCGATCGGGTCCACGACCTCGCGCTCGACGATGTCCGGCGACGCGCCCGGGTAGGGCACGGCCACGACCACGACGGGGGCGTCGATTTCGGGGTACTCGTCGGTGTCGAGCTGAGTCAGCGCGACGATGCCGAACACGACGAACATCAGCATCGCGACGACGGTGAGAACCGGCTTGGTGATGGCGGTGTCTGAGATATACATGTCAGCGCCCACTCAACTGAACACTGGTGCCCGGCGTGATGCCCTGCGACGCGCCCCGCAGCAGCGTGTCGCCTTCCGCGAGACCCGAGGCCACGAGCGTGCGCTCGGTGCGTGAATCGCGAAGGCCGAGCGTCACGTCGACCCGCTCGGTCTTGCCGTTCGTCACCCGCAGCACCCACGGTGTCTGCGCCGACGTGTTGACGGCGTTCACCGGCACGGTGACGCCGCTCGCCGACTGCGCCACGACCCGCCCCTCGGCGAACAGGCCCGCCACGAGCCGGCCGCCGACGTTCGGGATGGTGACGAAGAGCGGCACCTGCCGGGTCGTCGGGTCGGCCTGCGGCGCGATGCGCTCGATCCGCCCCGCAAAAGTCTGATCGTATCCCCGTACCGTGAATTGCACCGCCGCCCCGACCCGCAGCTGTGACAGGTCTTCCGACGGCACCGCCGCCTCGAGCCGCATCGAGGACGGATCGATGACCGTGAAGAGCTCGGTGCCGGAGCTGACGACGTCGCCCACGTTGACTTCCCGCATCGAGACGATCCCGCTGATGGGCGCGCGGATGACGGCATCGCCGAGCTGACGCTCGGCGCTCGCCAGCCGGGCCTTGGCATCGGCCAGCTGTGCCTCGACCGCGCTGACGTTGCTCTTCACCAGGTCGAGGTCCCGCGCCGCAATCGCACCGGCGTTGACGAGCTTCTCGGTGCGCTCGACCTCGCGGCGAGCCACGCCCAGCTGGTTTTCCGCGTTGCGCACCGCCGACACGGCCGACTGACGCGCGTCGTCGAGCGTGCGCGTCTCGATACGGCCGAGCAGCGCGCCGCGCGTCACGGTCTGGCCTTCCTCCACCAACACCTCGAGCATCGACCCGCCGAGCTCGGCGCGGATCTTGGCCTCGCGCTGCGGCCGCAGCTCGCCGGTGAGAATCGGGCCGACGACGATCGTCCCCTTCTCGACCGTCACGACGTTCTCGGCGCCGATCTGTACCGCGACCGGTGCCGCCGCTACCGGCGCCTTTTCCGCTTCCGTCGTGCCGCACGCCGCCGCCAACACCGCGGCCAGCGCCACCGCCGGCGCCATCACCGCGCCTGCCGCGGTCTTCCTGATGATTCTCATGACTACCTGGTCCCCGTCTGCGGCTGCCCCTGCTGCGCCGCCGCGCTTGTGAACTGTCCTCTTCCCTGCTGCTGCTGTTGCGGCGTCGGCGCCGGCACCGGGGCCTGCCCGACGACGGGCCGCGCCGCACCCGGCGTGCCGGCCCCGAGCGGCAGCTCGGGCAGCAGCGCGACCCGGGCGCGGGCCACCTGCAAGTCGCGCGCGGCGAGCGCGCGGTTGGCCTCGGCCTGCTGCAGCAGCAGTCGCGAGTCCGTCAGCTCGAGCTGCGTGGACACGCCGGCGCGAAAGCGGACGTCCGCAATCTCGTAGGCGCGCGACGCCTGCTGCACCGTGCCGGCGGTGGCTTCCCACGCCGCGCGTGCCGCCACCAGCTCGGCCCAGGCCGAACGCGTGTCGAGCGCCGCCAGCTCCTGCACCTGCTTCTCCTGCAGCCGCGCGGTTTCGATGTCGGCCCGCGCCAGCATCTCGTCGCCCTTCTGACGGCCGCCGGTGAGAATCGGCACGTTCATCGAGACGCCGAGCGACCAGTTCGCGCGGTCGAACACCGGCGCGACGTTCGTCGGATAGGCGATGCGGCTGTAGTTCGACGTGAAGCTCACCGACGGCATCCGCTCGGCCTGCACGGCCTTGAGCGCGGCCTCGCGCAGGCTCACCACCGTGCCCGCCTCGGCCACGGCGTTGCGCTCCGGAAGCGGTGCGGTCAGCATCGCCGACACCGCCACCTGCGTGGGTCCCAACGCCGCTTCCAGCGGGGCGACCCGCGCGGCAAACACCGCCGCCGGCGCCAGCTGCGCGTCGCCCAGATCGCCGGCGAGGCGGAGGTCGTAGTCCGCGGGCAGCTCGAGCAGCTGCTTGAGGCGCAGCATGGCGACCTCTTGATTGCTGCGCTGGCGGATCAACACCGGCGTCTGGCCGTCGCGCGACACGCGGGCGCGCAACACCTCGAACTCGGGCTGCGTGCCCGCGTCGAAACCGGCCTGCGTCTGCTGCAGGGTGGCCCCCGCCTGTTCGAGCGTCGCCTGGGCAATCGTCACCAGACGTTCGCTGAGCAAGGCGTCGTAGTACGCCTGCGCGACGTCGTAGCGAAGCTGCGCGCGCGCGCCGACGAGCGACTGCTCCGCCGTGGTGCGCCCCAGGCTCGCCAGCTGCTTCTGCGCGCCGATGCGCCCGCCCGAGTACACGTTCTGTGAGAACGACAGCGTGGCGCGCCAGGTATTGGCGCGGCCGAACGGCAAATCTTCGAAGCCGCCGGTATCGCCGCCCGAACCGTCGTCCGGGCCGCCGAAGTCGATGTCGTCGAACACGCCCTGGAACTCGTTGGCGAGCGAGCGGTCGTACGACGCCGCGGCCGAGAGCTGCGGGCGCTCGTTCGAGCGGGCGCGCACCGCATCGCCTTCGGTGCGCGTCACGGCGACCTGGGCGATGCCGACCGCCTCGCTGCGAGCTTCGGCTATCGCGAGCGCCTGCTCGAGCGTCAGCGGCCCGGAAAGGATGGACGGCGTCTGCGGCGCCTGGGCGCGCACGGCGCTCGCGAGCGCCACGAGAACGGCGAGCGTCGCCAGAGCGGATACACGAGGGGTACGGGGTACACGAATGGACATCACGCTTCTTTTCTGCACTATCTGCTTTCCTGCGGGGCTCGTTTTTTCCTACGCCCGGACTGGCGCTTGTGTTCCTGAGCCCGCCGCCCCGCGGGTTCGCCAACCGTTGCGCGCGTTACGTGAGGAAGACGGGTCCGGTGCTTCGATTGTGACGGCTGCGTCTGCAGCCAGGCTGCGAAACGGGCGCCAGCATCGAGCGCTTCGGTCAGATACCGAACCACGATGGCGAGCTCGCGGTTGCTGTAACGGCTGTGAAGCTGCTCGAGGTCTTTCTGGATGGGTTGATACAACGGAGCTATGTGCGATCCGCAATGCTCGAGCACCTCGACGACCACGACGCGACGGTCGGCGGCGTCGCGCCGGCGCCGCACGTACCCGGCCCGCTCGAGCCGGTCGATCATGGCCGTCGTGGCGCCGGTCGTGAGCCCCGAGCGCGCGGACATCTGTCCCGCGGTGGTCGACCCCGCCAGCTGCAGCAAATCAAGACACTCGAGGTCGGTCGAATTGATCCCGACCCTGGTGGCCACGAGGTCGCTGATGAGCACGGCCTGTGCGCCCACCTTGCGGATGGCTTCGTCGAGCCCGACGAGCAGGCGCTCACGAGGCGTGACACGAGGCGTGGCTTTCGACATGTGTTCCGTTCGGTGTCTGGAAGGGAAGACGCGGACGGCGTGGAATTAGTTCGACCGCCAAGTATCTTGACGGTGAAGATATCGTCGCACGCCTGGACGCCGGCGGTCAAACCCGCCGGGCGTCAGCCCATTGACGCCCCGGCCGATGCACCGCCTCGTGAGGGACAACGTGCGAGCCGCACGTTTGGTTATGCCCGCGATGCTACGATTCGCGGGCGCGTGACACGCCGCTCGACCTGGGCCATCGTCGCCACCGCGGTGGCCATCGTCGTCGCCGTCGCCATGGCCGAGCAGGCGATGGGCCGCGTGATCGTCTGCCGCTGCGGCTACGTGAAGCTGTGGCACGGCGTCGTCAGCAGCGCCGAGAACTCGCAGCACCTCACCGACTGGTACACGCCCTCCCACGTGATCCACGGCATGGCGTTCTACGGGCTCCTGTGGCTGGTCGCGCGCCGCACACCCGTGGGCGTCCGGCTCCTCGCGGCGATGTTCATCGAAGGGAGCTGGGAAGTGTTCGAGAACACGCCGTTCGTGATCGATCGCTATCGCACGGCGACAATCGCGCTCGACTACTACGGCGACAGCCTCGTGAACTCGGTGTCGGACATCGTCGCCATGATGTCGGGCTTCTGGATCGCGCGGCGGCTGCCCCTGTGGGCGAGCGTGGTGCTCGTGGCCGCGCTCGAAGTGTTCGTCCTCGTGATGATCCGCGACAACCTCACGCTGAACATCGTGATGCTGCTGTATCCGCTCGAGGCGATTCGCCAGTGGCAGTCCGGTACGTAGTTGCGGCTCTTCCGTCAGACCCGCCTCATCGCTCGATCGATCTCCGGCAGCACCTCTTCGGCCGGCGCGTGAATCGCCAGGTCCACGGCCGCGGTCGCCGGTGTGGCCTCGGCGTTGATCTCGGCGGTGAACGCGCCGTGGCGGCGCGCCTGCTCCACGAGTCCGGCCGCGGGATACACCAGCGATGACGTGCCCACCGTGAGGAAGACGTCGCAGATGGTGGCCTGGACCGCGGCTCGCAGGTCCTCCTCGGCGAGCATCTCGCCGAACCACACGACAGCCGGGCGGGCAATCGCCTGGCAGTGCGGGCAGGTCGGCAGGCCCGGCATCGGGACGCGCTCGTCACGCCACGGGGTGCGGCCGTCCGCGCAGCAGCCAACCGAGCACGACAGCTCCCAGATTGAACCGTGCAGGCGCACCAGCCGGGCGGTGCCGGCTTTCACGTGCAGGTCGTCGACGTTCTGGGTGATGACCGTCGTACGATCGCCGTCCCGCGACCAGCGCGCCAGCACGTCGTGGGCGGCATTGGGCGAACAGCGGGCCATCGTTTCGCGCCGCCAGCCGTACCACTCCCACAGCAGCGACGGGTCGCGGGCAAACGCCTGGGCCGTCGCGAGTTCTTCCGGGCGATAGCGGCGCCACAGCCCATCTTCGCCGCGGAACGTCGGCACGCCGCTCGCCGCCGAGACCCCGGCCCCCGTCAGCACTGAAATGCGACGTGCAGATCGAAGGCGGTCAGCAAGGTCTGCTAGACGTCTTGGAGGTGCCGAGTCCAATTCCAGTCCCTCCTTCCGAGCACGACCTTCAAGACGTCTCGCCCCGCCGAAGGCGGGGCAAGAGAAAGGGGCTCAAATCTAGCGGGGCCAAGCCGCAAGAATCAAGGACGGGCCCTGCTAGATTTGATTGATCCATGACGAGGCGATCCTACGCGGCTCCGGGTAGGATGTGCCTCGTTGCAGGCGCGGCCCGCATACAACGCGGACCGCGGCAGTATCTGGCAAACCGGCTTAACGCCGGTTCGCTATACCCTGGAGGACTCGATGCGGGTTCGAACCTACGTCCTGACCGTCGCCGGCGCCCTCGCGCTGAGCTTTTCGGTGCTCGCGCAGCAGGCGCCCCCGGCCGGGCCTCCGCAGGCGCCGGCCGCGCCGCCGCTCGGACCGCCCGCGCCGTTCTACCCACACGTGGTCGCGACTGGTCTGCGGGGCGGCTACCAGGTGGCCGCCACCGACATGAACAAGGACGGCAAGATCGATCTGATCGGCCTCGGTTCCCAGAACCCGGAGCTGATCTGGTACGAGAACCCCTACTGGACGCCGCACGTGATCACGCGCGAGGCGCCCCGCATGGTCAACGTGGACGCCACGGACCTCGACGGCGACGGCATTCCCGAGCTGGCGCTCGCCTACGAGTTCAGCACCAACTCGGGCCAGAACCCCGGCAAGATCGCCATCCTCACGGCGAACAACAAGGATCCGAAGGCGCTCTGGACGCTGAAGCAGATCGACGTGCTGCCGATGACGTCGCACCGCGTCCGCTTCGCGACCATCAACGGGCAGAAATTGCTCGCGAGCGCGCCGATCATCACCGCGAAGTCGCGCGAGGGATTTGCCGATCCCGATCACACGTCGACGCCGCTGCACATCTATCGCCCACCGGCGTGGAAGCGGGAGGTCGTGACCGAGGAGAACCTCGGCGTGGTGCACGGGCTCGTCATCAACGACTGGAACGGCGACGGCCGCTCGGACCTGCTCACCACCGGGTACCTGGGCCTGTTCATGCACAGCCTCGATCGCAACGGCAGCTGGACGCGCAGCGAGATCGTGAAGGGAGATCCGGGGGAATGGCCACGCGGCGGGATCAGCGACGTCGCGATCGGACGGTTCGGCGGCCGGCGGTTCTTCGTCACCAACGAGCCCTTCCACGGCGGCCAGGTGGTGGTTTACGTGCAGGCGGCCGACGGCGCCTGGCCGCGCAACATCATCGATACGACGATCAACAACTCGCACTCGCTGGTGCTCGTGGACAGCGACGGCGACGGCTCGAGCGAGATCGTCTCGGGCGGAACGCGCGGCGCGCCGGGCACGCCGCGGGGCGCCAAACCGGGCGCCTTCTTCTACAAGGCGGCCGACCCCGCCGGGCAGAAGTGGGACCGCATGGTGCTCGACGACTCCATCGCCGCCAACAGCTGCGTGGCGGCCGACATCAACGGCGATCGCAAGATGGACCTGGCCTGCATCGACGCCGGCAACCCGTGGTCGCTCAAGTGGTACGAGAACACGCGGAAGTAGGTCAGGTAGGCCGGGTGGGGCAGGTAGGTCGGGTGGGTAAGACCTTTCGTGGCAAGTGCTCTTGTGGCAAGAGTTTCTGACCCACCTGACTCACCTGACCTACCAGACCCACCTGACCTCACTTCACTATTCCATCCAGCGTCTGCGTCGTGACGGCATGGTAGGACGGTCTTGCAGCGGCGTAGATGCGCTTCGCGTCGGCCTTGCCCCAGCTGCTGTCCATCAGATCCTGAAAGAGCGGCCGCACGAACTTGCGGCGGCCCTGTGACAGCAGGAACCGTTCGAGCGCCGGCATCGCCGGCTGGTAGTGATGCCGGATGGCGACGCGCAGCCACTCGAACAGCACTTCCGAGTTGCGGCGCTCGGATAAGCCGAACGCCTTGTCGAGGCTGGTGAGCCGGTCGGTGGCCAGCGTCGGCGGCAGCTCCTGCAGGAAGTACTGCCACTCCTGCGTGCTCCAGTCCTTGGTACGCAGGGTGGACGCCCCGGCGCCGCGGGCAAACGCGGCGGCCTGCTCGCCCGCCGAGGTGAGCTGCGCGGCGCGCGGCTGGATGGCGTTGTCGGGAATGGCGGGCTGATAGATCCAGTCCTCGAGCCCGATCTTCGCTTCGACCGCCTTGTCGGTCAGCAGGTGCGTGCGGATGTCGGCGAGGAACTGCGCCGTCGTGATCGGCTTGAAGGCGTGGCGCTCGAAGTAGCCCTTGAGGTACGCGTCGAACGGCCCGCGCCCGACCGTCTGCTCGATCAGCCGCAGCAGCGCCGCGCCCTTCTCATAGGGAATCTGCGTGGCTCCGTCGTCGGGGTCGCGCCCCTTCAGGTCCACGTGCAGCACGGTGTCCTTCGACTGCATGCCGCCGAGGCGTTCGATCTCGATCGCAAGATCACGCCACCCGATCACGCGAACGACGTCCGCCCGCGCCGTGCCGTAGACGGCTTCCATGATGCGGTTCTCGACGTACGTCGTGAACCCTTCGTTCAACCAGAAGTCGCTCCACGTCGCGTTGGTCACCAGGTTGCCCGACCACGAGTGCGCGAGCTCGTGCGCCAGCAGCGCCACGAGCGACTTGTCGCCGGCCAGAACCGTCGGCGTCGCGAAGGTGACCATCGGGTTTTCCATGCCGCCGAACGGGAACGACGGCGGCAGCACCAGCACGTCGTAGCGCCCCCACAGGTACGGCCCGAGCAGCGCCTCCGCCGCGGTCACCATGCTCTCCAGATCGGCGAACTCCGACGCCGCGCCGCCGACCACCGCAGGCTCGGCGTAGACGCCGGTGCGCGGGCCGAGCGATCGGAACGCCAGATCGCCGGCCGCAATCGCGATGAGGTACGGCGGGATGGCGTGCGTCATGCGGAAGCGGAACGTGCGGCCGCGCGGGCCGTCCTCGCCGTCCGGCGTCAGCTGCTCGGCGCTCATCACCGCGCGCAGGTCGCGTGGCACGGTGACGCTGGCGGCGTAGGTCTGCCGGATTCCCGGGCTGTCCTGGGTGGGAATCCACGTGCGCGTGAGGATCGCCTGGCCCTGCGAATACAGATACGGATGCGCCTTGCCCGCCGTCTGCGACGGCGCCAGCCACTGCAGCGCGGCCGCGTCGGGCGAGGTGCGATAGGCAACCGTGATCGGCCCGGACGGCGGCAGTTCCACGGTGAGCGGCTGGCCGAGAATCGGGTCCGCCGCTCCGAGCGTGAACTTCAGCGCCGCGCCATCCTTGCCGGTGACGCGCTCGACGGCGAGGCCCTTGGCATCGAGCACGACCTCGCGCGCCCCTGCCGCGCGTTCCACGTCGAGCGTGGCCGATCCGGCCAGGGTCTTCGCCGTGAAGTCGGCCGTGAGATCGAGCGCCACATGGGTCACACGGGCTTCCCAGGGGCGGGCGTACGAATGGATGTCGCGATCGGGAGGACTGGTCTCGTTCATGGAAGGTTTCTCGCCGCCGCCCGAGCCGCAGGCGGCAGCCGCCAAGGCGGCTGAAAGCAGGAGCCAGAGAGGGATGCGCACCGCCGCGCCTAGTGGAGGGCCTTCGACAGGCTCACGAGGTTGGCGAACATCCGGTAGGCGCCCGGCACCCCGGCAGGCAGCTGACGGAACCAGGCGTACGAGGTGTAGACGTAGCGCCCCTTGCCGACGTCGGTGTACACCTCGCCGCCGCGCTGCGGCTGTTCGCCGGGGTCCGCCGCTTCGAGCAACGGCGTGTACTTGCCGTCGAAGGTGCCGAACGAATACAGGTTCCGCTCCTGCACCCAGCCCTGGAAGTCCCCCTCGGTGATCGCGTTGGGAAACGAGAAGACGGGATGGCGCGGCACGAGGATCTTCACCGCCGCGGTCTCGTCGGTGATGCGCGGATTGCCCTCGACCTTCACCGGATACGGCGGCAGGCCGCGGTTGACGTAGTCGGTCTGCTGATACTGGACGATGAGCGTGCCGCCACGCTCCATGTAGTCGCGCAGCCGTCCGTTGTTGGCCACGAAGTCCGGACGCGCCTCCGACGCGCGCACGCCCACGACGATCGTGTCGAAGCGGGAGAGGTCGCCGGAGGACAGCATGTCAGGACCGATGAGCGTGACGTCCAACCCCATTCGCCGCAGCGCGTCGGGCACCTGATCGCCGCTGCCCATGATGTAGCCCACCTTCACGGCGGCCACCTTGAGATCGAACACCTGCACCTTCACCGCCGCCGGCGAGTAGAGCCGGTGCGTCTGGATGTGCGGATACGCGATCGTCTGCAGATCGCTCGTGTAGGACGCGCCGTTGACGACGGCCTCCGCGGTGATGTCGAAGCTGCCCGCCACCCGCTTGAGCGGCGCGCGCACCAGGAAGGTTGCCGCGCCGTTCTCACCTTCGGCGAGCGGCAGCGGCGCCTCCGCGGGTTCGGCGCTCCAGCCCGGCGGCATCCGCAACCGCACCACGCCGCGCACCGCCTTGTCCGTGAGGTTCGTCGCGCGGACGACGATGCGCTGCGTGTTCGGCGTCGTGCCGGTCGGCACGATCAGCAGAGGCGAGTCGACGCCGACTGCCACCGCCGGCACCACGTTGACGTCGCGCCGCAGCTCGCCGCGGATGCGGTCGCCCACGCGGTACTGCACCGGGCGCGTGATCGTGACGGCCTGGCCCCCGATCTGCGCCGATACCTCCGCCGTGAGCAGCGGGGCGTCGAACGGCATCGACCGGTCGGGGCTGACGGGCCACTGATACATGTCGCCGCGGCGCGGCTCGCGCAGGAAGTACGGCTGCGTCAGCGGGGCGTTGGCGGCCACCGTGACCGCGTAGCGCACCTCGTCGGTGGGCACCTCGCGGCGTCCGGGCGGACCCTGGTTGTTGGCAGTCGCCGGCGGCGGCGCCGGAGCCACCCTCCAGCCCGCGGGCGCGCGCAGCGCGGTGCCGGTGAGGGTGACGATGCCAGGATGGGCCAGGAACGTCCGTGCCGACACGGTGAACGAGCCGCCCGGCGTCACGGTTTCCGTATCGCTCAGCGGATCGACCACCACGCCGGCTGCCCGGACGAGCGCGTCGGCAAAATCGCGCTCCTTCACCGCGAGCAGGAATTCGGCGTCGGCCTTCGCATCGCGCGAGGCGTCGAGCCCCTGGAGCGCACGGCGCGCGGCGCGGGTCGCGGCCAGGCCGTCGGCGAGCGGCGGCACGATGCGCGAGGGATCGAGCGGCTGATAGGTGGCGAGCGCCTGCCGCGCCGCCGTTTCGATCGCGGCGAGCTCGCTGCGCAGCGCCCCCGCGGGCAGGCCCGCGGCCGCCGCCAGTCCGGGCAGCGACACATCGAGCCCGTCGAACACCGAGCGCTCGCGCGCGGCGGCATTCGCTGGCGGCGCCGGCGACAGCAGGATGAGGCCGGAGGCCGCCGGACCCATCGGTTCGATGCCGCCCATCTCCTGCGACTTGTGTTGACTGCGGCCTTCGGCCGCAATCTCCGCGTACGAACGGCCCAGCGCCGCGTCGAGCACGCCGGTCTGGATCTCCGTCGTCGGCTGGTTGGCCGGATCGGGGCGGAAGCCGGCGCCGCGATAGAGCTTCTTCGCCTGCCACGGCCGCAGTCCCTCGGCAATCTGCTCGGGGAATTGCGCCGGGTCC
>DASRPM010000245.1:0-9081 GCA_035646375.1 Vicinamibacterales bacterium
TTGTAGCGCATGGCTAGCGAGCAAGCTCCTCAGAGCGAAGAACTTCCCGCTCGCCAGCCATGCGGCACAGTGTCTTCTTGCCCCCGCTCCGCGGGGGCGGCGCGTCTTGTAAGGCGCCGCAAGATATTGGACTCATGTGCATCTCGTCGCCTTTCAAGACGCGCGGTCAGAACGACTTCAACTGCGACGGCGTCGAGTGGCTCAAGTAGCGCGCCGTGATCGCTTCCGACAGATCGCTGACGCCGTTGCGGACGGTCTGCAGGTGCGCCTCGAGCGCCAGGCGCTGCCCGTTGGCGTCGCGCCGTTTCAGATCGTCCATGCTGATGTCGCGCACCATCTGCCGCAGGCGTTTGGCCAGGGTGTACTCCGCCGGCGGCGACGCCTCGGTCTGGCGGCGGGGCAGGCTGTGGACGCCGTCCAGCAGCGCCGCGGCCTGAAAGGCCACCGATCGCGGGTTGGTCTCGTCGGTGAGCAGCAGCTCGAGCACGTAGCGCGTGCGGATCGCGGCGAGGTAGCGCGATCGGTAGGTGGTGGAGCTGTCGGCCACCTGCAGCAGCACCTCGAGGCAGGCGTCGTCGGGAAACGGCGCGAGCGCCACGCCGACGCGCAGCAGCTCGATCATCTGGAGTGCGCGCTCCATGCGGCGCCCCATGCCGAGGAAGCGCCAGCCGTAGCCGCGCGTGGGGTTCTCGGCCAGGAGGCCCGCAAACGCCGACAGCATGATCACCACGTCGTCGAGCGCGGCGAGCGCCGCCAGGAAGCGCCGGTCGTGATTGGCAGGCGGCGCCCCCGACAGTTGCGTCGACAGCTGCTGCAGCACGCGCCAGGTGTCCGGCGACAGCCGCTCCTTCACTTCCCAGCTCAGACGCCGCACGTGCCGCAGGTTGCCGCCGATGCTCGCGATGTGGCGGGTGTCGAACACCAGGTCGGCGACGATGCGCTGCAGGGTCCACCACTGGCGCGCCACCGTGGCCCGCCGCGATTCCGGCGGCAGCAGGTCGAGGCCGCGGAGGAAGTGCAGCGCGGTGTCCACCGACGCGTGCCGCCCCTGGTGCGCCTCGCCGGACAGCGCCGGCAGCAGCACGCGGAAGAGCCGCGCGCTGGCCTCGAGCCGCTCCGCATAGCGCCCGAGCCAGAACAGGTTGTCGGCCATCCGGCTTGACAGCTCGGTGGAGTGGGTGAAGCCGGCCTGCGGCGACGGTTCGAGCTCGTAGGTCCTGTCGTCGGCGCCGCCGATCACCCAGGTGTCCTTGCTGCCGCCGCCGGCCTGCATCGACACCACGAGCGACTGCTGGCCGGTGGCGACGCGCGTCAGCCCGCCCGGGAGCACCGCGTACGAAGTGCCGTCCCAGGCGGCGAGCACCCGCAGCACGACGTGGCGCGCTTCGAGGCCGCGGTGCGTGTGCACCGGCGCGCTCGAGAGGTCCACCTGCTCCTGTGCGACGAAGCGCGTGGGGTGGGCCTCGATGCGCGCCGCCAGCGCCCGCCGCTTCTCGGCCGACATCGTCGCGGGGAACTCCGCGTGCTGGCCGAAGCGCGGGAACACCGGCTTGATGACCAGCTTCTCGAGATGCTCGAGGACCTCACGCCGCGGCTCGTCCTGCCCGCACCACCACGTCGCCACCGACGGCATGCGCAGCTCCTCGCCGAGCACCTCGCGGCACAGGCTGGGCATGAACGCCATGAGGGCCGGCGTTTCCACCAGGCCGCTGCCGAGGCAGTTGGCGACGAACACGGTGCCGGCGCGCGCCGCCTGCACCAGGCCGGGCACACCGAGCAGCGAGTCGCCGCGCAGCTCGAGCGGATCGCAGAAGTCGTCGTCGAGCCGCCGGAGGATCACGTCCACCGGGTTCAGGCCGGCGAGCGTCTTGAGGTACACGCGTCCGTCGCGCACCGTCAGGTCGCCGCCGCCCACGAGCGGAAAGTCCCACTGCCGCGCGAAGAACGAATGCTCGAAGTAGGTCTCGCTGTTGGGGCCGGCCGACAGCACCACCACGCGCGGGTTGGCGGGGCGGTTCGGCGCCAGGTTGAGCAGCGCCTTGATCGTCACCTCGAAGAAGTCGGTGAGCGGGCGGACGCGGCACTGATCGAGCATGGCCGGCAGCGTGCGGCCGCTCACCAGCCGGTTCTCGAGCGCGTAGCCGGCGCCGGACGGCGCCTGCGTGCGATCCGAGATTACCCACCACGTGCCGTTGGGCGCCCGCGCGATGTCCACGGCGCAGTTCTGCAGGTAGACGCCGCTGGTGGGAGCGATGCCGTGGCAGGCGCGCAGGAAGCCCGGGTTGTCGAAGACCAGTTCGGGCGGGATGTGCCCGTCGCGTACGAGCCGGTGCGTGCCGTAGAGGTCGGCGAGGATCGCGTTGAGCAGGGTGGCGCGCTGGATGACCGCGTGCTCGATGTGCGCCCACTCGCGTCCGTCGATGGCGAGCGGCACCAGGTCCATCGGCCACGGGCGCGCGCTGCCGAGCGGGTCGCCGTAGACGTTGTAGGTGACGCCGTTGGCGCGAATGAGCTGCTGGCCGAACTCCCACCGGCGCGAGAACTCGGGCATCCCCATCCGCCGCAACGCCGCGGCCAGGCGCATCCAGTGCGGGCGCGGCCGCCCGGACGGATCGAGCGCTTCGTCCCAGTGTCCTGCCTGCGGCGGCCGGTAGTTCCAGTCCGCCGTGCTGCGCGACGGACGCGCCGAGGAGGTGTCGCTCACGAGAAATCTGGCGAGGCTGCCTGGCGCCGAAGGTCGAGCGTGGAGGGAAACTCGCGGTTCTCGTGCATCACGAGGGTCAGCGGCGATCCGGGCGTATGGCCGAACCCGAAGAACCGGGCTCGCCGCCTCGCCTCCGCCTCGTTCGAGTTTACAGGAACGGTCGCGTAGTTCCGTCCGCCCGGATGCCCCACGTGGTAGGTGCAGCCGCCGATGGCGCGGCGCGCGCCGGTGTCCACGACGTCCACGACGAGCGGCGTGTGCACGGGAATAGTGGGGTGCAGGCAGCGCGGCGGCTGCCAGGCGCGGTAGCGCACGCCGCACACGAACTCGCCCTCGGTGCCCGTTGGCTGCAGCGGCAGCTGCACACCGTTGCACGCGACCGTGAAGCGCTCGGGCTCGAGGCCGCGCACCCGCACCTGCAGCCGCTCCACCGAGGAGTCCACATAGCGCGCGGTGCCGCCGGCGCCCGGCTCTTCGCCCAGCACGTACCACGGCTCGATCGCCTGGCGCAGCTCCACGTCCACCCCGTCGTAGACCACGCGGCCGTACACCGGAAAGCGGAACTCCAGGTGCGGCGCGAACCACTCGCGATCGATTGGGTAGCCGGCGTGCCGCACTTCGGCGACCACCGCGGCGAAGTCGCGTTCGACGTAGTACGGCAGCAGGAAGCGATCGTGCAGCCGCGTCCCCCAGCGGATCGGCGCGACCTTGTACGGATCACGCCAGAACCAGGCCAGCAGCGTGCGCACGAGGAGCTGCTGCGCCAGGCTCATGCGCGCGTGCGGCGGCATCTCGAAGGCGCGCATCTCGACGAGACCCAGGCGCCCCGTCGCTCCGTCGGGGGAGTACAGCTTGTCGATGCAGAACTCGGAGCGGTGCGTGTTGCCGGTCACGTCCACGAGCAGGTTCCGGAAGATGCGATCGACGAGCCACGGCGGGACGTAGGGCGGGGCGCCCGGCGTCACGCCGCGCGCCCCGTCGAGCAGGCTCATGGCGATCTCGAGCTCGTACACGGCGTCCGCGCGTGTCTCGTCCACCCGGGGCGCCTGGCTGGTGGGGCCGATGAAGACGCCGGAGAAGAGATACGAGAGCGACGGGTGGTTCAGCCAGTAGGCGACGAAGCTCCGGAGGAGATCGGGCCGGCGCAGGAACGGGCTGTCGGCCGGCGTCAGGCCGCCGAGCACGAGGTGGTTGCCGCCGCCCGTGCCGGTGTGACGGCCGTCGAGCATGAACTTCTCGGTGCCGAGGCGGCTCGCGCGCGCCTGCTCGTAGAGCGTCGTCGTGGTCGCCACGAGCTCGCGCCAGCTGCGCGCGGGGTGCACGTTGACCTCGATGACGCCCGGGTCGGGCGTGACCTTGATCTGATGCAGCCGCGGATCGTACGGAGGCGGGTAGCCCTCGACGAGCACCGGCATGGCGAGCGTGGCGGCGGTGTCCTCGATCGCGGCGATGAGTTCCACGTAGTCCGCGGCCGACGGGACCGGCGGCAGGAACGTCCAGAGCGTGCCGTGGCGCGCCTCGACGCTGAGCGCCGTGCGCACGTACGGCGAGCCCGCGTCCGCCGGCTCCTGAAGCGTCTGCTCCTGCCGCGGTTGGCGCGGCCGCCCGCTCTCGTCCGGCACCAGACGGCGCTGTCCGCCTCCGGCGCGCACGCGGAGGGGCGTGGCCGAGGCTCCGGGACCAAACGGCTCGCGCGGCGCCATCGGATCGGCGGGCACCACTTCGAATGCCCGCCCCGTGGGCAGGCTCTCGATTGGCAGGCGGAAGCCGACCGGCGAGTCGCCCGGCACCAGGAACAGATGGCGCCCGCGCAGCATCCACAGGCCCGACTGCCAGGCGGGACCGTCCTTGCCCGGCACGCGCACGAGCGGCAGCACGAACCCGGTCGGCGTGCCGAGGCCGCGGCTGAACACCCGGCGCAGCCGCTCGCGCTCTTCGGGATCGTCGAGCTTGTTGTCCTCGGGATCGACGTTGATCGGGAGGGTGCGCTCCTTGTGGACGTAGGCGAGCGGGTCCTCGTAGGCGGCGATGACGTGCGATGCGCCGACGGACAGCCGCTCGGCCAGCGCCTCGGCGAACGCGCGCGCGTCGTCGGTGCCGAATCCGTCGTCGCGATCGGGGTCGCCCACGAGCGCGGGATCGCGCCACAGCGGCACGCCGTCCTCGCGCCAATAGCAGGTGTAGGCCCAGCGGGGCAGCGACTCGCCGGGATACCACTTGCCCTGTCCGAAATGCAGGAGGCTGCCGGGCGCGAACGCGTCGCGCAGGCGGCCCAGCAGCGCCGTGCCCAGCCGCCGTTTCGCCGGGCCCAGGGCGGCCGTGTTCCACTCGTCGCCGTCCATGTCGTCGATCGATACGAACGTCGGCTCGCCGCCCATGGTGAGGCGCACGTCGCCGGCGGCCAGCTCGCCGTCCACGCGATCGCCGAGCGACAGCACCGCCCGCCACTGCTCGTCGGTGTAGGGCCTGGTGACGCGCGGATCTTCGTGCACGCGCGTCACGGACATCTCGTGGTGAAAGGTGACCTCGCTCGGGCTCACGAGGCCCGTCACCGGCGCCGCCGATTCGGCGCCCGGCGTCGCCGCGAGCGGGATGTGCCCCTCGCCCGCGAGGAGTCCCGAGGTCGGGTCGAGGCCCACCCAGCCCGCGCCCGGCAGGTACACCTCGGCCCACGCATGGAGATCGGTGAAGTCGGCGTCGGGTCCGGGCGGGCCGTCGAGCGGCTTCTGATCGGGTGTGAGCTGAATCAGATAGCCCGACACGAAGCGGGTGGCGAAGCCCAGATGGCGCAGCGTCTCGACCAGCAGCCACGAGGAGTCGCGGCAGGAACCGGACGCGAGCTCGAGCGTCTGCTCGCTCGTCTGCACGCCGGGCTCCATGCGAATGACGTAGCGGACGTCGTGCTGCAGCCGGCGGTTGAGCTCGACGAGGAAGGTGATGACGTGGATGGGCTCGCGCGGCAGCGACGCGAGGAACGCCTGCAGCCGCGGCCCGGCGGGAGCCACGTCGAGAAACGGTGCCAGTTCCTGCCGCTGCAGCGCGTCGTAGGCGAACGGATAGGTTTCGGCCTGCGGCTCGAGGAAGAAGTCGAACGGGTTGAGGACGGTCATCTCGGCCACGAGATCGACTTCGAGCGAGAAGACCGTCGTCGGCTCCGGGAACACGACGCGCGCCTGGAAGTTGCCCTGCGGATCCTGCTGCCAGTTGATGAAGTGCTGCGACGGCTCGATCCGCAGCGAGTAGCCGGTGACCGGGGTGCGGCTGTGCGGCGCCGGGCGCAGGCGGATCACCTGCGGCGACAGCGTGACCGGCCGGTCGTACTGATAGACGGTCTTGTGATGCAGCGCAACTTTGATCATGCGATCAGTTGCTCGGCCCGGGGCCCTGCGTCTGCGTCATCGTGGCGCCGGCCGAGACCTGCGACTGCGACATCGCCGCCGGCGTGGTGCGCACCGCGAAGTCGTCGCGCAGCCCCTCGTCGATCCCGTTCATTTTCAGCTGCAGGCGATCGAGGTATTCGTGCAGCCCGCTGCGCAGCACCGTGTCCACGGACGTGAAGTCGAGCTCGGCGCGCAGCTGGCCCATGAGCTGCTCGGAGCGGTAGCGGAACGCGCCGATCGGCGTGCCGGTGATCGACTGCAGCGATTCGCTGGCGCACTTGATGCAGAAGCGCACGGCGCGCGGGAACTCGGTGTCCATCACCAGGAAGTCCACGACGTCCGACGGCATGATGCGGCCGTACTTCTTGCGGTACATCTCGAAGCCGCTGACCGACCGCAACACCGCCGACCAGTGGATGTCGTCGTAGGGCGTGCCGACGTCGCGGACCGAGGGCAGCAGCATGAAGTACTTCACGTCGAGGATGCGCGACGTCTTGTCGGCGCGCTCGAGCATGCGGCCGAGGCGCATGAAGTGCCACGCCTCGTTGTGCGACATCGTCGCGTCGGTGACGCCCTCGAACAGGTGGCAGCCCATGCGGATCTCGCGGAAGGCGTCGAGCATGCGCTCGGGCTCCGGCAGCGACCGCTGCGCCTGGATCTGCAGGTACATGCTGTTGACCTGCGCCCACATCTCCGACGAGATCGTCTCGCGCACCGAGCGCGCGTTCTCGCGCGCGAAGCGCAGGCACGAGGCGACCGAGCTGAGGTTGTTGGTGTCGTAGGCGAGCCACTCGATCACCTTGGCCTGCGTGGCCTGGCCGAAGCGCTCCTTGAAGAGCTCCGCGTCGCCGCTCGTGTCGATGAGCGGCTGCCACTGCTGCGACGGCGCCAGCGGCAGATCGATCTGCAGGTTCAGGTTGACGCCGATGAAGCGCGCCACGTTCTCGGCGCGCTCGATGTAGCGCCCCATCCAGTACACGGAGTCGGCGACGCGGCTGAGGAGCGGAAGCGGCTCACCCCGCACTGCTTCTCTCCGGTTCGAGCACCCACGTGTCCTTGCTGCCGCCGCCCTGCGACGAGTTCACGACGAGCGATCCCTTGCGCAGCGCCACTCGAGTGAGGCCGCCCGGCACCACCCGGATGTCGTCGCCGTAGAGGATGTAGGGCCGCAGGTCCACGTGCCGCCCCTCGAGCTGGTTGCCCACGAGGGTCGGCACGCGCGACAGGCCGAGCGTCGGCTGCGCGATGTAGTTGCGCGGGTTCGCCGTGATCTTGGCGGCAAACGCCTCGCGCTCGGCCGCGGTGGAGTGCGGGCCCACGAGCATGCCGTAGCCGCCGGCCTCGTTGGCGGCTTTGACGACCAGCGTCTCCAGGTTCTGCAGCACGTGCTGGCGATCCGAGTCGCGCCAGCACAGAAAAGTGGGGACGTTCGGGATGATCGGGTCCTCGCCCTCGTAGTAGCGGATCATGTCCGGCACGTAGGCGTACATCACCTTGTCGTCCGCCACGCCGTTGCCCGGTGCGTTGGCCAGCGACACCTTGCCGGCGCGGTAGGCGTTGACCAGGCCGGGCACGCCGAGCAGCGAGTCGGGGCGGAACGTGTCCGGGTCGAGGAAGTCGTCGTCGATGCGCCGGTAGATGACGTGGACGCGGCGCAGCCCCTTGGTGGTGCGCATCCACACCGCGTTGTCCTCGACCACCAGATCGCGCCCCTCGACGAGCGGAATGCCCATCTTCTGCGCCAGGTAGCTGTGCTCGAAGTAGGCCGAGTTGTACATGCCCGGTGTGAGCAGCACGACGACCGGCTTGGTGGTGACGCCGCGCGGCGCCATCGCTTCGAGCGTGTCGAGCAGCAGGCTGGGGTACTCGGCGACCGTACGCACGCGCAGCCCCTCGAACACCTGCGGGAAGGTGCGCTTCATCAGGTCGCGGTTCTCGAGCATGTACGACACGCCCGACGGCACGCGCAGGTTGTCCTCGAGCACGTAGATGCGGCCGTCGGAGTGGCGGACCAGATCGCTGCCCGTGATGTGGCACCACACGCCCTTCGGCGGATCGATGCCGATGCACTGCGGGCGGTAGAACGCCGCTGAACGGACGACCTCTTCGGGGATGACGCCGTCCTTGATGATCTTCTGGTCGTGGTAGATGTCGTTGATGAACTGATTGAGCGCATGGATGCGCTGCTTGAGCCCGCGCTCGATCCAGTCCCATTCCTTCGCGGTGACGATGCGCGGCACGAGATCGAACGGGAACGGCCGCTCGGTGCCGGCCGAATCGCCGTAGACGTTGAAGGTGATCCCGAGCTGGACGAGGATCCGTTCGGCCGCCTGCTGGCAGCGTTCGAGCTGGCCGTCGCCGAGCGCGTTGATGGTGTCGAGGAGGAGCTGCGCCTCGGGGCGCGGCTGGGACGCCTCGTCGAACATCTCGTCGTAGAACCCGCCGGTCTCGTACGCGTTGACGTGCATCAGCCTGAGTGCCTGCTGTCGCTCGACGTGCCGCCGGCGGCGGGGACGTAGAAATTCGTGGCGTAGTCCATCACCATGCGGTCGGCGTTGAACCGCCAGCCGAGCGTCCGGATCGTGCGCTTCATCCGGCGGATCCACCCGCGCGGCAGGCCGTCCTGATCCCGCTGGTAGAAAAGCGGGATCACGTCGTCCTTGAGCGTCTCGTAGAGGTCGCGCCCGTCGCGCTCGTCGTGCACGTCCATGTTCGCATGCGTGCGGCCGGTGCCGATCGAGAAGCCGTTCAGGCCATCGTACGCCTCGGCCCACCAGCCGTCGAGCACGGACAGATTGAGGCCGCCGTTGAGCACGACCTTCTGTCCGCTCGTGCCCGACGCTTCGAGCGGCCGGCGCGGGTTGTTGAGCCACACGTCCACGCCCTGCACGAGCACGCGGCCGACGTTGATGTCGTAGTCCTCGACGAACACGAACTTGGACGAGAACGTCTGGTCGCGCATCATCTGCGCGATTTCCTGCAGCACGCGCTTGCCCG
>DASRPM010000246.1:0-22110 GCA_035646375.1 Vicinamibacterales bacterium
CATGAGCGTCACCGTCGGCTCGTCACCGGCCTGTTCGGGCGTGACGTCGCGTGACAGATCGATCGCCGTGTGTCCCAGGATGTCGTTCATCAGGTCGCTGTCGCGAAAGAGCCGCGGCTCGCCGTGGGCGAACAGGTCGCGGTAGGCGGCGGGGGTCAGCGTCATGCCGGCCGAGTGGTTGAAGGCGAGCGAGCTGTGCAGGTGTGGCATGAGAATCGTGCCCGCGGGGCCGGCCAGGCGCAGCATCTCTCCGGCCAGCAGGCGCTTGTGCCAGATGTAGGGGAAGGCGTCGAACAGCACGACTGTCGAGAACGAGTCGTCCACGAAGGGCATCGGGGCGTTGGCGTCGCAGCACACCGGTGCGCAGCCCGGCGAGGTGAAGCGCTGCGCAAGCCACAGCTTCCAGTAGTAGATATCGGCGACGACCACCGGCTGATCGGAGACCTGCCCGAGCACGCGGGTCAGGTGGCCCGAGCCGCCGCAGAGGTCGAGGACGCGCGCGGTGCGCGTCCGCTCACGGCCCAGCACGCGCACCAGCGTCTCGGCGAGCACGTAGTTCGGATCCGAGAAGTGGTAGACGAAATAGGTGGCCTCGGCGTCCCGGCTGATGATTTCGAGCGCCAGGCGGTAGGTGGCGGTGCCGTCGGCGAGCACCGCGCGCAGCCGGCCAGCTCCGGCTGCATCGAGGCCGAGCAGCGCCGCGCGCGCGTCGTCGCGGCGCCCGGCTTCGAGCGCGTGTATGGCGCTGCGCGTGACGTCGTCGGCAATGAGCACCGGAATGCCGTCGACGATGGGAAACGCGCAGCATTGGCAGCCCAGCACGCCGAAGTTGATCTGGGATCCCTCTCGGGCGAGGGCGTCGTTGCTCACGAGGTCGAGCCGTGTGCCGCAGAACGGGCAGCGCAGCAGGTCGAGCAGGGACACGTCCATCAGGAGATCTCCAAGGGCGGCGCCGCCAGACGCTCGATGAAGGTCGGCGCCTGCGAGCCGACGTCCGCGCGACGATAGTGCTCGACGCCGAGCAGCGTCTCGGCCTCCGCCGCCGACAGCTGATCGAACGGCCCGCCGGCCACCTGCGTGCGATGGCAGCGCAGCGCCGCCAGCTTGCGCGCGGCAAAGGCGCCGGTGTGCAGGACGAGCGTCGGCGGCAGTGCGTGCGCGCCGAAGGCGGCCGCGTCGGCGATGCCCAGCAGGTCGCGCGGCGACGACGGCGTCAGCCGCGGCGCCGCGGCGGCGAGCACGGCCTGCATCTGGCCGGGCGGCATCGTCACGTAGTACAGCGCGGGCGCGTTGGCGCCGAGCGTGGCGACCACGGCGCGCGTCGCGTCGTGCACGGCAATGTGGTCCGGATGCCAGTAGAGGCCGTCTTCTCCGAACGTGACGACCACGTCCGGCCGCCCCGCCGCGATCGCCGCCTGGATGTCGCGCGCGAGCGTCCCCGGTTCGAGCCAGGGCAGCATGCCGTCGGGGTGGCGAAGCACCGTCACTTCGGCCAGGCCGAGCGCCGCGGCCGCCTCGTGCAGTTCAGCGGCTCGCAGGTCGCCCAGTCCGGCAGAGTTGCGCGTGTCCACCGGGTCGGTCCGCGAAGCGGACCGACTAGCAGCACTGTCTGGTCGGCTCGCTTCGCGAGCCGACGTAGCGGAGGCGGAGCCGGCTTCGCCCCGCGACAGGCAGAGCAGCGATACGCGCGCCCCGCGCGCGGCGCACCACGCCAGCAGTCCGCCGCACGCCAGCGATTCGTCATCGGGGTGCGCGAAGACCGCCAGCAGCGATCGACCGTCGAGGTCGCGCGCCTCGCCGGTCATCGGCTCTCCGCTCGGGCGGTGCGGCCCGCGAGCGCCGCATACACGTCCGTGTATCCGGCCACCATGCGCTCCACGCTGAAGCGCTCGGCGGCCACCGCCCGTACGCGCGCGCGATCGAGCGCGAGGACGCCCGGCAGTCCTTCGATCAGGGCGTCGAGCGACCCGAAGACGCCACCGGTGACGCCGTCCTCCACCACCTCGCGCACGGCCCCGCGATCGAGTGCCGCCACCGGCGTGCCGCAGGTGGTGGCCTCGGCGAGCACCAGGCCGAACGGCTCGCCCGACTGGACCGGATAGAGCAAGGCGCGCGCCCCGCCGAGGAGCGCCGCCTTGGCCGCGGCCGTCACCTCGCCGGCAAATACGACGGACGTGCCGTCCACGAGCGGCGCCACCTTCTCTCGGTAGTAGTCGTTGGCTTCAGCCGCCAGCACGAGCGGCATGCGCACCCGCCTCGCGACGTCGATCGCCTGCAGCGCGCCCTTGCCGTCGACGAAGCGCCCGAGGAAGAGCAGGTAGTCGCGCGGCTCCGGCGCGAAGGGGAAGGCGGGCACGTCGATCGCGTGCGGCACGACGCCGACCATGTTCAGCCCGGTCATCGAGCGCGCCTGCGCGTGCGAGATGGCGGTGAAGGGTGTGTCCGGATAGTGGCGCGCCCAGAGCGCCACTTCGTGCTCGCCTGGCGCATGGTGCAGCGTGATTACCACGGGCACGTTGGACAGGCGTCCGAATGGCAGCGCGAAGGGATGGTACTTGGCCTGGTAGTGAATGACGTCGAACGCCGCGGCCCGCTCGATGGCCGCCGAGATATTGATCATCTCGCACAGCTCCCAGGGCCAGTTTCCGGGGTCTTCGCGGTAGCCGCGCGCGAACGTGGCGTGAAGCGTCGCCTGCGTACGCGACTCGCCGGTGGCAAAGATGGTCACCGCGTGGCCCGCCGCCACGAGGCCGTCGGTGAGGAGCGCCGTCAGCGATTCGATCGAGCCGGACAGCGGCGGCGGCACCGACACGGCCACTGGCGCAATCTGGGCGATGCGCAGAGGCGGCGTCATGAGCCGGCCACCTCCAGCAGGCGCGGCAGCACCCGGCCGGCGTCGAAGCAGTCGCCGGCGATCTCGGCGGCGCGCCGCGCATGGCGCGCGTAGTCGCCGGCGATGCGCTCGAGACCGTCGATCGCCTCCTCGGGCGTCGAGAACGCCAGCAGGCCTTCGCCGTGGGGCAGGTGCGCGCTCCAGCCGGTGTCCTGCACCAGCGCCGGCCGTCCTGCGGCGAGGTAGCACTCGGTGCGGTCGCTGAACCAGCCGGAACGGTGGGCCACATAGGCGTGCTTGGCCACGCCGAACTCGCCCTTCGAGCCCTGGATGAACTCCCGGTACTGCCACGGCGTGCGCGACACGGCCATGGCGTCCACGGTCTCCCAGCCGTGCTCGCGCAGGAGCGTCTGGGGGCCGTTGACGGCGAGCTCGAAGCGGTGCGGCGTCCGCGACGGCAGATCGATGAACTTCACGAACTCGCGGTCCTTGTTGCCGTCCACGTCGGAGAAGCTTTCGAAGCGCCACGTCATCACGGTGCTGAAGCGGTCGCCAGGGGGCGTCGACGAGCGCCACAGCCCGGTGGTCACGGGCTGCCACGTCTTGTGCCAGGTAAAGCCCGCGGCCGGCACGCTCGACGCGGGTGTCCCGATGTTGGCGCCGAACGTGAAGAGGTGATCGAAGCGCTTGAAGAACTCCACGTACCACGTCTCGCCCTTGGCGAGCGCGAGCTGCGTGAACACCGGATCGCTGTCCACGAAGACCTTCCGCGGGATGCGGGCGTACTCGTCGCGCCAGAACCAGGCGCCGCCCGACAGGTTGATGAAGAGGTCGGCGTCGGCGCAGAAGCGCTGCAGCACCTCGCGCGGCGCGCCGTGGTAGGTGCCGTCGTAGTTCACGAAGCTCCAGCGATCCTCGAGGCCGAACGGCGCGAGGGCGTCGCGGATGAGGGCGGTGCCGTACGAGGGGTCTTCGGTGAGCGCGTTCTGCACCGGGTCGTAGATGCACTCGCCGGTGTCTTCGACGTAGAAGACCTCGTGCCCCAGATCGCGCAGGCCCAGCAAGTACATGAGCGAGCACCAGGTGACGCCGCCAAACGGGTAGCGGGCGATGATGCCGGCGAGCAGAATCTTCAAGAGATGGGCGCCTATCGCGACTGGATCAGCTCGTCCACCGACTCGGGCTCGTCGAGCGATCGGCCCACCGAGAGCCGCGCGCACATCCGGCGGTAGAGCTCGTTCGAGCCGATCAGCTCGTCGTGGGTGCCCTGCGCCACCACGCGGCCGTCGTGCAGCACGAGGATGCGCGCGGCATCGCGAATGGTCGAGAGGCGGTGCGCGATGACGAGCGTCGTGCGGCCGGCGCGCAGCCGCCGGAGCGCGTCGAAGACGACTTCCTCGGAAATCGCGTCGAGCGACGAGGTGGGCTCGTCGAGGATCAGGATGGGCGCATCCTTCAGCAGCGCCCGCGCGATGCCGATCCGCTGGCGCTCGCCGCCCGACAGCGTGGCGCCCGCTTCGGCCACGAGCGAGTCGTAGCCGTGCGGCAGCCGTTCGACGAAGGCGTGCACGTGGGCCGCGCGCGCCGCCGCCTCGACGTCCGCCTGGCTGGCGTCGAGCCGGCCGTAGCGGATGTTGTCGGCGATCGAACCGGCAAACAGCACCGGCTCCTGTGGCACCAGCGCGATGCGCTCGCGCAGCGAGCGCAGATCGTAGTCGCGCACGTCCACGCCGTCGACGGTGATGCGGCCGGCGGTCGGCTCGAAGAAGCGGGGCAGCAGGCTGGCCAGGGTGGTCTTGCCGGCGCCGGTCAGGCCGACGAGCGCGACCAGCTCGCCCGGATGCGCGGCGAAGGTGACGTCCTGCAGGATGACGCGGTCGTCGTAGGCGAAGCCAACCTGCTCGAACCGGATGTCGCCGGTGATCGCCGAGGCCTCGCGCGCCCCCGGCACGTCGAACGGCTCGGGCGTGAGCGCCATGGTCTCGCGCACCCGCCGGGCGCTCACGACCGCCTGCTGCAGCGACCCGGTGGTGTGGGCGATCGACGACAGCGGTGTGTAGACCGCGGCCAGGTAGGCGATGACCACGAGGAGGCTTCCGACGGTGAGCGTGCCCTGCAGCACGTGCAGGCCGCCGACGCCGAGCACGAGCGCCGTGCCGGCCAGCGTGATCGCGGTCACGACCACCGAGAAGAGCGACTCCTGCCAGGTGAGGCGCAGGCGTGCGCGCATCGTGTCGTCGCCTGCGGCGCGGAAGCGGGCAAGCTCGTGCCCCTCGCGGGCGAAGCTCTTGATCACCTTGACCGACGACAGGACCTCGAACATGCGTTCGACCAGCGACGACTCGAGCGCCTTGACCCGTTCGGCGCGGTCCACCATCCGGCGCGCGTAGTAGCGCAGCGCCATCCACAGGAACGGGATGACGACCAGCGACAGCAGCGCCAGGGTGAGATCGAGGCGGACGAGGATCGCGAACATCACGCCGAGCTTGATCACCGCCATGGCCAGCGGGAACACGCCGCCGATGACGAGATCGTTGACGCAGTAGGCGTCGGAGTCCAGCCGGTAGACGCCGTCGGCGGTGCGCGCGGCGACGTGGTGGCGCAGCGACAACGCCTGCAGGTGCGTGAGCAGCGAGCGCCGCAGGTCGTAGACGATGCGCTGCCCGGTATCCACCTGGATCTGGGTGTGTGCCATCGCGACGATCTCCGACGCGATCTGCAGCAGCAGGCCGGCGACGACAATCACGGCCAGCAGGCCCACGGCGCTCCCGCCCGAGAGCGCCTGCAGCGGACCGGCGATGGACGGCGGCAGCGGGTGGCCGCCGAGCACGTTGTCCACCACGGCCTTGAGCGGCCAGGGAGCCAGTGCCGCGAGGCCGATTTCGAGCAGCGCGAGCGCCACGACGGCGGCGACGCGCGCCCGGTAGGGGCGCAGGAAGGACAGGGTCCAGCCGGCAAGCGTCATCTGCCGGACCTCAGGTCACCTTCCGTCCCGGCTTACCAGGCATGCCCGGCGTTCCGGGAGCGCGCCGTGGCGTCGCCGCGAAGTCGAGGTGTGCCGGCTTCGACAGCGAGACTGCCGTGACGCCGCTCGAGCTGGCGTCCTTCACGTAGAGCCATCCCGAATGATGGTACGAGAGCCGTGACGGCATCACGAACCGCAGCTGGCCGCCGAGCGTCGAGATGGTGCCGTCGGGCTCGATCACGCGGATGCGCCCGTTGAGCGAATCGGCGATGTAGAGCGTCACCGTCTTGCCCACTGACACGACGGCGAGGCCCATCGGCGCCGCCAGGCGTGCCATCGAAGCCGGACCGCCGTCGCCCACCATGCCTGGCAACCCGTCGCCGGCCACGGTCGTGATGATGCCGGTAGCGGCCTCGACGCGGCGAATGCGGTTGTGCCCGGTGTCGGCGATGTAGACGTCGCCGTTCGGGGCCAGCGCGACCCCCACCGGGCTCGACAAGTGCGCCGCCGTGGCCGGTCCGCCGTCGCCGACCATGCTGGGATCGCCGGTGGCGCCGGAGCCGGCGATGGTGCGGATCATGCCGGTGGCCTGCTCGACCACGCGCACACGGTTGTTCAGCGTGTCGGCGATGTAGAGATCGCCGTTGCGCGCCACCGCCAGGCCGCTCGGCCCGTTCAGCGACGCCTGCGCCGCCTGCTTCCGGTCGCCGTCGAAGCCGCCGGCGCCGGAGCCGGCGATCGTAATCGTGCGGCCGGTCGGCCGGTCGATGCGGCAGATGCGGTTGTTGCGCGAGTCGGCCACGAAGTAGTCGCCGTCCACCGCGAGCACGATATCCGCGGCGCCGTCGAAGGGGACGGGCGCGCCGACGAGGCGGCGGCTCGAGCGATCGGACGCGCGCAGGGCGTCGAGCGCGCTCTGCGGGCGGAAGCGGCGGATGAGCCCGGTCTGCGCATCGGCCACGAGTACGTCGCCGGCGCTGTCGATGGTGATGCCGCCGCTCGGGGCGGTGAGCGCGCTCGCGGCCGCGTCGCGCGGGGCGGCGGCGCGCCGGGCCGCCAGCGCCCGCCGGGCCACCACGTCCTGCACGAGCGACACGCCGCCGACGGCCACGCTCGCCATCATGATCGCCACGAGCGCCGCCTGCGCGCGCTGCGCCGCGGTGGCCGGCCACAGCCGGAAGCGCGCCCGCGTCGCCGGGACGCGCGAGCGGATCGGCGCGAAGCCTTCGGCCAGCGTCGCGCGGTCGACCGCGCGATCGACCAGCGCCGCCGCGCGCGTCGTATGCCAGAGGGCGCGCATCAGGATGATGCTCACCGCGAGCACCGAGGCGCCGCTGATCGCCGGCCAGCGCAGCGCGATGGCCGCGCTCGTGACGGCCACGAGCAGGATGGCGAGGGTCAGCGCCTGCACCGCGCCGACAAAGCTCGGGCCCATCCGTGTCTCGACGCGCAGCAGACAGCGGCCTTCGGCGTGCTCTTCGACGAGCACGCGCAGGTGGAGCCAGCCCCATCGCCGGACGGCGACGCTGAGATCGCGGCTGGCGCGCCAGCCGTCGTCCTCCTCGATCGGCCGGGCCGGCCGCGCGGCGCGCAGCACGCCGGCGAGCTCGGTGAGAAGCGCGCTGTGGCTCGTCCAGCGTTCGCTCCAGAAGCTGCGCTGGGCCGAGCCCCCGAGGAGCAGCAGCGCGGATCGAACCGCGTCACGCGGCGACGGAACCGGCGCCTTCCACGGCGCCCGCGTGACGTGTTCCGGCGCGCCCACCGTCGGCGGTGACATCATGCCGCGCACGCGCCCGCACACCCGTGCTACCGGCTGCACCAGATGCAGCCACGCAATGAGCGCGCGGTACCGCAGCTGGCCGCGCCACGTCGTGGCGCCGGGCAGGCCGGAGAGGTCGGTGCGCGAGGCGAACAGCGAGCAGCGGACGATGGTGGTTCCCCAGCCGAGGAGCCCCGCCGCAAGGAGCAGCAGCGCCTCGACCGGATACGCGACGACCAGCGCGGCCGGCATGCCCGCGAGGCACAAGAGTGTCGAGACCGCCATCCAGGAGGCCGAGTGCGGCACGAACTGGAGCGGGCTGACGTCGGTGCGGTAGATGCCCGGAAAGGCGGCGGTGCCCCAGACGCCCGTATTGATGCGCCGGCCCGAGAGCGAGCGCACGAACGGCAACGGGCTGTAGATGTGCCCGCGCCACAACATCTGGCCGCCGATGAACTTCTCGGGGTGATGCGCGTCGAGCCACGTCTCGCCCTCGCCGTAGCCCACCTGCTGCCGCCAGTAGGCCTTCACCGAGCCGCGGTGGTGGTGCCACACGACCGCCGCCGGCGCGAAGCCGATCTGCAGCCCCTTGGCCTGCAGGCGCCAGCACACGTCCACGTCGTCGCCGGCGCGCAGGTAGACGGGGTTGAATCCGCCGATGCCGGCCAGCGCGTCGCGGCGGAAGGCCATGTTGCAGCCCGGCACGTGCTCGGCGACCCGGTCGTCGAGCAGCACCTGTGTAGGGCCGCCCGGGCTGCGCGCCACGCACTGCGCCACGAACGGATCGTCGGGCGGTACCACGTTGGGCCCACCCGAGCCGACGAATGACGGCGACAGCAGCGGCTGCACCAGGTAGCTGAGCCAATCGCGATCGACGCGGACGTCGGCGTCGGTGTAGGCCACGATGTCGCCGGTGGCCTCTGCCAGGCCGACGTTCCGCGCCGCGCTGAGGCCGCCGTTCGGGATGTCGAGAACGCGCACGCCGGGATAGCGGCGCGCCCGCGTGCCGGTGTCGTCGCGCGACCCGTCGTTGACGACGATGATCTCGAACCGCGGATACGTGAGCGCGCCGAGTGACGCGAGGCAGTCGTCGATGGTGTCGCCGGCGTTGTAGGCGCACACGACCACCGAAACCGTGGGCCAGCTGGCGCGGTCGGCGGCGCTGAACGGCGCGTCGGCGAACGCCTCGCGCACGGCCGCGAGCGCCGGCTTGGGATGCCGATCGGCGTCGACGAGTCCGAAGGCCCAGTCGCGGACGGTGTGCCCGCCGCGCCACCAATCGTCCGTCCACGAAAAGGCGATCGCGCCGCAGGCGCCCTCGGCGAACGCCGTGCGGATGTGCGCGGCGGTGATCGCGGCCTGCCCGTCGGCGCCTTCGCGGATGCTGTCGGCACCGGCTTCGGCGAGCAGCAGCGGCCGCTCGCCCGCCAGGTGCTGCAGGCGCGCGAGGTAGGCGCGCAGGTCGGGCTCGCGGTGCAGGTAGACGTTGAACGCGCACACGTCGAAGATCTCGGTGTCGAGATACTCGGTGGGCGGGAAGTTGACGTAGGTGCTGAGGCTCGACGGCGCGGCCGCCTTCACCTCGTCATAAAGCTCGCGGAGAAAGCGCTCGACGCGGCGGCGGCCGTGCCAGCGGACGACGGCCGGGGGAATCTCGTTGCCCACGGCGAAGAGCAGCGCCGCGGGATGCGAAGCCAGCGCGCGCACCGATGCGGCCGCCTCGCGGCGGATTTGCCGCCTCAGGGCCCGGTCGTCGAGGAACGCCACGTGCTGCGTCCACGGGATGCCCGCCATGACTTTCAATCCGTGGCGGGCGGCTTCGTCGAGCACACCTGGCGTGGGCACGGTGTAGGTACGCACCGTGTTCAAGCCGGAATCCGCCATCAACGCGAAGTCGCGTGCGACCTGTTGAAGGGGGGGAAACTGGCTGCCGTCGGCGTCTGGTTCGAAGGTCCCGTACGCAACGCCCCTGATCAGGAAGCGGCGTCCGTCGACCTCGACGAACTTGCCTGATTTCAACAACTTATTACTATCTTGGAGGGCCCGATACGGCGCCGTCAAGGCAGCGTCTGGCAAACCGGCTTCACGCCGGTTCGCTCCGGTATCCTGGGAACACATGACCGACCCCACGCCCACCATCGCCGCCGCCCTCGCGCAGGCGTTCCGCGACTACCGGGACCGGGTGCAGCGGCTGGCCGAGGGGCTGTCGGACGCACAGTTCTGGGCGCGTCCCTACCCGTACGGCAACAGCATGGGCCACCTGACCCTGCACCTCACGGGCAACCTGAACTTCTACGTCGGCCGCGAAATGGCGGGCACCGGCTACGTGCGGGATCGCGAGCGCGAGTTCCACGACCCGGCCCCGCCGTCGAAGGCCGAGGCCCTGCGGCGGCTGGACGCCGCGGTGGACCTGGTGGTCGCCACGGTGGGGCGGCAGACGGCGGCGGACTGGTCGGCGCCGTTCGCGGCCACCGGCGCCGACGACATCCACGATCGCTTCGCCATGTTCCTGCGGGTCGCCGCGCACTTCCATCACCACGTCGGCCAGATGATCTATCTGGTCAGGGAGCACGCGCGGCACGCCGCCGGGGAGAGTGCGGCGCCCACGCGCTACGCGCACACGAACCTCGTTGCGCGCGACTGGCGCACGCTGGGCCGCTTCTACGAACAGGCGCTCGGTTGCGTGCCGGTGGCGCCGGAACGCGATCTTTCAGGCGAGTGGCTGGAGCGCGGCACCGGCGTGCCGGGCGCGCGGATTACCGGAGCCCACTACCGCATGCCGGGAGGCGGCCCCGCGGGCCCGACGCTCGAGATCTTTCAATACCACCCGCCGCAGGAGGCTACGCCGCCTCCGGCCAACCGCGTCGGGTTCGGCCACATCGCCTTCACGGTCGGCGATGTGGACGCGGCGCGCACCACCGTGATTGCCGCCGGTGGCCAGGCCGTCGGCACGATCGAATCGATCGCGATTCCCGGCTCCGGCCGCATCACGTGGACTTACGTGCGCGATCCCGAGGGCAATCTCATCGAACTCCAAAAACGCGACTAGCCGCCCGCGCGAAGCGCGGGCCAGAAGACACTGCCCTAGCGAGGCGGAGCCTGACCACTGCGTGGCGAAGCCTCGCTGGCATAGAAATCGTCCTGCTTGAAGGTGTGCGTGCGGACGTAGCCGTGCGATTCGAGCAGCGTCTTGAGGTTGCTGCGCTTCGGCTCCTCGAAGTTGTGCTCGATCGTCCAGGCGCCCACCCGGACGCGATCGAACGGGAAGCCCTTGAGCGCCTCGAATTCGGCGCCTTCGATGTCGAGGTTGATGAAGTGCACGAAGTCCGGCGCGCCGCCGCGCGTGAGGATGTTGTCGAGTGTGGTGGTCGTGAACTGCACCGCGGGCGCGCGCTTGGCGGTGGTGTTCCAGCTCCCCAGCGTGTCCTCGAGTCCGGCCAGCCCTTTGGCGGCGCGGAAGGTCATCGTTCGGCCGGCTTCGCTGAACACGACCTCTCTGAACATCTCGCACGTCCGCCCTTCCATGTAGACGGGGAACGGATCGACGCAGATGCCTTTCCAGCCGTGCTGTTCGAGCAGCTTCGTGTTCGACCCGATCGTGCCGTGCCCGGAGCCGACGTCCACGAAGAAGCCGTTGGTCACGTCCGGGAAAATCGTTTCGAGCACCCATTTGTCCTGGCCGATCTCGCCGAAGTAGGTGCGCTCGCCGCGCAGCTCCGCGAGGGTGACGCCGACGTTGCGCGCCATCGGAATCGCGCAGCACTCCCGGTTGGCGAGGAACTTCGTGATGAACGGATCCGCGGTGGAGTAGCCCTTGGCGCCGAGTGCGCCGAGCGCGACCACCACGGCCAGGACGAGGACGACGGTCCGCCGGCTCAACGCACCGGCTCCTCGATGTCCCCTTCACCCGGCCGGTCGGTCATGCGCGGCTCGAAGCCGCGGCTGCGCAGCCAGTCGCGCAGCGCGAAGCCGGTGCCGGCGCGCCAGGCGGTGCACTCGGCCGGCTCGACGAGCCGGTAGTCCACGAGCTCTTCGTTCAGCGTGATGGGTCCGGTGGCGGTCACGTGGTAGGCCATGATCACCTGATTCATTCTCGGAAAGGGATAAATTCCGATCAGCTGGGTGGACAGCGCCTCGAGCCCCAGCTCTTCCCGCACCTCACGGCGCACCGCGTCGTCGGGCACTTCATCGCGTTCGAGGAATCCTGCCACAAGCGCGTACCACGTCGGCGGCCACGCCTTGTTGCGCGCCAGCACCACGCGGCCGTCGTGTTCCACGACCGCCGAGACCACCGGCACCGGGTTGTCGTAGTGCGCGAAGCCGCAGCCGCCACAGCGCGCGCGGGCGCGTCCGGCCGCGGATGTCGTGAGCGCGCTGGCGCAGTACGGGCAGTAGACGTAGGGGCGACTCACGCCGCCGGCAGGCCGAAGTCCAACGCCATGGCCACACCGTATCACGGCCGTTGCGGAGATTCCGTCCAGAAGTCGCGGTTACCTCGTGAGCGATGCCGGCACCAGTTGCAGACCCCGTTCTCGCGCCACCAGGCCGCCATGCGGGGCCGACTGCCGGAGGGCCGCATCCGGGCGACGACCTCGTGGAGTTCGCGCTGCGCGTCGCCCGCGGGAGCACGGCCGAACGCGTCTCGTTTCACGCCGCCTACGGTTCCGCCGCCGCCGACCCCGGCATCGATCGCGTCTCGGTCATCACCGAGCTGCGACGAATGGTGTTGCTCGCCGAGATTCACGGCACTGGCGCCGGCGCCTGGCGCGACGGCCGCGACGCGGCAGACGCGCTGACCCCGTATCGCGGCCGTCTCACCGTCGAGGTGCGCGTCCGGTTCCGCCCGGAGAGGGGGTGCACGACGCTTCCGGGCGTCGAGGTGCACCTGAACGGCGCGACGACGATGCAGCCGGCGATCGAGGTCTATGTCGAGCCGATACAGAGTCCCGGCGCCGCAACGCCCGGCAGTCAGCCGGCGATCGTCGGCGCCGTCATCGAGGCCGCCTTTGCCGTGCCTGCGGTTCGCGGCGTTCACACGCTGGTGATCCACGTGGACCACGGCGCGCTTGCCGCGATCGACCTGACCCGGATGGCGTGAGCCGGCCAAGGGGGCGCTTGCTATTTCTCTAGCACTGATGTTATAGACATAGCATGTCCCACGCCGCCCTCACCAAGCGCGAGCGCCAGATCATGGACGTGCTGTACCGGCTCGGCCGCGCCACGGCCGCCGACGTGCTCGCGGGGCTTTCCGGCGCTCCCCACTATTCCACCGTGCGCACCCAGCTGCGCGTGCTCGAAGAGAAAGGGCACGTGCGCCACGAGTCCGACGGCCTGCGCTACGTGTACGTGCCCACGCTCGCGCGGCACACCGCCCGCAAGGCCGCGCTGCGCCATCTGGTGGAGACCTTCTTCGACGGCTCGGCCGCGGGTGCCGTCACGGCACTCCTCGGCCGCGATGCCGGGCGGCTGTCGGACGACGAGCTCGATCGCATCGAAACGCTGCTGAAGTCCGCGCGGCGGGAGGAGAAGTGATGATCGTCGCGACACTCGTCCTGCAGGCCTCGGTGGCGCTGGCGGTTGCACTTGCTGGCGCCTTGGCGTTCCACCGCCGTTCCGCGGCGCTTCGCCACTTCGTCCTCGCGTCGGGCGTGCTCGCCGTCCTCGCCAGCGCCGTGCTGGTGCGGGTGGCGCCGGCGTGGGAGATCGCCGTGCCGGCCGCCGCGGACCTGCCGGTGAGCGTTGCAGGGCTGGACGCCGTACCGCCAGCCGCAATCTCCGGCCCGTCGAGTGCCGCGTCCGGCGAGACGCCGCCCGTGCCGCTGCCGCGGATCAGATGGATGCAGTGGCTGGCGCTGGCCTGGCTCGCGGGGACGGTCGTGGTGATGGCGCGCCTGGTCGCGGGGCTCGTGGGCCTGCGCCGCGTGGAGGCGCGCGCCACCCACGTGCGTGACTCCCGTCTGCTCGACGCGCTGCGGGACGTGACGAGGGAGTTGGGCGTCACGCGCCCGGTCAGGCTGCTGTTCGACGACGTGCCCGTCGGAACCTGGGGCGCCAGGCGGCCGCGCATCGTCGTGCCGCAGGATGCCGCCGGGTGGAGCGACGATCGCGTGCGAGCCGTGCTGGCACACGAACTGGCACACGTGCAGCGCTTCGACTGGCCGATGCAGCTCGCCGCCGACGCGGTGTGCGCCGCGCTATGGTTCAACCCGCTGGCCTGGATGGTCGCGCGCCGCCTGCGCGACGAAGGCGAGCGCGCCTGCGACGACGTCGTGCTCGCCACCGGCCTCGTGGATCGCGACTACGCCACGCACCTGTTCGACATTGCCCGCGCCGCGCGCGGCCCCGTCCTCAGCGCCGCCATGCCGATGGCGCGCCCATCCAGCCTTGAAGGGAGAATCGCCGCCATGTTGAATCCCACGCTCGATCGCCGCGTTCCATCCCGCGTGTTCCGCCTCGTGGCGGCCGCGCTGCTGCTCCTGACCGTGTCGGCGGCCGCCGTGCGGGTGACCGCGCAGCAGGCCGGCCCGGCGCCGCTGCAGGGGGTCGTCTACGACTCGAGCGGTGCCGTGCTGCCTGGCGTCGAGATGGCGCTCGTCAACGAGCAGGGCGTGAAATGGACCACGCCGACCGACGGCGCCGGCCGGTTCGAGTTCGCTCCGGTGGGTGCCGGCAAGTACGTGCTCGAGGCATCGCTGCCCGGTCTGCACCCGTTCAAGCAGGAGATCGCGCTCGAGCGCGAGAAGGACTGGAAGAAGACGATCACGATGCAGCTCGGCGAACTGCAGGAGACGATTCAGGTCACGGCGCGTCGCCCGCAGACACCGACGGCGGCTCAGGCGCCGACGGCGGCGGGGCCGGTGCGGGTGGGTGGCAATATCAAGCAGCCCGCCAAGACCAAGAATGTCAGGCCGGTCTACCCCGAATCGCTGCAGGCAGCCGGACTCGAAGGCGTGGTGAAGCTCGACGTGCTCATCGACGTGGACGGCCACGTCGCTTCGGTGCGCGTGATGAACTCGATCGTGCACCCGGCGTTCGCGCAGGCCGCTGCCACGGCGGTTCGGCAGTGGGAGTTCACGCCGACTCTGCTCAACGGGGTGCCCGTCGAGGTCGCGATGACGGCGTCGATCGCCTTCAATCTGACGGACTAGGGCCCTACGACTGCTGCACCGGCAGGCTCAGGTCGAGATCGAAGAACTCGACCCGCTTGCAGGTGCCGCAGCGGAACACGTCGAGCGGCATGATGTTCTCCCGCATGTCGGCCCAGCCGCCAAGGAGCAGGTGCCACCCGCCCGTGATCCCGCCGACGCGGATCGGCAGCTGACCGAGCGAATCCATCTCGGACTTGCAGGCGGGACACTTCATCGTGGCGGCTCCTGGCGCAAGCCGAACGTGTAGAGCGAATTGCCGGAGATGACGGCGATGTACTGCGTGCCGTCGAGGGCATACGCGATCGGGCCGTTGACGATCTGGCCGCCGAGGCTGGCCTTCCACAGCACCTCGCCGTTGCGGGCGTCGAGCGCGTAGAAGTAGCCCTCGCGTCCGCCGGTGAAGAGCAGATCGGTGGCGGTGGTCAGGATGCCGCTGTCGGTGACGTCGTACTGCGGGAACGTCCACTTCCGCTGGAGCGTCTGCGGATCGAGCGCGATGACCGCGCCGTGGCCCGTCACGTCGGTCCAGTCGTTGACCGGCGTGGTGCGGCCGATGCGCGGGCCCGGCGCGCCTGGCACCGGCGTCACCACGGTGTGGCCGCCGCCGGCGAAGTTGCGCCCGGGAATATACGTGGCCGGCTCCTTGCGGAAGATCGACGCGTAGCCTTCCCACGCCGACAGGTAGAAGAGCCCGGTGCGCGGGCTGAAGGACGGCGAGTACCAATTGGTGCCGCCCTGATTGCCGGGCCAGGTGGGCTGCCCCGGCGGCTGCGGTGTCTGAACGGGGCGCCCCTTGGCATCCAGCCCGCTGGCCCAGTTCACCTTCACGAACGGCGCTCCCGACAGGAAGGCGCCGGTCTCGCGGTTGAGCACGTAGAAGAAGCCGTTGCGGTTGGCCCACATGAGCGTCTTCGTCGGCGTGCCACGCAGCGTGACGTCGGCCAGCACCGCCACTTGCACGGCGTCGTAGTCGTAGGTGTCGTTGGGCGTGAACTGGAAGTGCCACTTCAGCGCGCCGGTGTCGGCGTCGATGGCGATTACCGAGTCGGTATAGAGGTTGTCGCCGGGACGCAGATCCGCGTTCCAGTCCGGGCCGGGGTTGCCGATGCCCCAGTAGGTCAGGTTGAGCGCGGGGTCGTACGACGGCGTCAGCCACACCGATCCGCCGCCGGTTTTCCACGTGTCGCCGCTCCACGTCTCGTGGCCGCGCTCGCCCGGACCCGGGATCGTGTAGAACCGCCACAACTCCTTGCCGGAGGCGGGATCGAACGCGGCGACAAAGCCGCGAATGCCGTACTCGCCGCCGCCGACGCCGACGAGGATCTTGTCCTTCACCGCGAGCGGCGCCATCGTGAGCGAGTAGCCGAGCCGAGGGTCGCCCACCGCGACGTTCCACAGCGGCCGCCCGCCGGCCGCATCGATGGCCACCAGGCGGCCGTCGAGCGTGCCCATGAAGAGCGTCGAGCCGAGGATGGCGAGCCCGCGATTGTTGGAGCCGCAGCACACGCGCGCCTCGGGCGAGACGGGGTAGCGGTACTGCCAGAACACGCGGCCGGTCTTCGCGTCCACCGCGAGCACGTCGTTGGGCCGCTGGGTGACGTACATCACGCCGTCCACCACGAGCGGAGTGGCCTGCCAGGCGCCGAACACCTGATTCGGCAGCACCCACTTGAGCTCGAGGTTCTTCACGTTGCCGGGATCGATCTGGCGCAGCAGCGAGTAGCGCTGGCTGGCGTACGTGCCGGAGTAGGTGAGCCAGTTCTGCGGCTCGTCGGACGCCTGCCGCAGGCGATCCGCGGTCACCTGCGCCGGCGCGGGGGAGGCTGCGCCGAGAAGGGCGAGAGCGATCAGCGGTGGAGCGAAGGCGCGCAGGTTCATGGCTCCCTCAACGACGCGAGATAGCCGACGAGATCCGCGATCTCGTCGGGCGTGAGGCGAGAGGCATACGACGGCATCGGCGACGCGGTCGCGTAGGTCAACGTGCGGATGTCGCTCTTGGCGAGCGAGCGCAGGCGTCCACGGGTGTCGAGCAGCTGCACCGTGTAGCTGTCTTCGTTGAGCCGCCGGCCGTCGAGCGTCTCGCCGCGTTTCGTGACGATCCGCAGCGGGCGGTTGGCGGGCACCATCGCCGTGGTGGGATTCAGCAGCGAGCGCTGCAGTGCGGCCACGGTTCGCACCAGGCCGATGCCGCTCAGATCGGGGGCAGTGAGCGCGCCGCGGCCGCGCACGCGGTGGCAGGTGGCGCAGTCGCCCTTGCCGTCGTAGAGCGCGCGTCCACGCGCCGGATCGCCCACCCGCACCGAGGCCGTCTGGTCGAAGCCGGCGCGGATGAACGCCACGACGCCCGTGAGCTCGGCGGCCTCGAGCTTGAAAGGCGGCATACCGGCCCCCGGGACGCCGTTCGTGATCACGCGCCCGAGGTCCTCGTCGGACGCCGCTCGCCGGAAGACGCCGCGCCGCAGATCGACGCCTGAGATGCCGTCGCCGAGCCCGCCGTGGCACTGCACGCACTGCGAGCTGTAGACGCGATACCCCGCCGCGATGTCGGACTGCGAGTACTGCGCCCCATGATCCGCTTGGGCACGCAACGATGGCGCCGCGAGGAGTCCGAACGCGGCGATCACGAGGAGTGTTCTCCCTACCCCGCGCACCCTGCCCACTCCGCTCACCCTGCCTCCAGCCTCAGTTCGGGAGAGCGAACGCAACGAGCTCTCCCGAATAACTTCCACCACTGATCGCGACTACCAGGTACTGTTTGCCGTTCAGCATGTAGGTCATGGGCGAGCCCGACTGTGGCGCGGGCATGTAGACCGCCCCGACCTCGGCACCCGTGCGCTTGTCGTAGGCGCGCAGCATCGAGCCGCGGGCACCGGACGGGGTGGTGCCGTATCCGGGCTCACCGGAGATGACGAGCGTCTTCGTGACCAGCGTACCGACGGCGCCGTTGCGGCCGGTGCGCGGGATGGTGAGCCCCTTCAACGCCGGATGGTTCTTCACCGCGTCTGGCGTTTCGCCGTGCGGGGTCTGCCAGAGAATGTCGCCGGTGTCGAGGCTGATCGCGTTGATGCGGCCGTACGGCGGCTTGACGATCGGCAGGCCGCGGACGTCGATGCCGTTGATGTTGCCGCCCTGGGCGTTGGTGGTCGCCGAGCCCGAGCCGCCGGTGCGGCGCGCGCCCGTCAGCACCGTGCCCTGGTGGTAGCGCACGTCGGGTGCGGCGCCCGCCGGCGGCGGCACGAGGCCGAGCTGTGCGACCTGGGCCGACGAGTGCACGTACAACACGCGCGTCTCGGGATCGAACGAGCCGCCCGGCCAGTTGGTGGCCGGTGCCTGCGTCGACATCGCCAGCGTGGCTATCGGTCCTTCCATCTTGCTGACGACGGGCGGCGTGAAGATCGGTCCGATGCGGTACCTCTCGATCAGCTTGAGCGCCTCGGCGCGCAGCTCCGGTGTGAAGTCGATCAGGTGGTCCACGGCCAGCCCCTGCCGTTCGTACGCGACTGGCTTCGTGGGGAAGGGCTGCGTGGCGGAGTACTTCTCGCCGGGGACGTCGCCCTGCGGGACGGGCCGCTCCTCGATCGGCCAGATCGGCTGCCCCGTCACGCGGTCGAAGACGTAGAGGAACCCCTGCTTGCTGGGTTGAGCGACGGCTTTGATGGTCCGCCCGTTGACGACGATGTCCGCGAGGATCGGCGCGCACGGGATGTCCATGTCCCAGACGCCGTGGTGTACGAGCTGGAAATGCCACTTGCGCACACCGGTCTTGAGATCGACGGCGACGAGGCTCTCGGCGAAGAGCGTGTTGCCTGGCCGCGCGCCGCCATAGTAGTCGTGCGTCGGCAGCTCCACGGGGAGGTAGGCCATGCCCAGCTCTTCGTCCACCGAGATCTGCGCCCACACGCCCGTGTTGCCGCTGTAGGCCCACGAATCGTTCTCCCACGTCTCGTTGCCGAACTCGCCGGCCTGCGGGATCGTGCGGAACGTCCACGCCAGCTTGCCGGTTCGCACGTCGTAGGCGCGCACCGCGCCGCGCACGTTGGCGCGGCTCCTCGGGTTGGCCCCGGTCTCGAAGGCGGCGCCGACCAGCACGAAGTTGCCGCCGACGATCGGCGTCGCGTGCAGGCCCACCGGCGCGTTGACGAGATCGAGCTTCTGGTTGTCGAGGTTGTCCTTGAGATCGACGATGCCGCTGCGGCCGAAGCCCGCCACGGGATTGCCCGTCTTCGCGTCCAGCGCCACGAGGCGGTAGCCGGGCGTCACGTAGAGGATGCGTTCCTCCCGGCCGTCGGTCCAGTAGGCGAGTCCCCGTCCCGAAAGCTGTCTCGGCGCCGCCTGACCGCGCGCGCCCTCGTTCTCACCGTGCACCCAGATCAGCTCTCCCGTGGCGGCGTCGAGGGCGACGACCGACTTCCGCGTGCCGGCGGTGGAGTAGAGGCGTCCGCCGACCATCAACGGCGTGGACTCGAGGTTGAATTCGGGCCGCGGGCCCAGGTTGTCGGTCTTGAAGCGCCACTTCACCTCGAGCGAGCCGAAGTTCGCGGCGGTGATCTGATCGAGCGGGGCGTAGCGCGTGTGCCCGAGATCGCCGCCGTAGGTCGGCCATTCGCCTTTCTGCGCGCCCGACTGGCCGTGCACGCCTGCCGTGGCGACGAGCAGGATCGCCGATATCGCGGTCACGGCCGCCGGACGTGTTCGCAGCGTGCGGATCATCGTGAGGGTCCTTTCAAGGCTTGTACGTCCGGATGGTCACCGCCGCGAGCGCGCCGGCCTGGCCCTCGAGGGGCGTCGTCCCCGCCGGATAGCCGCCCACGCGCAGCATGAGCGCGAGGATGTCCGCGTTCTGCGCGCGCGACAGCGAACCGGGCTTGTCGAGCGGCATGGTGGAGCGCATGCGATCGAAGAGCGCCTCCAGCATCTCGCCTTCCCAGTTCGAATAGAACGTCGTGCCGCTGAGCGCCGGCGCCGACTCCACGCCGCCCAGCCCGTCGCCGTGGCACTTCGAGCAGCGGTCGGCGTACAGCGTCTCGCCCCGCGTGGCCTGTTCCTCCGTGTAGATACCGTCCCACACGGTCCGAGGCTGCTGCGCTCCGGCTACCGCGACGATTCCAAGACTCGAGATCAGGGCTACCAGGGTTCGGCGCATGCGTCCTCCGCGGCGCCGATTCTACCTAAGGTGGGGTAGGAGATGGCGTAGGATCGGTGCGCGCGCGATGACTGTCGCGAAGTTTGTCAAAGACAACCTGGTGCTCGTCGTTGGCCTGACGCTGCCGTTGCTGCTGATGGCTGGCTTTCTCGCCGTCAGCGCCCTTCCCCAGTCTCTGACCGATCCTCCGAAATACGACCTCGTATTCGCGACGAACGACTACCCGGCGGCGCCGGCTCCAGTCGCGATACGGCTGGTCGTGAAGGACCACGTGCTGGTCGCGCAATACAACAAGATTCCGGGGCAGACGGGCAATGCCCTGTGGAAGAAGCTCTTCGTGTTCGAAGCATCCACGGGCCGCGTGCGGCAGCTGCCTCTCGGCTTCCCGCCCGACATGGCGGCGATCGAAAGCATGCGCGAGGAGCCGGTCGCGTCGGCCGCAGGGCTCCAGCTCGACTCGACCGTGCAGTCGCCCGACGGCTACGAGCTCAGCTTCGGCGACCGGCGAGGTGGTGGCCTCCTGCTCGAGATCTTCGGCGGCTCGCGCCGCTACGAGGCGCGGCTGCGCAAGGGCGGGCGCAGCGTGCCGATCCCGGCGCTGGCCGGCGAGTCGTTCGACTACGGCACTGCCGAATTCGTCGGCTGGGTGACCGGCAGGGGCTGAGGCGTGACCGCGAAGCAGGACGCACTCGCCGAAGTGGTGGACCTCGTTACGCGCCACGGGCTGACGATCGACGAGGTGTCGCACGCACTGGCCGGGGCGGGCGACGCCGCCGGTCGTCGCAGCTCCACCGTCGTGTCGCGGCTGTTCGCGTACCTGGGCGGCATCTTCGTGTTCGCCGGCCTCGGCATCTTCGTCGGCATGCGATGGGACGAGCTCGGGCCGGCCGGCCGAGTGCTGCTCACACTCGGACCCGGCCTGTGCCTGTTCGTCCTCGCCCTCGTCTGCACGACCGACGAGCGCGCCGAGGCGGCGGCGACGCCGCTCTTCCTGCTGGCGGCCGTGGTTCAGCCCACGGGCATCCTGGTGATGCTCAACGAATTCGGCCGCGGCGGCGAGCCCGAGCCTGCGGTGCTCTTCATGAGCCTGGTGATGCTGGTGCAGCAGGGCTGCACGTTCTGGGCGCGCCGCCGCACCGTGCTGGCCTTCACGACGATCGTGTTCGGCTCGATGGCCTCGGTGGTCTCGCTCGACCTGCTCGACGCGAACATGTACCTGACCGGCATCACTATCGGGGCATCGCTCCTGTGCGTCGGCTGGAGCCTGGATCGCTCGCCGCACCAGGCGATCGCCGGGCTGGTCTACTTCTTCGGCGCCGCGCTGCTGCTCGAGGAAACCTACACCTGGCTGCGCCGCGAGCCGCTCGAGATCCTCTTTCTCGGCGCTGCCTGCGGGGTGGTCGTGCTGGCGGCGGTCGCCCGCAGCCGCAGCCTGCTGGTCGTGGGCACGGCGGCGCTCGTCGGCTACATCGCCGACTTCATCTATCAGCATTTCGCCGACAACCTGGGGGCGCCCCTGGCCTTGATGGCTATCGGCTTCGCCTTTCTGGGCCTCGGCGCGGCCGCGGTCCGGATCAACGCGCAGTACATCGCGGGGCGTCACCAGCCTTGATAAGATGAGTGACCCGCTCCGAACGGAGGTTCCAGTCCTGTCTACCGCTCCCGACGCTTCGCTCACCGCCGATCTGCGCTCCAGCGACCTCGAACGCCTGGAAGACGTCGGCTTCATGACATGTATGACTCTGGTGCTGCTGGGCAACTATGCCCAGACCGGGCACTTCGGCGGACCGCTCGCCTACACGCCATACAACGTGGCGGTGCACCTGGCGGGCCCGGAGCGCGGCGGCCTGCGCTTCGACTACCGCCGCCCGAAGCATCCCTACAGCGACAAGTTCATGCTGGCCGGCGGGCACTGCATCCCGACCTGCTACGCGCTGTGGATGATCATGGGGCAGGCGCTGGAGCGGAAGTTCACCGCGACCGGCGACCGTCGCTATTACGCGGATCCCCAGGTGGCGATCCTGCCGATCGACGCTCTCGGCTTCCGCCGCGGCGCCGGCGCGCTGAAGACCCTGCTGCAGGAGCAGGGGCTGGCCGATCACCCGCTCTTCGCGCAGGCCAAGGCGCGCGGCATCAAGGCGCTCGCCGGCCACGCCGAGAGCATCGATGTGACGAACGACGTCAACGGCGGGCCCTCCGGTGTCGGCGTGGCGACGGCGGCGGGCAAGGCCGCGTTCTGGGACGTCGTGGGCGCGGGCATCG
>DASRPM010000247.1:0-30460 GCA_035646375.1 Vicinamibacterales bacterium
CGCCGTCGGCATCGGCCTCTGCCGTACCGAGCACATGTTCTTCGAGGGCGACCGCATCGACGCGATGCGCGAGATGATCCTGGCCGAGACGCTCGAGGACCGGAAGAAGGCGCTGGCCAAGCTGCTGCCGTATCAGCGCGATGACTTCGCCGGCATCTTCCGGGCGCTCAAGGGCTACCCGGCGACCATCCGCTTCCTCGACCCGCCGCTGCACGAGTTCCTGCCGCACACGCCGGAGCAGCAGGCCGACCTGGCAAAAAAGATCGGGGTGTCGGTGCACACGATCCAGCAGCGTGTCGAACAGCTCCACGAGTTCAACCCGATGCTCGGCTTCCGCGGCTGCCGTCTGGGAATCGGCTACCCGGAGATCTCGGCGATGCAGGCGCGTGCCGTGTTCGAGGCGGCAGCGATCGTCCAGAAGGAACGCATCAAGGTGAAGCCGGAGATCATGATTCCGCTGGTCGGCTTCAAGAAGGAGCTGGATCTGCAGCTCGAGGTGGTGCACCAGGCCGCCCGCGAGGTGCAGGCGGAGCAGAAGGTGAAGCTCGACTACCTCGTGGGCACGATGATCGAGGTGCCGCGCGGCGCGCTCACCGCCGACGAGATCGCGCAGTCGGCCGAGTTCTTCAGCTTCGGCACCAACGACCTGACGCAGACGGGCCTCGGGATGTCGCGCGACGACTCCGGCTCGTTTCTTCCCACCTACACCGAACATGAAATCGTGAAGAAGAATCCCTTCGCCACGATCGACCAGACTGGCATCGGCCAGTTGGTGGAAATCGCGGTGACCAAGGGTCGCAAGACGAGGGCGAACCTGAAGCTGGGCATCTGCGGCGAGCACGGCGGCGACCCGGCGTCGATTCACTTCTTCGAGCGTGTGGGCCTCGACTACGTGAGCTGCTCGCCGTATCGCGTGCCGGTGGCCCGGCTGGCGGCGGCGCAGGCGGCGCTCTCGAAGTAGGGGGGCGCCCCCTCGTGAGGATGCGCGACTGATTTCGATCTTCGTGCGCCGAAACGGCGTGTTGGAGCGTGCCGAGCGGATCGAGCCGGAGTGGCTCGACCCGTTGTCGGGCACGACCGTGTGGGTGGACCTGGCGGCGCCGACCGATGACGAGTATCGGATCCTCGCCGAGGTGTTCCACTTTCACCCGCTGTCGATCGACGACGCGCGCAGCAGCCTCCAGTTCCCGAAGGCCGAACCGTATCCGGGCTACCTCTACGTCGTGCTGCACGGCGTCGACGTCCGGAAGGGGAAGCACGCGTTTGCCACCCGCGACGTGGACTTCTTCATCGGGCCGCACTGGCTCGTGACCGTTCACGACGGTGAGTCCAGGTCGGTCGCGCGCCTGCGCGAGCTGTGCGGTCGCCACGACCGCCTGCTCGCGGAAGGTCCCGTCGGGCTGTTTCACCGCATCGTGGACACGATGGTGGACCACTACCGGCCGGTGATGGACGCCCTGGAAGAGCGCATCGACCGGATGGAGGAAGAGGCGTTCAGCGGCCACAGCCAGGTGGCGCGGCGCATGCTGTCGCTTCGCCACGAGCTGGCGCAGATGCGGCGTGTGCTGATGCCGCAGCGCGACGTGCTCGGGCGCCTGGCGCGCCGCGAGTTTACCGCCATTTCCGACGAGATGGCGTATCGCATCCGCGACGTGTACGACCATGTCGTACGGCTGTCCGAGGAGGCGATCCTGTTCCAGGATCGCGTCACCGGCATCCTCGAAGTGAACCTCGCCAGCATCTCGAATCGCCTCAACCAGGTGATGAAGGTGCTGACGGTGATGTCCACCATCTTCCTGCCGCTGACGGTGCTCAGCGGGATGTGGGGCATGAACGTCATGTTGCCCACGTTTCCCGGCGGCGAGGCGGTGCAGTTCTGGTGGGTGGCCGGCATCCTGGCCGCCATTGCCGTGGTCATGCTGGGGATCTTCCGCCGCAATCACTGGATGTAGAGTCTTGAAGGGACGGAATCCAAACGCGCTTCAAGGGTTGAAATGGCCCTTCAAGACTCCCGCCCGCCCGGAGGGCGGGCAATTAAACACTGCGCTAGCGAGGTGGAGCCACGTCGCGCATTGTCATGAATCTGAGGCGGAGCCTCGCTAGCAATATGGGGAAAATTCACCGGCTGCCGCAGGACCTCGCGAACCAGATTGCCGCCGGCGAGGTGGTGGAGCGTCCGGCGTCGGTCATCAAGGAGCTGGTGGAGAACGCGGTGGACGCCGGCGCGACGCGCGTCACCATCACGGTCGAGGCGGGCGGCAAGCGGCTGATTCGCGTGGACGACGACGGCGAGGGCATGGATCCCGACGACGCGCGGCTGTCGGTGGAGCGACACGCCACCAGCAAGATTCAGCGCGCGGACGATCTCGAGCGCATCGGGACGCTCGGCTTTCGCGGCGAGGCGCTGCCGAGCATCGCTTCGGTGTCGCGCTTCGCGGTGCGCACGCGGACGGCGGACCGGACCACGGGCGTCGAGGTGAAAGTCGAGGGCGGCGCCCTCGTCTCGACCACCGAGACCGGCCGTGCGGTGGGCACGACGGTGGAAGTGGCGGATCTCTTCTACAACCTGCCGGCACGCCGCAAATTCCTGAAGACCGATGCCGCCGAGATGGCGCAGGTCACGCGCATCGTGACGCAGCTTGCGCTGTGTTACGCCAACGTCGGCTTCACGCTCACGGGCGCCGGCCGGAAGCCCGTCGAGTATCCGCCGGTGGCCTCGCTGCGGGACCGCATCTTCCAGATCTACGGCGACCGCCCGGACCTGGTGCCGGTGGAGCGCAGCTACGGCGAGGTCCGGGTGCACGGCTTCGTGGCCGCGCTCGCGGCCGAAGGGCCGGTGCGCGGGCCGCAGCACGTGTTCGTGAACCGCCGCGCGGTGAAGGATCGCACGATCACGCACGCGATCCTCGACGCCTACAGCCAGGCATCGATCAAGGAGCGCAGCCCGGAAGTGCACCTGCTCATCGAGATGCCGCTCGATGCGGTGGACGTCAACGTGCACCCGACCAAGGCCGAGGTCCGGTTTCGGGATCAGTCGTTCATGCACCAGGTCGTGCGACGTGCGGTTGGCGACGCGCTGGGCGAGAGCGCGGTTCCAGAGCTGCGGACCGTGTCCGAACCCGGCGCGGCGGATCCGCTCGCCTCGACGGCGCCGCTGCCCGCGGCGTATCCGCCCACGTTCCCCAGCCGCTGGGCGGAAGGGCAGAGTGGGCTGAGTAGGCAGAGTGGGCAGAGTGCGGAAAACCTGTCGTTTGCGGGGTCGGTGGCCGAGGTGCGGCAGGCGCTCTACGGTCCGTTTCCGGCCGGCGTCTCGAGCGAAGCCATCGCCGAGGCCGCACCGGTCAGCGCCGACAAGACGCTGATGCCGCTGGGGCAGTTCCGCGACACGTTCATCGTGGCGGTGGACGACGAGGGCATCGCCATCATCGACCAGCACGTGGCGCACGAGCGCATCCTGTTCGAGCGCATCACCGAGCGGTTGACGAGCGGACGGCTCGAGAGCCAGCGGCTGCTCGATCCGCTGCTGGTGGAGCTGTCGCCAAGCGGCCGCCAGACGCTGCTGGCGCACGCTGCCGACCTCGAGCGTCTGGGGTTCGAGATCGAGGATTTTGGTGGAGAATCGGTGCGGCTCGCTGCGTGCCCGGCGCTGTTGCCGCGCGAGGAGTGGCAGCGCGCGGTGCGGGCGCTCGCCGAAGACCTCGACGGGCTGGACCGCGGCGCCGCCGTGACCGACGCGCTGAAGCGCATCGCGGCCACGATGGCCTGCCATGCGGCGGTGAAAGCGAACTATCCGTTGACGCTGGAGAAGATGACGCACATCCTCGAGGGGCTGCGGCGGACGGCGTACTCGACGATCTGCCCGCACGGCCGGCCGGTCATGCTGCGCTTGACCCGCCGTGAATTGGAGAAGCGGTTCGAGCGCATCTGACGGCCTTTGACCTTGGGCCTTGGGGTTCGTAGTTGCGGGTCCTTAGACCCGCCGTAGAGGGCGGTTCTGAGATCGCCCTGGAGGATCGACGATGCGCAGGCTGATTGCTGGAGCGGTTCTGCTGTTCGGTATCGGGGCGGTCCTTCACGGTCAGGCACAAGCGCCGCGCTTCCTGACGCCGACGCCGCTGGCGCCGCTCTTCTTCCGCGAACCGTGGCGCCAGTCGGCACCCATGGACGCCAGCACCAACTTCCGGCCCGAAGGCGGCGTCACGCCCGCTGCGGTGACGAATGCGGCTCTCGAGCTGAAGATCTACGATCCGATGGCCGCCAACGTGCCGGCCTATCTGAAGAATCCGCCGGCGGGTTCGATCCCGGTGGACTGGCATGGCCCTTCGTGCGTCCAGCTGGCCGGCTACAACCAGAACCCGCCGCCCGAGAAGGTCGTGGCGGGGGCCCCGACGGATCCGCCGAACCTGTGGACCGGCGTGTGCCAGACGGCCGTGGCCGTGACCCTGCGGAACAAGGCGAGCTTCGTCAATCTGACGACGCCGGGCGCGCGAATTCGATGGGTAACGCGGACGTCGGGCTTCCACGTGGTCCGGCCGGTGCTGAAGCTCGCCGACGGCTCCTTCGTCGTCGGCGATTCCGCTGATGGCGGACATTCGGCGAACTCGCAGCTGTTCCTCGAATCCGAACTGGCCATCGCCAACGTCCGGTGGCTGTCGCTCGATATCGCGCGCGTCGTCACGCGCGGCGACAAGTGGGTGCAGCCGGACCTGAGCAAGGTGGACGAAGTCGGCTTTGCCGACCTGCACCCGGGCAGCGGTCACGGGTGGGGCGGCTTCGTGAACGTCGCGCGCATCGAGGTGTTCGGCACCCCGGTCAAGCGCTAGGGCCTCGTGAAGGCGGCCCCTACGACCGATCGCGGCGCTGCTTTTTGATCTGCTCCCAGCCGTCGAGGCGGCGCTTGATCTCCTTCTCGAACCCGCGCTCGGTGGGGCGGTAGTACTTCTTGCCCGCCAGCGACTCCGGCAGGCAGTCCATCGCGGCGGTGCCTTCGGGGTCGTCGTGGGCGTACTCGTAGCCCTTGCCGTATTCGAGCTCCTTCATCAGCTTCGTCGGCGCGTTGCGCAGGTGCAGCGGGACCGGCTCGGCCGCCTGCGTGTGCGCATCGCTCGCGGCGGCGCCGTACGCGGTGTAGACCGCGTTGCTCTTGGGCGCCGTGGCGAGATAGATGGCCGCCTGTGCGAGCGCCGTGTTGCCTTCCGGCATGCCCATGAAGTGCGCCGCCTCCTTGGCCGCGACCGCCACGACCAGCGCCTGCGGATCGGCGTTGCCGATGTCTTCCGACGCGAAGCGCACCAGCCGGCGCGCGACGTACAGCGGATCCTCGCCGGCCTCGAGCATGCGCGCCACCCAGTACACGGCCGCGTCCGGGTCGCTGTTACGCATCGACTTGTGCAGCGCGGAGATGAGGTTGTAGTGCTCCTCGCCGTCCTTGTCGTAGAGGAGGGCGCGGCGCTGAATCGACTGTTCGAGCTGCGGCAGGTCGAGCCGGCGGACCATCGTGCCCGGATCCATCGGCACCGTGGCGACCGAGAACTCCAGCAGGTTGAGCGCGGTCCTGGCATCGCCGTTGGCGAAGCGCGCGATGGCCGAGATCGCCTCGGGCGTCACCTCGGCATCGAGATGGCCGAGCCCGCGCTCACGATCCTCGAGGGCGCGGCGGAGGATGCGTTCGGCGGCCTCCTGCGTGAGCCCGTGCAGGATGAAGACCTTCGAGCGCGACAGCAGCGCCGCGTTCACCTCGAACGACGGGTTCTCGGTGGTGGCGCCGATGAGCACGATGTCGCCGGCTTCCACCCGCGGCAGGAACGCGTCCTGCTGCGCCTTGTTGAAGCGGTGGATCTCGTCCACGAAGACGATGGTGCGCCGGCCGGTGCGCTGCCGGCGATCCTGCGCCGCCGCCATCACCTCTTTGATCTCCTTGATGCCGGCGAGCACCGCGCTGAAGGGCACGAACCGCGCCTGCGTGAGCTCGGCGACGACGCGTGCGAGCGTGGTCTTGCCGGTGCCGGGCGGACCCCAGAGGATGATCGACTGGAGCACGTCGCGCTCGATGGCGAGGCGCAGCGGCGTGCCGGGCGCCAGGATGTGCTCCTGGCCCACGATGTCGTCGAGCGTCCGCGGACGCATGCGCTCGGCCAGCGGCGTGCCGGCGCCGGCGTCGCGCCCCGCGGCTGCGAACCCCTCGTCCTCGGGATCCCCAAACAGCCCACTCATAGACGTTGCCGCCGCGCGGCGTAGACGAGCAATGCGCCCGCCACCGCGGCATTGAGCGACTCCACCTGCGGCGCCATCGGGATGGTGACGCGCGCGTCGCAGCGCTCGACGAGGCTGTCGGGAAGCCCGGCGCCCTCGCCGCCGATCCACAACCCGACGCGGCCCTTCCAGCTCACGTCGTCCGGATCGGATCCGCCGCGTGCCACCGCGGCCACCGTCCGCATCCCGGCCTGGCGCATCTCCGGCATGACGCGGTCCGCAGCCAGGCCGGTGACCACCGGCAGGCGGAGCGCGCTGCCCATGCTGCCGCGCAGCGCCTTCCAGGAAAACGGATTGGCGGAGGCGCCGGTGACGAAGGCGCCCGATGCGCCGCCGGCTTCCGCCGATCGCAGCAGCGCGCCCACGTTGCCTGGATCCTGCACGTCGGCGATCGCGATGACGAAGGCGTCGGCGCGCTGGCAGAGCGGCGCCGGCTCGGTGGAGGCACGCAGGGCGATGGCGGCGATGCCTGACGGCGAACGTACCGGGCTCACGGCGTCGAAGGCGCGATCGTCCACCTCGGCTATCGGCAGACCCCGCTGCTGCAGCTCGCGGGCGAGACGCGCCGCCTCGGTCGAGCCGCCGAGGCGTGACGTGGCCACCAGAATCACCTCGAAGCCAAGCCCGGCGTCGAGCGCTTCACCCACGAGGTGGGCGCCGTCGAGCAGCACGCGCTGTCCGGTAGGGTCGGGGTCGGCGGCCAGCGCGCGGAACGCGGCGACGACGGGATTGTGGCGGCTCGAGATGGTGCGCACAGGTGTGGAGGACCGTCGCCGAAACGGCGATCGAAGGGCGCCGGGAGACGCCGGAGGTGAGCATAACAGACTGTGCTACAGTCTGATTTCCGGCGATGAAAGAGCGAATTCTCAAAAAATTCTACGATGAAATCGCGGTGCTCGAGCGTGAAGTGAAGGTGGATCTGCCCAAGGAGATCCAGCGCGCGCGCGAGCTGGGCGACCTTCGCGAGAACGCCGAGTACAAGGCCGCCAAGGAGCGCCAGGACATCGTCAACGTCCGCATCTCCATGCTCAAAAAGCGGGTGGGCGAGATCTCGATGATGAATCTCGACCGCGTGCCGCACGACAAGGCCGGGTTCGGGTCCACGGTGCACTTGAAGGCGCCGGGCGGCGAGATGATCGTCTATCAGCTGGTCATGCCCGAAGAGGCGGACGCCGAGAAGGGGATGATCTCCACGTCGTCACCGATCGGCCGGGCCATCCTCAACAAAGAGGAAGGCGACGAGATCAAGGTGGTCACGCCGAACGGCAACAAGAGTTTCGAGCTCATCAAGCTCATCACCATTCACGACGAGGCGTGACGTCCGTCTACTCGCCCGAGCGCCGGACAGCGGTGGTCTTCGCTGGCACGGGCGCTCATGGCGCGTATCACGCCGGCGTGCTGCGCGCGCTCGAGGAAGCGGGCGTCAAGATCGACCTGTTCGCCGGTCACGGCGTGGGCGCCGCCAACGCGGCGCTCGCGGCGATCGGCGGCCAGTCGCAGCTCTGGGACGGATCGGGCGTATGGCGCGCCCCGCGTGCGCGGGACTGGTACGGCTGGAAGGCGCCGGTCCGCCTGGCCGGCTGGGTGGTGGTGGCGCTGCTCGCCGCGCTCGTTGCGCCGGTGCTGCTCGTGGTCGCGACCGGCATCGTCGTCTATCCGATCGGATTCCTGCTCGAGACCGCCGGCAGCGGCTACGGCACCTCGCTCCTCGCTGCCTACGCCGGCTGGCTGCAGACGGCGTTCGCGGGGCCGCGGCTGCCCACCTTCGTGCCACGGCTGGGCATGATCCTGGTCAGCGTGCTCGTGCTGCTGATCGTGGCCGCTGCCGCAGGCGCCGCGCGTGACGGCTGGGCCCGCCGCGGACGTGGCGCGTTCTGGTGGCGGGTGTTTGGAGCGCCCTTCGAGGCCTCGGCAGCGCGCCGCTCCTTCGTCACCGCCGTGTGGCAGCTGATTCGCGGTGCCGCGCCGGTGACGCCGCCGGCCATGGAGCAGATCGGCCGCCGCTACGCGGAGGTGCTGCTGGAGAGCCTGGGCCAACCCGGCTTCCGCGAGCTGATCGTCATCGCCACCGATCTCGACAGCCGGCGCGACCTGATCGGCGCCCTGGTCAGCGAGCCCTACGCCCGGCCGTTTCTCGCCGCGCGGCCCGATCGCGATCGGCGCGCCGAAGTGCTGGATCTCACCGGCGCCGGCCGCGACCACGCCATCGATCTGGTGGCCGCGGCGCTGACGCCGCCAGTCGGGTTCGACCCATGGCTGGTGACGTTCGCGCCCGACAGTCACTGGCGCGGCGAGACGCACCGGTTGACCGATCGTCCGGGCACGGTTCACCGGCTGCTCGAAGAGGTGGCGGCGGCCGGCGTAACGCAGATTGTCGTGGTGAGCGCCTGCGCGCCCGAGAGCGATCCTCACCGGTTGCGCGCGGCCGCCCTCGACCCGCGGCAGCGGCTGGGGGAGTTCATCGTGGCGGCGGAGGCGGCGGCGCTGCGCGACGCGCTGGAAATGGCGCGCCTTCGGTTCGACGCCGTGTTCACGATCCGCCCGTCGCACAACGCGCTGGGTCCGTTCGACTTCGCGGGCGCCTATGACCAGGCGTCGGACCGACGCCAGGAGCTGGGCGAGCTGATCGACCGTGGCTACGAGGATGCGGGCCGGCTGTTCATCGAGCCGGTCGTCGGCGCCAGCGGGGAATACCTGGCGCAGGCGCACGCGCACGCGTCCGCACCGGACTCAGTGCTCCGTCGTCTTTGATTCCGCTTCGAGGAGCAGCGGCAACGCGGTGTCGTGGCCGGGCGACAGCAGTCCCGCGCCGGTATACGTGAGCAGCTTCGCCCGCGTATCGCTGATGTCGAGATTGCGCATCGTCAGCTGACCGATGCGATCCTGCGGTGTGAACGCCGACGCACCCTTCTCCATCGTCAGCCGCTCGGGCTTGTAGGTGAGATTGGCGCTTCGCGTGTCGAGGATCGAGTAGTCGTTGCCGCGGCGGAGCTCGACGACGACCTCGCCGGTGATCGCCTTGGCCACCCACCGCTGCGACATCTCGCGGAACATCAGCGCCTGCGGGTCGAACCAGCGCCCCTGATAGAGCAGGCGGCCGAGACGGCGCCCGCTGTCGCGATACTGCTCGATGGTGTCCTCGTTGTGGATGCCGGTGACGAGCCGCTCGTAGCCGATGAAGAGCAGCGCCAGGCCGGGGCCTTCGTAGATGCCGCGGCTCTTCGCTTCGATGATGCGGTTCTCGATCTGATCGCTCATGCCGAGGCCGTGCCGGCCGCCGATGCGGTTGGCCTCGAGCATCAGTTCCACGGGGTCCGCGAAGGTGTGGCCGTTGATGGCCACCGGCGCCCCTTCCTCGAAGCGAAGCGTGACCTCTTCCGGCTTCACCACGACGTCCTCACGCCAGGAGGCGACGCCCATGATCGGCTCGACGATCTTGATACCGGTGTTCAGCTGTTCCAGGTCCTTGGCCTCGTGGGTGGCGCCGAGGATGTTGGAGTCGGTGGAGTAGGCCTTCTCGGTGCTCATCCTGTACGAGAGCCCGGCCCCCTCCATGTACTCGGACATCTCCTTGCGGCCGCCGAGCTCGTCGATGAACGCCTGGTCGAGCCATGGCTTGTAGATGCGCAGCGCCGGGTTGGCCAGCAGCCCGTAGCGGTAGAACCGTTCGATGTCGTTGCCCTTGAAGGTGCTGCCGTCGCCCCAGATGTGCACGTCGTCGTCGCGCATGGCGAGCACGAGCATGGTGCCGGTCACGGCGCGGCCGATGGGCGTGGTGTTGAAGTACGGCACGCCGGCAGTGGTGATGTGGAAGGCGCCGCACTGCAGTGCCGCGATCCCCTCGTTGACGAGCTGCGCGCGGCAGTCGATCAGGCGCGCCTTCTCGGCGCCGTAGGCGAGCGCCTTGCGTGGGATCTCGTCGTAGTCGGGTTCGTCGGGCTGCCCGAGGTTGGCGGTGTAGGCGTAGGGAATCGCCCCCTTGGCGCGCATCCAGTGCAGCGCGGCGCTCGTGTCGAGACCGCCCGAGAACGCGATGCCCACTTTCTGGCCCGCAGGCACGGCTTGAAGAATCGTTGACATGAACTACCGATCATAATCGAGGCGTGTAGAATCGGTCCGTGCCCACGGGCCGGATGGCTTAGGCTTAAGGCTTATGGCTTACGCAAGAACTCTTGTCACGCTGGTTGTCGGGGCGCTCGCGTTGTCGGGCCCGCTACTCGTCGCGCAGAATCAGTTTCCGCAGCGCGCCGAGTGGAACCAGCCGCAGAAGCCGTTCAAGGTGTTCGGCAACACCTACTGGGTGGGCACGCGCGGGCTGGGCGCGGTGCTGATCACCTCCGACCGCGGCCACATCCTGATCGACGGCGCGCTGCCGGAGTCGGTGCCGCAGATCCGCGATCACATCCGCGAGCTCGGCTTCAAGCTCGAAGACGTGCGGCTGCTGCTCAACAGCCACGTGCACTTCGACCACGCTGGCGGCCTGGGCGAGTTGCAGCGGCTCACGGGGGCCCGCGCGGCGGCCAGCGCGCCGGCGGCCAAGGTGTTTGCCTCGGGCGCGTCCGGCCCGGACGATCCGCAGTACGGCATCCTGCCGCCCATCGAGCGGCTGAAGAACGTGGAGGAGGCTCGCGAAGGGCAGGTGCTCAAGGTCGGCTCGTTGATCGTCGTGGCGCGTATGACGCCCGGCCACACGCCGGGTGGGACCAGCTGGTCGTGGCGGTCGTGCGAGGGCGCCCGCTGCGTGGACATCGTCTATGCCGACAGCCTGAGCCCGGTGTCGGCCGACGGCTTCAAGTACTCGACCAGCCCGCTGTCGCAAGCGTTCGAGAAGACCTACGCCAGGCTCGAAGGGCTGACGTGCGACATCCTGCTGACGCCGCATCCAGGATTCTCGCGCGTATTCGAGCGACTGGCGGCGCGCGACGCGGGAAAGGCGGAGGCATTCATAGACCCCGGCGCTTGCAAGACGTACGTGGCCGCGGCCCGGAAAAACCTGGCCGCGCGTCTCGCGACGGAGCGGGCCCAGTAGGCCTAGGGCTTGGGGCTGAGGCTGGCTTAAGCCCTAAGTCCTAAGCCTTCACGAGCTTCTTGTCTTCGTGCAGGAACTCGAGCGCCAGGCCGAGCACCAATTCAGTGAACTCGTCGGCCTGCAGGTTGCCGAACTTGTCGCGGAAGGCGCGCAGCGGCACCACCGCCTTGGCGAGGGCGCGGTGCCCGCCGGCGCTGCCGATGGCGTTGAAGTACTTGCGGACGAACTCGCCGGCATTCTTCGAATAGCCCAGGTTTCGCACCGACATCACGATCGAGTCGTGGACGATGCCGGCCACGATGGTCCACTCCACGTCCTCGAGCTGCAGGAAGAAGTCGGCGACGTAGGGAATGAAGTCCTCGCGGGGCAGCACGCCGAGGAAGGCGCAGAACACCTTTTCCTGCAGCTTGCCCTGCTCGCGCGCCTTCACCACGTAGTCCAGCCGATCCGTCGTGATCTCGGCGCCCTCCATCTTCCGGATCATCGCCGCGTCGGCGAGCGGATAGAGATAGGAGAACGCCTCGATGTCCACGCGGTTGGTGTGCCGGTTGAAGAACAGCGTGTCCGACTTGATCGCGTAGAGCATGGCGGTGGCCGTGCGCTCCGAGATGTTGGCGTCCACCGCGCGAAGATGCTCGGTGAGGATCGTGGACGTCGAGCCGTAGTCGGCGCGGATGTCCTTGTAGACGGCGGTGTAGCCGGTCTGTTCGGGGTGGTGGTCGATGACCAGATCCACGCGGTCGATGGCGCCCGAGAAATAGTGCGGCTGCACGTCCACCATCGCGACGCGGTCGAAGTTGTTGACCTGATCCGGCGTCACCGGCTCGATGTGGATCTCGAGCATGTTCAGCATCCGCTGGTTCTCGGGGCGGGTGACGCCATGGATGGCGCCGAGCACGGCGGTCTGCTTGGTGCGTTTCAGGACCGCGCGCAGCGCCAGCCCGCTGGCCATGGCGTCGGGGTCCGGGTCGTTGTGCATCAGGATCAGCACCCGGTCGGCGTCGCTGAAGAAGCGCTGGTACTGCTGAACCTTGAGACGGGTGAGCGAGCGGCTGAACTCGGTGAGCAGCGGGCCGCCGAAGAGCTCCGACAGCGCGATGTAATTGAGCTCGGGGAACTGCGCCTTCAGTTCCTCCTCGCGCTCGCGCGTGTGCGCGGCTCCAACGCCCAGGACGTAGACGAGCGTGCCCCCCGCGTTGAAGATGGCTTCGATGATCTTTTTGAGGCTGTGGCGGCCGTCGTCTTCGACGACGACACAGGTGCCCGGGGTGAGGTCGGCCTTGAGGTAGGTATCGGTCCGCCGCGGGTCTCCAGCGCTGACGCTGAGACCGCTATCGTGAAGCCGCTTGGCGAGCGGCTTCCGTTCGACGATGAAATCCATCTCGAAGCTGGGCAACAGGATTTCGTCGAGCATCCTGATGGCCAACTCGGTCTGGCAAACGGCGAGACACCTCATCGTGCCGGCGCCCCGATTGACACCCTGCGCATAGGGAAAACTCTTTGATTATACGCCCCTGACGGACCCAGGCCGTCCCCTGAGGCGGCTCCGAAGACGCACAGCCGCCGCGTGCGGGGCGTTGTAGGATCCCGCCATGCGCGCCCGGCAGTGTCTGTCTGCCCGCACTTCGCGCGGGGGTCTGCCTGCCCGCCCTTCGGGCGGCGCGTGGTTGCTCGGATTGGCGGTCGTGGCGGCCATGGCCGCCAGCCTCGCCGAAGCCTCGCGAAGCGAGGCCAGGGCGGAGCAGCAGCCGGTATTTCGCGCCGAAACCGACCTGGTGACCGTGGGCGTCACCGTCCGCGATCGCGCCGGCACGCCGATTACGGATTTGAGTCAGGCCGATTTCGCGGTGACCGAGGACGGCCGCGCGCAGACGGTGACCTACTTCGCCCGCGGCGATCAGGAGAACGGCGCCGTCGAGACGCACGTGGGGCTGCTGCTCGACACGAGCGGCAGCATGGGCGCCGACATCGAGCTGGCGCGCAAGGCCGCGGTACGGTTTCTCAATACCATCCGCGACGCGGTGGACATGACGCTGGTGGACTTCGACGACGAAGTGCGCATCGCGCGCTACAGCCAGCAGGACTTTCCGCGGATGGTCGAACGGATCCGCTCGCGGAAGCTCGGGGGCCAGACTGCCTTCTATGACGCGCTCGGCGTGTATCTGGACGGCGCCGCGGACGCCGACGGCCGCACGATCCTGGTCATCTTCACCGACGGCGGCGACACGCGCAGCGCGATCCCGTTCAAGGACATCATGGACCTGCTGCGGGCCGCCCCAGTCACGGTCTACTCGGTCGGGTTCCTCGAGCACCAACCCTCGTCGGTCCGCGGCGAGCAGCGCCTGCGGCTGACGCAGATGGCCGCGGAGACCGGCGGCGAGGCCATCTTTCCGTTGTCCATGAAGGAGATCGAGAGCGCCTACGACCGCGTGGTGGCCGGCATCCGCGCGCAGTACACGCTCGGCTACACCTCCACGAACGCCGCGCGCGACGGCCGCTGGCGCCGCGTCGAGGTGAAGGTGGCGCAGCCGCGCCGCGACACGCGCGTCCTCACGCGCAAGGGCTACTTCGCGCCCCTCGTACGGCCCTGACACATCGCGCCGCTGAGCGGGACCAGGCGTTCGCGTCCCGCGAGGCGGAGCCGCCGTCTCTTGTGTGTGGCGGAGCCTCGCTATACGATTCGGGTTTGGCCTGTGAGCCACGGGCCGCTCCTGTATATGCCCACGACGGAAGAACGATTCAAGCTGGTCAGCGACTTCACCGTGCGCGGCGACCAGGTGCACGCCATCCCCGAGCTCGTGGATGGCCTGCGCCGCGGCGACCGCCACCAGGTGCTGCTGGGTGTGACGGGCTCTGGCAAGACCTACACCATGGCGCAGGTCGTGGCCGAAGTGAACCGGCCCACGATCGTGATGGCCCACAACAAGACGCTGGCCGCGCAGCTCTATCAGGAATTCCGGCGCTTCTTCCCTCAGAACGCCGTCGAGTACTTCGTCAGCTACTACGACTACTACCAGCCCGAGGCCTACGTGCCGGCCACCGACTCGTACATCGAGAAGGAGGCCACGGTGAACGACGAGATCGACCGCATGCGCCTGTCGGCCACGCGGTCGCTCTTCGAGCGGCGCGACGTCATCATCGTCGCCAGCGTGTCGTGCATCTACGGTCTCGGCTCGCCCGAGGCCTACTACGGCATGATGCTGCCGCTCGAGAAAGGGCAGCGCATCGAGCGTGACGACATCCTCCGCAAGCTGGTGGAAATTCAGTACGAGCGCAACGACGTCGAGTTTGGCCGCGGCACGTTCCGCGTGCGGGGCGACATCGTCGAGGTCGTGCCCTCCTACGAGGAGCACGCGCTCCGCATCGGCCTCTTCGGGGACGAGGTCGACGAGCTGGCGTGGTTCGATCCGCTCACCGGCAAGGTGCTCCGGCGAATCGAGAGGGTGTCGGTGTTCCCCAAGTCGCACTTCGTGGCCTCGCGCGACCGGACGCGCCAGGCCGTCGAGGCGATCAAAGCCGAGCTGGTGCAGCGCCGGGGCGATCTCGAGTCGGAAGGAAAGCTCCTGGAGGCGCAGCGGCTGCACCAGCGCACGATGTTCGACCTCGAGATGATGCGCGAGATTGGTTACTGCCACGGCATCGAGAACTACTCGCGGCACCTGACCGGGCGCGCGGCCGGTGAGCCGCCACCGACCTTGTTCGACTACCTGCCCGACGATGCCCTCCTGATCGTGGACGAGAGCCATCAGACGGTGCCGCAGATCCGGGGCATGTATTTCGGCGACCGCTCGCGGAAGGAAGTGCTGGTGTCGTACGGGTTCCGGCTCCCGTCGGCGCTCGACAACCGCCCGCTCAATTTCGACGAATGGGAAGCGCGCGCGCCGCAGATGGTGTTCGTGTCGGCCACGCCCGGCCCCTACGAGCTGGCGAAGGCGCAGGGGGTCGTGGTCGAGCAGGTCATCCGGCCCACGGGGCTGATGGATCCGCCGATCGAGGTGCGGCCGGTGAAAGGGCAGGTGGACGACCTGCTGCAGGAGATCCGCGCGCGGGCCGAGCTCCGCGAGCGAGTGCTCGTCACCACGCTGACCAAGCGCATGGCCGAGGACCTGACCACCTACTACCAGGAGCTCGGGGTCAAGGTGCGCTACCTGCACTCGGATATCGAGACGCTCGCGCGGGTGGAGATCCTGCGAGACCTGCGCCGCGGGACGTTCGACGTGCTGGTCGGCATCAACCTGCTGCGCGAGGGCCTCGACCTGCCGGAAGTGTCGCTCGTGGCCATCCTCGACGCCGACAAGGAGGGGTTCCTCCGCTCGGCGGGGTCGCTCATCCAGACGTCCGGCCGCGCGGCGCGGAACATCAACGGGCGCGTCATCATGTATGCGGATACGATGACGGCATCGATGAAAGCGGCGCTGGCGGAGACGGATCGGCGGCGGGTGCGGCAGGGGGCCTACAACCTCGAGCACGGCATCACGCCCGAGTCGGTGGTGCGCGACATCGACGACGTCATGTCGAGCGTGTACGAGCGCGACTACGGCGCGGTCCCCGAGCCGCGTGAGACGCGGCGCACGTTCCGCACCATGGCCGAGCGCGACGCCGAGATCCGCCGGCTCGAAGCCGAGATGAAGTCGGCGGCGCGCAATCTCGACTTCGAGCGCGCCGCGGCGCTGCGCGACACCCTCAAGGGACTCCGCACCGGCGAGCTCGGGCTCGGTGACCTCCCGGTGGCCGGATAGCCCGTGCTCGATTTCGTCCAGAAGGGACTCAAGGCGGCGGTGCTCGAGGTGCAGGAGTACGTGCGCCTGCAGATTACCGTGGTGCGCGCCTGCTTCTCGCGCCCCTTCTACATGCACGACCTGGTCGAACAGCTCGATCAGATCGGGATCGGATCGCTGACGGTCGTCGTGCTCGCCGGGTTCTTCACCGGCGCGGTGCTGGCGCTGCAATCAGGCTTCACGCTCGACCAGTTCGGGGCGCGGCCGTTCGTCGGCCGGCTGGTGAGCGCTTCCATGGTCAAAGAGCTCGGCCCGGTGCTCACGGGCCTGATGCTCGCCGGGCGCGTCGGCTCCGGCATTGCCGCCGAGCTCGGCTCGATGGTGGTGACCGATCAGATCAACGCGCTGCGCGCGCTCGGCACCGACCCGATCCGCAAGCTGGTCGTGCCGCGCGTGCTCGCCGGCGTGATCATGACGCCGATCCTGACGATCATCGCCGACACGTTCGGCATCCTCGGCGGCTGGATCATTACGGTCTTTCAGCTGCGCGTGTCGTCGAGCGTGTACTGGACGTCGGTGACCGACGGGCTCTACCTGCAGGACGCCTGGATGGGGCTCATCAAGCCGTTCGTGCTCGGCTTTGCGATTGTCACCCTCGGCTGCCACGTCGGGATGCGCACGAGCGGCGGCACGCAAGGGGTGGGCCGCTCCACCACGCAGGCCGTGGTGGCCGCCTCCGTCGCCGTCATTGCCGTGGACCTGTTCGTGACGCAGCTGCTCATGAACCTGCTTTACTGATGGCGCTGAATCCCCTCGAAGGTCGGGCGCGCGCGGGCGCGGCAAGCACGGCGGAACCGCCGGACGTGGAGCTGCGCCACGTGTCGCTGGCCTTCGACGAGAAGGTGGTGCTGAAGGACGTCAGCTTCACGCTGCTGTCAGGCCACACGAAGCTGATTCTCGGCGCCAGCGGATCCGGCAAGTCCACCATCCTGAAGCTGATCCTCGGCCTGCTGAAGCCCGACGCCGGCGAAGTGCTGGTCCACGGCCAACGAGTCGATCAGATGGACGAGCGCGAGCTGCTCCGCATGCGGGGCGACCTCGGGATGGTGTTTCAGGAGGGCGCGCTCTTCGACTCGCTCACCGTCGGCGAGAACGTCGGGTTCAAGTTCTACGAGGACACTGACATGCCGCTGGACGACGTGCGCCGGCGTGTGGAAGAAGTGCTGGGCTTCGTCCGCCTGGCGGAATACATCGACCGACGGACGTCCGAGCTCTCGGGCGGGCAGCGGCGCCGGGTGGCGATTGCCCGTGCCATGGCGTCGAAACCGGGCGTCCTCCTGTACGATGAGGCGACGACCGGCCTCGACCCGATCACGGCAATCACGGTGGACGAGGAGATCGTCAAGCTCCGGGACTTCGAAGAGGTGAGCTCGATCGTCGTCACGCACCAGCTGCGCGACGCGTTCTTCGTGGCCACGCACGAGGCGCGCCGGGCCGCCGGCCAGATTCAGGTGTCGCCGGGGGACGCGGCAAAGACCGACGAGGCGGAGTTCATCATGTTGAAGGAAGGGCTCGTGGCATTCGAAGGCAACGCCGCCGAGCTGCGCGCGTCCACGGATCCGTACATTCGCACTTTCTTGTCCTAGAGGATCGAGCCATGCCCCGCACGCGTTCACTGGCCTGGGCCGAGCTGAAGATCGGTCTGGTGTCCATCTTCGCCCTGGTGATGGCCGGGCTGCTGATCTTTCTCCTCAGCGGAGAAGGCGGCTTCTTCTGGCAGCGCTACGGCGTCAAGACGGTGTTCACCAACATCGCCGGGTTGAAGGCCGGCGCGCCGGTGCGCGTGGCCGGTGTGGAAGTCGGCTCGGTGACGGACGTCGAGTTCATCGGCGACCGCGTCGAAGTGCTGATGGAAGTCAGCAAGGAGATGTCGCCGCGCATCACGTCGTCGTCGGTGGCGTCGCTGGGGTCGGTGTCGCTGCTCGGCGAGTCCGCGGTGGACATTACCGCCTCGAGCCAGGGCACGCCGGTGCCGGAATGGGGCTACGTGCGCTCGGGCCCGGCCGCCGGCTCACTCACCGACGTGGCGGAAAAGGCGTCCGCCGGAATCGACCAGCTCAGTGGTCTCCTTGGCGACATCCGGTCCGGCAAGGGCACCGTGGGCAAGCTCTTCACCGAGGACACGCTGCACAGCGAGCTCAACGAGCTGCTCGGCGCCTACGAGCAGGTGGCGCGCAATCTAAACAATCCCAACGGCAGCATTGGCCGCCTCTCGAAAGACCCCGCCATGGCCAAGGCGCTCGAAGGGTCGCTGCAGAACCTCGAGGCAGTGACGGCGCGCATACGGGCCGGCGAAGGGAGCCTGGGGAAGCTCCTGACCGATGACGCGATGGCCAAGTCGCTGACGTCGCTCACGGCCAACCTGGATGCCACGACCGGCCGCATGAACCGGGGCGACAACACCATGGGCAAGCTGTTCACCGAGAGGGAGCTGTACGACCGCATCAACTCGATGAGCGAGCGCTTCGACAAGGTGGCGGCGGCGCTGCAGCAGCGTGAGGGCACGATGGGGCTGCTGCTGAACGACAAGGCGATGTACGAGAAATTCAACGGCACGCTCGACGAGGCGCGGTCGCTCATCGCCGCCATCAAGGCCGACCCGAAGAAGTACTTGAACATCAGGGTCAGCCTGTTCTGATGGCCGATCTCTATCTCGGGCTCATCGCCCTTGGCGTCCTCGTGATGGCGGCCATTCAAGTGGGCGCCATGGTGGCGGCGCTGCGTGCGGCCAGGCGGGTGGGCGAGATGGCCAGCCGCTTCGAGCAGGACGTCCGGCCGATCGTCGCCAACCTGCAGAAAGTGTCGGAGGAGGCCGCCCGCGCGTCGGCGCTGGCCGCGGCGCAGGTCGATCGGCTCGATACGCTGGTGACCAGTGTCGCCCGCCGGGTCGAGGACACGGCGGCCACCGTGCAGCAGACGATTCTCCAGCCGGCGCGGGACGGCCTGGCGCTCCTGAACACGCTCAAGAACGTGATTGCCAGCTTCCGGGACCAGGGCGAGCCCAGGGCGGCCCAGGAGCCGCGCGAGCCCGAAGAGTCCCGTCCAGCTCGCCCGGCGGCTCGTCGCGGCGGCCAGGGTGCCCCCGACGAAGACCTGTTCATTGGGTGAAATCTGCAGGCTTCGGGCTTCAGGCTTCAGGTGCTACCCTCAAGGCCGGATTGACGGGGCAGTCGCGGTTTTGTTACAAGCGACGCCGGGAGGAACGGGACACGTGAGAAGAACCCTGATGTCGTCGGTGTTTGCTGCCCTGGTGTTGTGTCCCGGCCTCGCGTTCGCGCAGGCGCCGGCATCCAAGTCCGCGCCGCTGGCCGGCGAGCTCGTGAAGCTGCTCGATTCGATGAAGCTCGACGCCGCGGCCGGGAACCGAGGCGCCAGAGACGAGTACGTGGCCGCCATGTACTTTCCCGGGAGCCAGCTCGTGGTCGTGAGTGCGAAGACGACGGTACCGGATCGGATGAAGTATCTGGTCCTGCAGAAGTCGTTCAAGGATCTGTACGTCGAGCTCAACGGGGCGGTGGATCAGACGTCCAAGACGTTCATCTACGATCTCGGGGCGAACGGCCTGCAGTTCAAGCGCGAGAAGAACCAGCCGTTCGACACCGTGGACGCAGTGGGCAAGACCACCGCCTTCGACGGCGACTGGCGCAAGGCCAAGCTGTCGGAGCAGGAGTACACCAAGATTTACGTGGCGCAAGACGAGGCCTACAGCCAGATGCTGCAGGCGCTCATCAACACCCTCAAGAATCCGTCCTGACGCAGGGGCCGCCTTCAGGCGGCCCTCACACCAGATAGCCCCCACGCGCGCTTCGCTCCATTCAAACCGGGCCCGGAAGTTGCCAACTAACGGTGTACGAGCCGTTTAGAGGGCTTCCCGCGCGGAATTATCCGCACGGCCGGGGAAATTTCCCGGAGGAGCGACGCGCCACATGGCCAAAGCAACACTGCTCATCGTTGACGACGAGGACCTCGTCCGCTGGTCTCTGCGGGAGCGCTTCACGCGCGAGGGTTACACGGTGGTCGAGGCGGGTACCGCGGCCGGCGGTATGGAGCATGCGGCGGGGGTGGACCTCGTGCTGCTGGACTACCGCCTGCCGGACGGCGACGGGCTCACGGTGCTGCGCCGCATCAAGGAAACCGCGCCCGATACGCCGGTGATCCTGATGACGGCGTTCTCCACGGTCGAGAACGCCGTCGACGCGATGCGTCATGGCGCCTACGACTATCTGAACAAGCCGTTCGACCTCGACGAAGTGGCGGTCTGCGTCGAGAAGGCGCTCGAAACCAGCCGGCTGCGCAGCGAGGTGCGGGCGTTCCGCACCACGCAGGCCAAGGCCTACAGCTTCGACGGGATCATCGGCCAGTCGCCGGCGATGACGGCGGTCAAGACACTGCTCGGACGCATCGCCGGCAGCCCGGCGTCCACGGTGCTGCTCACCGGCGAGACGGGCACCGGCAAGGACCTGGCGGCCAAGGCCATTCACTACAACAGCGATCGTGCGGCGAAGCCGTTCGTTAACATCACGTGCTCGGCGCTGCCGGAGCATCTGCTCGAGAGCGAGCTGTTCGGGCACGAGCGCGGCGCGTTCACCGACGCGCGTCAACAGAAGCGCGGTCTGTTCGAGACCGCCGACGGCGGCACGGTGTTCCTCGACGAGATCGGCGAAATGATGCCGGGCCTGCAGGCCAAGCTGCTGCGGTTCCTCGAGGAGAAGACGTTCAAGCGCGTGGGCGGCCTCAACGACATCCGCGTGGACGTGCGGGTGATTGCCGCGACGAACCGCGATCTCGAGGCGGAAGTGCGGGCCGGGAAGTTCCGCGAGGATCTGTTCTACCGCCTGCAGGTGATGCCGGTGGTGCTGCCTTCGCTGCGCTCGCGGCGCGGCGACGTGCCGCAGCTCGCGAAGTGGTACGTGGAGCGCTACAACCAGGAGTTCCGCAAGCGTGTCCGCGGGTTGACGCCAGACGCGATTGCCGTATTGGAACAGTACGGGTGGCCGGGCAACGTCCGCGAGCTGCGCAACGTGATCGAGCGAGCCATGTTGCTCGTCGAGCGCGACTGGCTGACGCCCGACGACTTCTCCGCGCTGCCGCGCGGCGCGCGCGCCACCACGTTCAAGCTGCCGCACGAGGGGCTCAACCTCGAAGCGGTCGAACGCGATCTCCTTCTGCAGGCGCTGGATCGCACCGGTTGGAACCAGACGCACGCGGGACGGCTGCTCGGCATCAACCGCGATCAGGTGCGTTACCGGATCGAAAAGTTCGGGTTGCCTCCAGCAGCCCAGCAGCGAGGTGCGGCGGCGCTCGAGGCGTGAACGAGACGTAGGCACGCGACGTGCACATGTTCACGTCCCGCCGTCTTCCCCACGGCGGCGAGGCACCGGGGAGAAAGGAACGAGCCATGGCCGATCGGCTCCACGCAGTGGGCGACTTCGGACTACTGCAGCGCGTTCATGGCGAGTACATGGAAATGCCGGGCCTGCGGCTCACGCTCGCGCAGGCCTGCCGGCTGTGGAACGCCGACCCCCACACCAGCCTCGACGTGCTGAACCGTCTGGTCGAGGACCAGTTCCTCCGCGTCAGCGGGCCCCACTACGTGAGGGCCGCGGCCGGCCGCTCACTCGCCCGCGTCTGAAGCGCGCCCGGCACGGCACTGTCCTGCCAACGGGTCACTCGCTGCGCCCTTCCGGCGACGCTCGACCGCGCAACCCCCCGGAAACCGCGCCAGTTCCTCGTCCTCGCGCGGCATCACGTTTGCTCGCTGAGCTTGTGATCGCCCGCGTTTCGCCAGCAGACGCACCGGCGATCACTGGGAGCAGCTCTCATGCGACGAACCCATTGGTTGGCCGGGATGGCCATCTGCATGCTGCTCAGCGCGCCGGGTCCGAGCGCCGAGCCCCAACGAAGCGGAGGAGGAGGCGGAGGAGGAGAGCGCCGCGCCGTGCCCCGTGACGGGGGCGCCCAGCCGCAGGGCGGCGTTCGTCCGGCACCGGGGCCCAGCGGTGGGGCGGTCGTCGACGGGGGCGCGCGGCCGTATTACGGCACCCGCGGCTCGTACGTGTTCGTGGGCGGCTACTTCTACGACCCGTTCTACGGGCCATATCCGTGGTGGCCGCGTTCGGCGTACGGCTGGGGCTATTACCCGGTGTTCGACTACCGCGCCGAGGTCCGGATCCAGGCCACGCCGCGTGAAGCCGCGGTCTACGTGGACGGCTTCTACGCCGGCATCGTGGACGACTTCGACGGCACGTTCCAGCGGCTGCCGCTGACGCCCGGCGGCCACCGCATCGAGCTGTTTCTGGACGGCTTCCGCACGGTGCGGAAGAACCTCTACCTTCAGCCGGGCTCGACCATCAAGATGCACGACACGCTCGTGCCGCTCGCGGCCGGCGAAACGAGCGAACCGCCCGAGGTGGCGCCGCCGGTGCCGCCGCCGCCGGACGGCAGCTACAACGAGCCGCGCGGCGCGGCCCCGCGCAGCGCTCCGCCCGTCGTGCGGCGCGGCGGGCGCCCCGAGCGCGGAGACGCCGAGGGCTTCGGCACGCTCGTGCTGCATGTGCAGCCGCGCGAGGCCGAGGTGTCGATCGACGGCCAGCGCTGGCTCACGTCCGGCGACGGCGAGTTCGAGGTGCAGCTGCCCGCCGGGCGTCACCGCGTCGAGGTGGAGCTGCAGGGCTTCCAGCGATTCTCGACTGAAGTAGACGTGCGCGACGACGCGCCCACTCCGATCAACATCAGCCTCACTCGCGGACGATAGTTCATCCGCGTCCTTCCGACCACGCAGGCGCCGGGGCACGGCGCTTGCGTACTGTCTTCGTGGCGGAGGAACTCGTCATGCAGATAGCCGAAGTAATGACCCCTGGACCGATTGCGTGTGACGTGGAGACGACGGTGGCGGAAGCTGCCCGCCTCATGTGGGAAGGCGATTGCGGCGTGCTGCCCGTCGTGGACGGGCGCGTGCTGAAAGGCGTGGTCACCGATCGCGATCTGTTCATCGCGCTCGCGACGCGCGACGCGAGGGCGTCGCAGCTCACCGTGGGCTCGGTGGCGCGTCCGAACCCGGTCACCTGCTCACCGCGCGACGATGTGCATCAGGCGATGGGAAAGATGAAGTCGCACCGCGTGCGCCGGTTGCCCGTGGTGGACAAGGACGGCACGCTCGTCGGCATCGTGTCGATGAACGATCTCGTGCTCACGATTTCGCCGGAGACGTCGCTCGGTGGCGAGGTGGTGGATACGCTGCAGACCATCAGCGAGCACCAGCTGCCAGTGCCGGTGGCCAAGCACGCGCCGAGTTAGTCGGACGTGCCCGTGGCGACGAGGAGCCCGAACGTGGGGATCTCGGTTCGGGTTCCTCCAGACCGACGGCCGGTGCTCACGCGTCCAGCCGTAATGGCACCCAGGCCTCGACGCGCGTTCCCTCGCCTGGACGCGATACGATCCTGCTGTCGCCGTGGACGTGTTTGAGCCGTTCGCGGATGGCCACCAGGCCAACCCCGCCGATCGGAACCGGACGCTGCGTATCGTAGCCGATCCCGTGATCCACGATTTGCAGTCGAATCTCGTCGGCGGTGCCGCGCAGCGACACCCAGACCTCGCGTGCGGCAGAGTGGACGACCGCGTTGACGGTTGCTTCCTGCAGCACCCGAAAGAGGGCGAGCGCGATGTCGGACGGCAGATCGCGAGGAACGCCTTCGTCCTGAAAGTGGATCGCCACGCCGTAGCGCGCGGACACGTCCTTGCACAGTACCCGGCCTGCGGCCGTCAGGCCCAGCAACTCGAGCCGTTGATGGACCGACTCCGACACCGCGGCGATCTCGCCGACCAGGCTTGCCAGCGTCTCCGTGATATCGGCGATCTCGGCGTTGTCCGCCGCGCCCTGCAGGTTGTGCAGCCGCATCGTGAGCGCCACCATCCGCTGGCACACGTTGTCGTGCAGCGTCTTGGCGAGCGCCGCGCGCTCACGTTCGTGCGCCTGCATCAGGTGGCGACTCAGATCTGACAGCTCCGCGCGCGCCAGCCCAAGCCTGGTGATGTCGACGGCCGACCCGACGTAACCGTCGAAGGCTTTTCCGCAGAACCTGACGATCCCCGTGTCGAGGACCCATCGCTCCCCGCGCTCGGCCTCGCGGACGCGATACTCCATTTGAAACGGCTCACGCCTCTCGAGCGCACCACGATAGATCTCGCGGCATCGCTCGACGTCATCGGGATGCATGAAGGCCGTCCACGAGTCGTGCTGCGCGGCGCCGGGGGGCTGGCCGGCTTCCACGCGCTGGCCATCGGCGCCCGCGGTCCACACCTTGACCGTCGCATCCGCAGGTCCCGGCGTGAGCACCTCCTTCGCAACCGGTCCGCGGCTCTGGGCGCGCCGCTGATTGATGAGGCCGAGGAGCAGGACGATCGCCCCGACCGGAATCCCAGCCAGCAGCGCGCCGATCGTGATCGGGCGCTGATAGCGCCGCCAGAACGTCGGCTCTCGGAACAGCACGACGCTGGCCGGCAGGAGACGGCTTTCGTCGATCTTCCAGCGTCGCAACTCGCGCGCGTCGTAGGTCGGCTGGCCGGCGCGCTGCGTGGGTGTCTTGATGCGGCCCGGCGATTCGCCGGCGAGCAGGCGGAGCGCGACCTGGGTGGTCGTTCGACTCAGCTCGTCGGCGGATACCATCGGGCCGCCGACGATGCCGCGCCCCATGAGCCTGCCGTGCAACGCGAACATCGGCGCATTGGCGGCGGCGTGGAGCGACGTGACCGCGTCAGCTTCGACCCTCGGTTCACCCTTGCCGTCCAGCGCCAGTATCGCGAAGAAAATGGCGGACTGGGCCGGCATCGTTCGGCTGCGTTCCACGATCTCGTCGAAGGACAGCTCGTTGGTCCAGTTGAATTGCAGCCGGCCGTCGAACCGGCGGAATTCACGCTTCATTTCCTGCAACCAGAACTGTTCCACCTGTGAGGCACCAACGACCACCATGACGGTGCGCGTCTCGGGCTGGAGACGCAGGATCTCGTCGATCATCAGCGCCGGATCGTGGTGCGTGGTCACCGTCGTCTCGTTGTCGGTGAAGGTGCCGTTCGCGACGAAGCGGCCGTCGACGCCGGCGATGATCATCGGCGTGGCGGGAAAGAGCTGCTGGCGGAACTGTCGCGCGAAAGTGGCTGCGGGCCCGCCGATCGTGATGACCAGGTCCAGCCTGTGAGATCCAGATGCGGACCGTATGCGCTGCGCGATCGAGACATCGGGTGCCTCACCGCTCGCGCGCGCGGCCTGTACCGAGACCTCGACGAAACGAATGGGCTCGCGAGACGATCGGATCAGCTCCTTGACGAGCGCGTCGGCAAAGCCTGTTTGCGGCGCGAACGGCCGCTCGGAGGACGACAACACCAGCACGTGCCTGGTCTCGCCGTATGCCACGGCCGACAGCGGGCTGTGGAGCGCCCACACCACCAGCAACGCACGCCAGCAACCGCCACGAAGCGAAAATCGCACGCGCAGATGTTGCCACGTCTTCGCGCCGAGACGTCACAGACGCGCCGACCCGAAGTCCTTGTGATTGAAGAGTTGGAAGTGGTGGGCGCGGGTGGAATCGAACCACCGACCCCTCGCGTGTGAAGCGAATGCTCTACCGCTGAGCCACGCGCCCGACCGAACCCCTACTCTAACATGCGCATCAGGCGGACCTGAAGGTCCGCGTCTACGTACAACGGGCCTCCTGAAGGCGGCCCCCACGTACGAACGGGCCTAAGCCGTAAGCCCTAAGCCTTAAGCCCTCAGATTGTTCCGTACAGCCGGTCGCCGAAGTCGCCGAGGCCGGGCACGATGAACTTGCGGGAGTTGAGCGAGGCGTCGAGCGCCGGCGAATAGATGTGCACGTCGGGGTGCGCGGCCGTCATGGCGGCCACGCCCTCCGGCGCCGCCACCACGCTCATCATGCGGATGGCGCGCACGCCGGCGCTCTTGATGATATCGACCGCTGCGACGGCGCTGCCGCCGGTGGCGAGCATCGGGTCCGCGAGCAGGACGACGCTGGCTGCGAGTCCGGGCGGGAGCCGCGAATAGTAGCGTGAGGCGGCGGCCGTGGCCTCGTCGCGCTGCAACCCGATATGTCCCACGCGGGCTCGCGGCAGGAGCTCCAGGATCGACTCCACCATCCCGAGTCCGGCGCGCAGCACCGGCACGATCACGATGTCCGCTCTGACGATGCGGGCGTCCGCCGGACCGATGGGCGTGGCCACCGTGTCGGCTTCGGTCGGGATATCCCTCAGGGCCTCGGCGGCGACGATCAGGCTGATTCGGTGCGCGGCGGCGCGGAACGCCGGGGGCGGCGTGCGGGCGTCGCGGAGCTCGGCCAGCGCATCGTGGGCCAGCGGGTGGTCTACGAGGTGAAATGGCACGGCCGCCATAGTACTCCGGCTAGAATTCCTGGGATGCGCGCCGGTGTCGCCGTCCTCCTCGTCGTCTTCTCGGCGCTCCTGTCCGCACAGGCCACGCGTCAGGTGTCCCTCGTCGTGCACAACGGCACCGTCATCACGATGGACGGCGCCCGCCGCGTGATCGAGAACGGCGCCGTCGCTGTGGACGGCACGGACATCGTGGCCGTGGACACCGACGAGGCCATCCGCAAGCAGTTCCGCGGCACCGACACGCTGGACGCCGACGGGCAGATCATCATGCCCGGGCTGGTGAACACGCACACGCACGCGCCGATGGTGCTGTTGCGCGGCCTCGCCGACGACCTGGCGCTGCAGGAGTGGCTGAACAAGTACATCTTCCCGGCCGAGGGCAAGCTCGTCTCGCCTGAGTTCGTGCGCGTCGGCACCCGTCTGGCGGCGCTCGAGATGATCGAGTCGGGCACCACGACCTTCGTGGACATGTATTACTTCGAGGAGGAGATCGCGAAGGAGGCCAAAGCCGCCGGCCTGCGCGGCGTGCTCGGTCAAACCGTCATCCAGTTCCCCGTGGCCGACGCCAAGACGCCGGCCGACGGGCTGGCGCGCGCCGAGGCGTTCATCAACCAGTTCAAGGGCGACCCGCTCATCACGCCGGCGGTGGCGCCGCACGCGATCTACACGCTCGACGGTCCGACCCTGAAGGCGGCCCGCGAGCTCTCCAAGAAGCACGCGGTGCCGATGCTCATTCACGTCGCGGAAACGCGCGACGAGATTCAAACGGCGCGCGAGCGGTTCAGCACCTCACCGGTGGCGTATCTCGACAGCCTGGGCGTGCTCGGCGAGGGCGTCCTGGCGGCGCACGGCGTCTGGGCCAGCGATGCCGACATCGCGATTCTCAAGTCCCGCGGCGTCGGCGTGTCGCACAACCCCGAGAGCAACATGAAGCTGGCGAGCGGCGCGGCGCCGGTGACCGGCTACCTTCGTGCCGGCGTGGCGCTCGGGCTCGGCACCGATGGCGCGGCCAGCAACAACGACCTCGACATGTTCGAGGCCATGCGGACGGCGTCGCTCCTGGCCAAGCTGCAGACCGTGGACCCGCGGGTCGTCCCGGCGGGCGTGGCGCTCGAGATGGCCACCATGGGCGGGGCGCGCGCGCTGGGGCTCGAGCGGGTGATCGGATCGATCGAGCCGCGCAAGCGCGCGGACCTGATCGTGGTGTCAATGCGCGCGGCCCGTCAGACGCCGATGTACGACCCGATCTCGCATCTGGTGTACGCCACCCGCGGCGACGACGTCCGCGATACCATCGTCAACGGCCAGGTGCTGATGCGGGATCGCAAGGTGCTGACGCTCGACGCCGACACCGTGCTCAAGGACGCGCGCGCCATGGCGGTGAAAGTGCGCGCGGCGGTGAAATAGGGGCCATGCGAACCCGCTGCCGCTTGCTCGGTGTCCTCGCGGTCGCGGCGCTGACCAGCGCGGCCCCGCGGCTCCGTGCGGCGGACGAACCGGACCTGCAGACGGTCCTCGACCGTGCCACGGCGTACGTGCTGAAGTTCATCGGGGCCTTCGAGAACGTCGTGGCCGAAGAGGTCTACGTTCAGGAGACGTCGTCTCCGCATCGCAAGCGCACCATCAAGTCCGAGTTCCTGTTCATCAAGTACCCCGACGTCGTGGGGTCGATGGCGTTGCGCGACGTGTTCGAGGTGGACGGCAAGCCGGTGCGCGACGCCGCGCAGGCTGACCGCTTGATGAAGCTGTTCACATCGCCCGTCACCAACCCCGTGGCTCGCGCCAGGGCGCTCGGCGAGGAGGGCGCGCGCTACAACCTGCTCGACATCGGCACCTTGAACAACCCCGTCGTGGCGATGGTGTTCCTGCAACCTGATTACCGGAAGCGCTTCCGGTTCAACCTTGCGGGCATCGAAAAGAGTCTCGGAGCGAACATCAGGACCGTGCGGTTCCAGGAATTCCAGATTCCAACCATCCTGCGATTTGGCGCCAACCAGGACCTGCCGTCGCGCGGGCTGCTCTGGGTGGACGAGCAGACCGGCCGGGTGGTGAGGACGCGGCTCCAGGCCGGCCCCTGGCGGACCCCGCCGGAGATCGTGACCACCTATCGCCACCAGCCGGAACTCGGCATCGACGTGCCGGCCGAGATGCGGGACTGGTATCCCGACGGCAACCGCGGAGACGTCAGAGGCGTTGCCACCTACGGCCGCTTCCGGCGCTTCCAGGTGAAGACGGAAGAAGCGATACAGAAGTAGGGGCCAGAACTGTAGGGGCCGCCTTCAGGCGGCCCACCGCTATACCTGCACGACGCCGATGAAGGGCAGCGCCCGGTACGCCTCGGCGTAGTCGAGCCCGTAGCCCACCACGAACCGGTCCTCGATCGTGAAGCCCACGTACTCCACGTCCACGTCGACCTTGCGGCGCGACGGCTTGCTCAGGAGACACGCGGTGCGCAGGCGGCGCGGCTTGCGCGCGCGCAGGACCTGGTGGAGGTAGGTGAGCGTCAGCCCGGTGTCGATGATGTCCTCGACGACGACCACGTCGCGTCCCTGGATGGGTGCGTCGAGATCCTTGAGCAGCTGCACCTGGCCCGAGGAGTTGGAGGACGTGCCGTAGCTCGAGACCGCCATGAAGTCCATCGTCACGCCGGTGCCGTCCGAGTCTTCCGCGATCGCGCGCGCCAGATCCGAGAGGAAGATGAACGAGCCCTTGAGGACGCCGATCAGGTGCACGCCGTCGGGGTGATCGCGCCGGATCTCGGCCGCCAGGGCGCGCACGCGCGCATTCACGTCGTCGGCGGTGATGAGCGTCTCCAAGCCGCGCTCAATGTAACATAGCGCTTCATCGTGAAGCGCTTCCACATCGTGACCGAGGCCGACGCGCGCGTGCTGGAGTACGGCAGCACGATCGCGCTTGCCGCCGGCGGTCACGTGACACCGCTGGCGCAGGACACGCTGCGCGCGCGGCGCGTGACGGTCGTCGCCGACACGCCCGATGCCGATCTGGCGGCGCTGGCGCCGGTGGCGGCCATCCGCACCGTTGCCCTGGCCGGCGATCACACGTCGCTCGCGCTGAAGGCCGCCCTCGTGCAGCATTTCCGCAGCCGCGGCCTGGCCGCCCACGACCTCGGCACGACCACCACCGATCCGGTGGACTATCCCGATACCGCGGCGGCCGCCGCCGTGCAGGTCGCGCGCGGAGAGGCGGATGCCGCCGTGGTCATCGACGGCGCCGGCCTCGGGTCGTGCATCGCCGCCAACAAGGTGGCCGGGGCGCGCGCGGCCATGTGCACCAGCGAGACGCTGGCGCGCTACGCGCGGCAGCACAACGGCGCCAACGTGCTGGCCCTCGGCTCGACGCTCCTGTCGGTGGCCGAGGCCCTGGCCATTGCCGACGTGTTCCTCGACACGCCGATGCGCGAGGCGCGCTACATCCGCCGGCTCGCCAAGATTCGCGCCCTCGAGGCGCGCCCCCGTTCGTAATGGCGGCACCCGAGCTCGAGCGGCTGATTCGCATCATCGTCGAGGAGGTCACCGCGGCCCAGGCCGCGGCGGCGCCCGTGCGCTGCGCCTGCCACGCGGTGCTCTTCGAGTGCTGTCCCGACCGCCTGCGTGGTGTCATCGAGGCGGGCGCGTCGCGGCTGGGGCTGCACGCCGCCGGCGGTGCGGCGGACGTGGCCGGCATGATCGACCACACGCTGCTGAAGGCCGACGCGGCGCGGACCGAAATCGAGGCGCTGTGCCGCGAGGCCGCGGAGTACCGCTTCGCCAGCGTCTGCGTGAACCCGACGTGGGTGGCCACCTGCGCGCGGCTGCTGCACGGGTCGCCGGTGAAGGTCTGTTCGGTGGTGGGCTTTCCGCTCGGCGCCACCACCCCGGACGTGAAGCATTACGAGACGCGGCGGGCGCTCTTCGACGGCGCCCGCGAGATCGACATGGTGATCAACGTCGGCGCGCTCAAGTCGGGCGACCTTCGCGTGGTCGAGCGCGACATCGAGGCGGTG
>DASRPM010000248.1:0-30301 GCA_035646375.1 Vicinamibacterales bacterium
GGGACGCTACTTGGACTTGAAGCGGAGGCGGCGCCGCGCGTTATTCAGCGCCCGGGCGTCGTGGTGTGACATCGTCGGCACCTTCAGTTTGAGCGCTTCGAGGGTGTCGATCGCGATCTGGGCCACGGCCAGCCGTGTGAACCACTTGTTGTCGGCCGGCACCACGTACCACGGCGCGTCCTCGGTGGTGGTGGCGCGCATGGCCTCCTCGTACGCGGTCATGTACTCCTTCCACCGCAGGCGCTCGTTGATGTCGTTGATCGAGAACTTCCAGCGCTTCTCGGGGTTGTGCAGCCGCATCAGGAAGCGGCGACGCTGCTCGGCCTTCGACACGTTCAGGTAGATCTTGCGGATCACCGTGCCGTTGCGCCCGAGATAGCGTTCGATGTCACGGATGTCCTCGAAACGATCGCGCCAGATATGCGGCGTCATGCAGCACGCCGGAAGCTGGCGCTGCTCCAGCAGCTCCGGGTGCACGCGCGACACGAGCACTTCTTCGTAATACGACCGGTTGAAGATGCCGATGCGTCCCCGTTCGGGGAGATTCTTCAGGCACCGCCACATGAAGTCGTGTTTCAGCTCCTCGGGTGACGGGGTCTTGAAGCTGAAGACCTGGGTGGCCTTGGGGTCGAGCCCCCGCAGCACGTGCTTGATCGCGCTGTCCTTGCCGGCCCCGTCCATCGCCTGGAAGATGAAGAGCACCGACCAGCGGCTCTGCGCATAGAGCAGGTCGCCCAGCTCGAACAGCCGGTGCACGCGCTTGGCGAGCAGCTTGCGCGTGCCCTCCCGCGTTTCGAAGGGCGACGTGTCCGCCGGATCGAAATTGGCCAATGAGAACCGGCCCGAGGGGGGAACGCGGAAACGCTTGATGTCGATGCGGTTCCGAGCCACGTTGATGGGGTTTTGCAAAATGGGATCCAGGGATGTGACTCATCCGAGGCGCGACCGTCGTGCTGGTTTGGCTTGGTCATTCAGGCGGCGGTCCGCCTATCGCCCCAATCGCCACCGCCCCGGGTCCTGTAAGGGGCACATTGCTTGCAAGCTCGGCGGACGTGGACGTGGGCCGCTTGCTGCTCAATCGATGGGTGCTGACCGCCGCCGTGTGCGCCGTCGTGGCCACCTTCGTCCGTGCGGACACGCAGAAGCCGGCGCAGACGCCGCCTACCAGCCCCAGCGCCGCCACCGCCCAGGCGCAGGCTCGGGAGAACCGCAACGCCCCCGAGCTCGCCGAATTCAAGATGCGGGTGGCGGAGTACGTGGCGCTCCACGAGAAGCTCGAGTCCACGCTCCCGAAGCTCCCCAAGGAAGGGACACCGGAACAGATCGATCGCCACCAGCGCGCGCTCGGCACGCTCATCGGGTCGAGCCGGCAGATGGCGAAACAGGGCGACGTGTTCACCGAGTCCGCGCAGGTCTTCATCCGCGCGCTGCTGAAGCGGCTGTTCGTCAACGTCGATCACGTGAAGCTTCGGAACACGATTCAGGACGAGAACCCCTGGTTTGTGCAGGTGAAGGTCAATGGGCGCTACCCAGACCGAGTGCCGCTCGCCAGCATGCCGCCGGACGTGCTGAAGGCGCTGCCCCCGCTGCCGGAGGAGCTCGAGTACCGGTTCGTCGGCGACTCGCTTATCCTCCTCGATGTGCACGCGCACATCGTCGTGGACCTGGTGCCCAGGGCGCTGCCCGCGTAACGTGATCACCCCCATGCCATCTGCCCTTCTCCGTTACTGCGCGGTGGCCGCCGTCGTGGCGTCGTGCCTGTCGTGCGCGACGGGGCCATCGGCGTCGCGAGTCGCCGGCAACGCCGTGCAGGTGGCGGCCCCCCCAGTCGCCGCAGCACCCGTCTCGCTGCCGAACCGGGATGGTTCGCTCAAGTTCGTCGTGTTTGGCGATTTCGGGACCGGCGAGCGCGGCCAGTACGAACTGGCCAATCAGATGGCCGTCCTCCACCAGACGTTCCCCTTCGAGATGGTGGCGACCGCGGGCGACAACATCTACGGCTCGGATCGGCCGCAGGACTTCCAAAGAAAGTTCGAGACGCCGTACAAGCCGCTCCTCGACGCGGGCGTGAAGTTCTACGCGTCGCTCGGCAATCACGACTCGCGGGAGCAGCGTTACTACAAGTTGTTCAACATGGACGGCAAGCTGTACTACTCGTTCAAAGCCCCCGAGCAGGACGTCCGCTTCATCGCGCTCGAGAGCACCTATCTGGTGCCCGAGCAGATCGAGTGGCTCGAGGAGACGCTCAAGTCGGCGAAGGAGGACTGGAAGATCGTCTATTGTCACCACCCGCTGTATTCGTCGGGCGGCAGGCATGGCTCGGACCTCACGCTGCGCGCGGCCCTCGAACCGTTGTTCATCAAATACGGTGTGAGCGTGGTCTTTGGCGGCCACGACCACATCTACGAGCGGATGAAACCGCAGGGCGGGATTCAGTACTTCCTCACCGGATCAGGCGGCGCCCTGCGCAAAGGCGACTACCGCCGCGGGCAGCCGTTCTCCGAGCGCATCGTGGCCGACCAGCAGGTCTTCCTGGCGGCCGAGATCTTCAAGGACGAGATGGTGTTCAACGCCATCTCGCGCACCGGCGAGGTGGTGGACTCGGGCGTCATCGCCCGCCGGCAGGGGGACTAGCTCGCGGCGACCGCCACTTCTTCGGCGACCTGCTTATCGCGCGCCTCGGCCTTCGGCATCGCGTCGGCCCAGTCCTGCTCGAAGACACGAGCGATGGCCGCGGCTACCTTCGAGTGCGGGGCAATGATCCCGATCTCGCGCCGGCCGTCGATCTGCGTCCGCCGCAGGCTCTGGCTGCCCACGAACGCCGCCTTGCGGTCGCGCACGATGGCGCGCACGTGCAGCCGCAGACGCGTCGGCTTCGCCGTGTAGATGCCGGCGACCGCGGGGACCACCTTGCCGATGACCTTCACCTCGACGCCGGCCGCGACGCGCTCCCGCAGCAGCTTGACCATCGCATTGTCCGACACCTTCTCGTCGTAGATCAGCAGCTCCTTCTTCGCGCCCTTGATGAACTTGGTCAGGTGCTTGCGCGTGGTCTCGGGGCTGATGACCAGGTGATCGTGGCTCGCGTCGTACGGCTGGCGCGTCGAGTCGGCTTGGAAGAGCTCGCTGGCGGCCTTCACGAGCGAGGCCTCCTTGGTGACGATACCGAAGCTGCGGCTGCGGTTGATGTCGAGCTCGGTGAAGTTGAACCCCAGCACGTAGAGCTCGCCGTCCACGATCATCATCTTGCCGTGATGCCGGGTGAGGTCGTCGGCCGTGCGGCAGACCGTCACGCCCGAGGCGAGGAACGACATCTCGAGCTTGCGCAGCCGCTTCTCGCCGCCGCGGTTGGTGTGGGCCACCAGCGCGCGCACGACGACGCCGCGCCCCACGGCCGCCGCCAGCGCCTTCTCCAGCTCGACGCGGTCGAACCGGAAGATGACGATGTCGATGGTCTTCTTCGCACGTTTGATCGCCACCAGCAGCGGCGCGATCCCGTCGTCGGGCTGTGTAATGAGCTTCACGGGGTCCTATTTGCTCTTGGGCTTCTTGTCTGTCCACTCGACGCCCATGTCGGTCTTGGGCGACAACGCCACGATGCCTTGCGACACCGGATCGGTGGAGGCGTCGAACGGCATCTGCACCTCGTAACTGAGCTCGCTGGTGTTGAGCGAGCGGCCCTCGAACGGCAGGCGGAACCGGCGCAGCACCTGCTCGATGCGCGGCCGCAGCGACTCGGCTTCGTTTTCAGCCGTGATCTTCAGATCGAACACCTTGAGCGCCCGCGGCTCGAACGACTCGATGACCCACAGGAGCGCCAGCAGGAACGCGGTGGCGATCGAGGCAATCAGGTAGAGGCCGACACCCGAGGCGAGGCCGACCGAGAGCGCGCACAGCATCACCACGGCGTCTTTCGGATCGTCGATCTTCGAGCGGTAGCGAATGAGGTTGGCGGCGCCGACGATGCCGAAGGCACGCGCCAGGCTGGTGCCGACGATCAGCATGATCACGGCGCCGACGCCGGCGAGCACGATCTGCGTCTGCACGACGGCCACCGAGCGCGGCGGCGTGCCGCGCCGTCGCGGCCGCAGCGCCAGCAGCGCGCCGAGCCCGGCTGCAAGTGGCAGCCGCACGAGCGAGCGCCGCACCTCCTGGATGGTGGTGAGCTTCTGGTCGCCGTTGTCGGGCAGCTGCGCAGGAATCGGGAATGGCGAGGGGATCGGCGCCTGGACCGTCGCGGGCGGCTGCGCGGCCGGGGCGGCTCCGCGCTCCTGGGCAGACAACCCACCAGCGGTGACGGTCAGCGCGAGCGCGGCGACGATCAGTGCGATGCGGCGAGCCCGAGGAAGCCTTGGCGTCATCCGATGAGTGGCGGGTGCAAGGCGGGGGCCACAGCCTGTTGTCACTCGGAAACGTGCACCGACAGTCAGTTGGCGCGAGAACGGCCGCGGGAGCTGCAGCGCATACAGACGTCCGTTGTACGGCTTACCGGTTGAGGCAGATCCGCCTCAACCGTGGCGGTGGTAGGCTGTTTCCCGGAGCTCAACCGCCCATGAAAGTGTCTGCCGTTCTTGCCGCCGCGCTGGCCATGGCCGCGGTGGCCGGCGTTGCCGCGCAAGCGCCGCCGAAGTCGTTCGAAGTCGCGTCGATCAAGCCGAGTGCGCCGAACCCCGGCGATGTGATGAGCTCCATCCCTCGCATGGTGCCGGGCAACGGGCGGCTCACCGCCGCGAACCTCCCGCTGCGGCTGCTCATCCGCATCGCGCACGAGGTGCAGGATTTCCAGATCAGCGGCGGCCCGCCGGATCTGATGACGGCCAAGTTCGACATCGTCGCGAAGGCCGAGGACGGCGCGTCGCCGACCACCAAGGACACGCTCGCCATGCTGCGGGGGCTGCTGGCGGATCGCTTCAAGCTGAAGGTGCATACCGAGTCGAAGGACGTGCCGATCTACGTGCTGGTGCTCGCGCGTGCCGACGGCACGCTCGGGCCCGACATGAAGCCGTCCATCAGCGATTGCGCCGGTAAGGAAGCGGAAACGCAGAAGCGGGTCGAGGAACTCACCAAGGGCGGCCCGGCCGCCGCGGCCAGCCTGCTGAGCGGACCGCCGATTCCGTGCACGATGATGCCCAAGCTGGCCGGGCTCGGCTCGTTCGGGATGCGCGCCAACGGGCAGTCGCTCGACGTGCTGCTGCAGCTGCTCACGCAGGCGACGGGACGCACCGTCGTGGACAGGACGAGGCTGAAAGGACTCTACGATTTCGAGCTCGACTTCGATCCCGAGGTCATGCTCCGCATGGTGTCGCAACTCGGCGTGAACCTGCCGGCGCAGAACCAGCCGCCGTCGGAGAGCCCCGCGCTCATGACCGCGATCCAGGAGCAGCTGGGGCTGAAGCTCGACTCCCAGCGCGGTCCGGTGGACATTCTGGTGGTCGATCACGTCGAGGCGCCAACGCCAGACTAAAGGGCCTTGGACCTTAGGCCTTGGACCTTGGGGTACGCCAGAGCGCGATCAGCCCGATGACTCCGGCAATCGTGCTCAGGGCCAGCACCACCTGGCTGGCGAGCGCCTGCGCCGGCGGCTGGTTCGCGCCGGCCCATTTCCAGCCCATCCCCGCGATGACGAAGAGGACGAGGATGAACGCCGACATCGCCGCGCGAATGACGATCGAGGCCCGCACGGCGAAATTCTAGGCCAGGTGGGTCGGGTGGGTCAGGTGGGCCGGGTAGGGAGCACGTAGTGGCGGGTCTTTAGACCCGCCTCAGGACGGACCTGGCCTAATGCATTCAGATAATGCGGCTGCCGAGGGCGCTGAGTTACGATCCGCCCGATGGTCCACGCCGAGTCCGCCGGTCCGCTGTCGTTCATGGAGCGTCTCAACGGCCCGTGGCACGAACGGGCGATGCAGGCGTTCATGGTCATCGTGCTCGCGCACTGGGCCGAGCACCTGCTGCAGACGCTTCAGATCTACGCCTTCGGCTGGCCGGTCCCCGAGGCACGCGGGCTCCTCGGCTACTTCGTCCCGTGGGTCATCAAGTCAGAGCTGCTGCACTACGCGTACGCCGTCGTGATGCTGGTCGGGCTCTGGTCGCTGCGCCCCGGGTTCATGGGGCGACAGGATCGGCGCTGGTGGACGGTGGCGCTCGGCATCCAGTTCTTCCACCACGTCGAGCACTTCCTGTTGCTGGGTCAGTACTGGACCGGGTACCACCTCGGTGGCGCGCCGGTGCCCATGAGCCTCGTCCAGTTCTGGGTGCCGCGCGTGGAGCTGCACCTCTTCTACAACACCATCGTGTTCATCCCGATGGCCGTCGCGATGTATTACCACATGTTCCCGCCGCCGTCGGCCGCGAGGCTGAAGTGCACCTGCAGCTGGGATCATGGCGTGACCGCCACCGCTTGATCGCCCGCGCGGCAGCCGCAGCTCTCTTGCTGCTGGCGGCGTGCGCGCGATCGAACGACGCCGGTCCGCGTCTCACCATCCAGTGGACGCCCGCGCCCGCGGCCGGCCGCGAGTCGGTGGCCGAGATCCGGCTCACCGAGGGCGGCGACCGGCCGCTGCCCGGCGCCCGGCTGCGGCTCGACGCCTTCATGACGCACCCGGGCATGGCGCCGGTGGCGGCGGTGGTGGACGAGCAGGGGAGCGGCCGCTATCGCGCGCGCGTCACCTTCACGATGGCCGGCGACTGGGTCGTGCGTCTCCAGGGTCTGCGGCCCGATGGCCGCAGCATCGATGTGCAGGAGGACGTCCGCAGCGTGCGGCCGGCGGAGTGAACACACCAGCCTACGGGTCCGACGTTTTCACGTGGCCGCTGATTGGCCCGGCGCTGCGGTGGAAGCATGCGCGGACCGCCTTGCAGCTGGTGCTGCTGGCCGTGGCGGCGGTCGTGGTCGTACACGGCCTCGCCGGGCCGCAGCTCGCGCCGGCGAATCTGGCCACCGTGCTCACGTGGGTGCACTACCGGGGCCTGCTGATCGTGGCGCTGCTGGCGGCCGGAAACCTGTTCTGCACCGGCTGTCCTTTCATCCTGGTACGCGACGCCGCCCGCCGCCTGCATGCGCCGGCGGCGCGCTGGCCCCGCTGGCTGCGGCGCAAGTGGCCCGCCGTCGTGCTCTTCGTCGCCGTCCTCTTCGTCTACGAGCTCTTCGATCTATGGTCGTTGCCGCGCGCCACCGCGTGGCTGGTGCTCGGCTACTTCGGCGCCGCGCTCGCGATCGACCTCGTCTTCGCGGGCGGCAGCTTCTGCAAGTACGTCTGTCCAATCGGGCAGTTCAGCTTCGTGGCCTCGACGCTGTCGCCGCTCGAACTGCGCGTGCGCGAGCCGGCGACGTGCACGGCCTGCCGCACCGTGGACTGCATCAAGGGGCGGCGGGCGCCGGAGGCGCCGCTCCGCGTGGTGCGGCGCGGCTGCGAGCTGGGCCTCTTCCTGCCGGCGAAGGTGGGCAACCTCGATTGCACGCTGTGCCTCGACTGCGTGCAGGCGTGCCCGCACGACAACATCGCGCTCGCCACGCGCGTCCCGGGGCTGGAGCTGGCCGAGCCGCGGCGGCGATCCGGCATCGGCCGCCTCGCCCAGCGCTGGGACCTCGCGGTGCTGGTTGCCGTCTTCGTGTTCGGCGCGCTGCTCAATGCCCTGGGGATGATTGCGCCGGTCTTCGTACTCGAGCGACGGATTGGCGCACTGCTCGGGACGGCCGCCGAGGGGCCGGTGCTGGCGGTGGTGTTCCTGCTTGCGCTCGGGGTCGCGCCGGCGGTGCTGCTCGGCGGGGCCGCCTGGTGGTCGGCGTTGGCGACCGGCGCGGCGCCGCGGCGTCAATTCCTCGCCTTCGTCTACGCGCTCGTGCCGTTGGGCGCCGGCGTGTGGGCCGCGCACTACGGCTTTCACCTGCTGACCGGCGTGCTGACGGTGGTGCCGGTGACGCAGAGCGCCGTGCGCGATCTCACTGGCCAGGCGTGGCTGGGGCTGCCGTGGTGGACATGGGTGGGCCTGCAGCCGGGTGCGGTGTTTCCCATTCAGCTCGGTCTGCTCATGCTCGGCGCGATGGGTTCGGTGGCGGCGGTCTGGCTGATCGCCGAGCGGGAGAGCCCGTCGCGGGTGACGGCCGCGGCGGCGCCGTGGGTCACGGTCACGCTGCTGCTCCTCGTGGTGGCGGTCTGGATGCTGGCGCAGCCGATGGAGATGCGCGCGGCAGGTGCGCTGGGATGACCCGCCGTCCGGCGCGCGCGTGGACGCTCGCGGTCGTGACGGCGCTGGCGGCGACACCGCTGTCGGCGCACAGCGGTCCGCCGTATCCGGTGGTCTCGCAACAGCCGGCTGGCCCCTATCGCCTGTCGGTGTGGACCGACCCTGATGCCACCGACGACCGCACGGCTGGCGGCCAGTTCTGGGTCGTGATCGAGCCGGGCCGCGACAGCGCCCTTCCACCCGCGACACGCGCACGCGTGGCCATCCGGCCGCTCGATCGTGACGAGCCGTTCGTCGAGATGCTGGCCATGCCGGTCGATGAAGATGTCACGCGTCAGTACGCGGCGCTGGTGATGGATCACGAGGGCCCGTTCGCCGTGCGAGTCATCGTGAACGGGCCGTTGGGCGACGGGGCGGCCGGTGCGCGTGTGCAGGCCACCTACGATCTGCGTCCGCCGTTGCCGCTGCTGCTGGTCTATCTGCTGCCGTTCCTGGCGGCCGGGTTTCTCTGGACCACCAGGCTCCTGCGGCGCCGCCGGGCGCGGAAGGAACTATCCTGATAAGCCCTCATGATTCGCGTCGAAAACCTGTTCAAAACCTTTGGTGAGGTGAAGGCGGTGGACGGCGTGTCGTTCCACGTCGCCGCCGGCGAGATCTTCGCGTTCCTCGGCCCCAACGGCGCCGGCAAGACGACGACGATCCAGATGCTCACCACGCTCCTGACGCCGACGAGCGGCACGATGCGTCTCGACGGCATCGATCCGCTGGCCAACCCGCTCGACGCCCGGCGGCGGTTCGGCATCGTGTTCCAGGACCCGAGCCTCGACGGCGAGCTCACCGCGTACGAGAACCTCGATCTGCACGGCGTGCTCTACCACGTGCCGCGCAAAGTCCGCGCCGAGCGCATCGAGGTGCTGCTCAAGTCGTTCGAACTGTGGGAGCGCAAAGACTCGTACGTCAAGACGTACTCCGGCGGCATGAAGCGGCGGCTCGAGATCGCGCGCGGGTTCCTGCACACGCCGAAGATTCTCTTCCTCGACGAGCCGACCCTTGGCCTCGACCCGCAGAGCCGCAACCAGCTCTGGGCGCAGGTGAAGCAGCTCAACGAAACCGAGAAGGTGACGGTGTTCCTGACCACGCACTACATGGACGAAGCCGACCGCGTGGCGCACCGCGTGGCGATCATCGACCACGGGAAGATCGTGGCGCAGGGCACGGCGCAGGAGCTCAAGCAGCAGACCGGCGCCGATTCGCTCGAAGGGGCGTTCCTGGCGCTCACCGGCACGACCATCCGCGACGAGAGCGCCGACAGCGCCGATCAGATGCGCCAGATGGTCAAGATGTGGAGGCGATGACGGCGTGAGCGCGATCTACGGCCTGTGGCTTCGGGAAGTGAAGCGCTATCTTCGCTCGCGCCCGCAGATCATCGCGTCGCTGGCGCAGCCGCTGCTCTATCTGCTGGTGCTCGGCTTCGGCCTCGGGCCGGTGTTCCAGCAGTCGGGGCAGGGGAGCTACGTGCAGTTCATCGCGCCGGGCGTCATCGCGATGGGCATCCTGTTCACGTCGATCTTCTCGGGCATCGGGCTGCTGTGGGACCGGCAGTTCGGGTTCCTGAAGGAGACGCTCGTGGCGCCGGTGCCGCGGCTCTACATCATGATCGGGCGCACGCTCGGGGGCGCGACGATCGCGATGATCCAGGGCATCCTGGTGCTCGTCGTCTGCATGATCGCCGGGTTCCGTCCGCAGGGGCTGGCGGCCGTGCCGCTGGCGCTCATGTTCATGGCGCTCACGGCCATCGTGTTTGCCGGTCTCGGCACCGTGATCGGCTCGAGCCTGCGCGACATGCAGGGCTTTCAGTTGATCATGAACTTCCTGGTGATGCCGATCTTCTTCCTGTCGGGCGCCCTTTTTCCGCTCGACAACCTGCCGGCGGTACTCCACGCGGCGACGCGCCTCGACCCGCTGTCGTACGGCGTGGACGGCCTGCGCGGCGCGCTGATCGATCGCGCGACCATCGGCATGGGCCTCGACGCGCTCGTGCTCGTGGTGGTCGCGTCGGTGTTTCTCGTCCTCGGCGCACGAGCGTTCTCGAAGATTCAGATCTAGCCGGGAGCCGGGAGTCGGGAGCCTGATCAGGCGCGGCCGTATCTCTCCAGGGCCGCGGCGTCCCATCGACACAGCTGCCATTCGCGGAGGCGCTTCGCGCCCAGCGATTCGTAGAAGCCGATGGCCGGTTCGTTCCAGTCGAGCACGGCCCACTCCATGCGTCCGCAGCCGCGCTCGTGGGCCAGCGCGGCCAGGTGGAGCAGCAGCGCCTTGCCCAGGCCCGCGCCGCGGAACTCGGGCTTTACGAACAGGTCCTCCAGATACAACCCGGGCCGCGCCAGGAACGTGGAGTAGGTGAAGAAGTACAGCGCGAAGCCCGCGGGCACGCCGTTCACCGACCCGATGACGCAGTGCGCCCCCGGCGCGGGGCCGTCGGCGGGGAAGAGCGAGGCGCGCAGGCGCTCTTCGGTGGCCTCCACCTGATCGAGCAGGCGCTCGTATTCGGCGAGGCCCCGAATGAAGTCGAGGATGAGCGGAACGTCGCCCGCGGTCGCGGAACGAATCTCAAGGTCCATTTCGGAATTATGGAATGGACCGCCTCTAGCCTTCCGCCTTTGGCCTCTAGCCTCCGGCCCAAAGGCGAAAGGCTAAAGGCTAAAGGCTCACGGGATGACTCGAACGTCCTCGACGCGGCAGCCGGCGGGCATGTCGCTCACGAGCGGCGGCCGATCCCCGATGAAGCACTTCGGCACGATGTACATCGTCTTGTGCGGCACGACGGCGGGCTCCGCTCCGGGCCGCTCGACGCGCGGCTCGAGCTCGCGCGTGAAGGTCACGGTGTCGTTCTCCGGCACGCGGACGTCGAACGTGAGCGTTTCGTACCCGTCGGCGATGATCTCGACGCGGTGGGGACCGGCCGGCAGCATGCGCGCGCCGCGGCCGCCGAAGTCGTCTACCGTGCCGGCAAACGCGCCGTCCACGAACACCTCCGCGGTGCGCGGCTGTACCCGCAGCTGGAGGAAGCCGAGCGGGCGATCGTCGTCGCGCGGCGCCGGAGCCGCGGGCGCTGGCGCCGGTTCCGGATCGAGCGGCGAGAAATAGTAGGGCGCGAGATCGAAGGGCGCGACGTACGGATAGGGCACGTACACCGTCTCCTTCCGGACGACCCCGCCGCGCCGTGAGTCCCCGTCGCGGCGTCCACCCCGATCGCGCGGCGCGTAGGTGTTCGGCTTCGCGCGGAACGCGTCCTGGCCCGGGCGCGGCACACTGGGGCGATCGTTCAGGTCCCGCCACGCCGGACCGACCGGGCGCCACGCTGGACCGGGATCCTTCCAGTGGTCCGAGTCGTTCCGGCGCGAAGACTCGGCCTGGTGTTGCGGCTCGCGCTGGCGTTGAGGTTCGGGCTGGCGCTGCGGCTCGGCCTGCCGCTGGAACGACGGCCTTGCCTCGCTCTTCGCCGGAGCATCGGGTTGTCTCCGGGCCTCGGCCGGCTGGGGCGCCTCGGTCTGGCGTGCGGCCTGGGTTTGGCGCGAGCCTTCGTCCACGCGCCGGTCCTCGGCCAGCCGGCTCGGCGCACTCGCGCCCACCGCCTGACCCTGCGACTGGGCCGGGCCGGCGACGGCGCCGATGGCGGCTGCCAGAATGACGCTCCGGAGTGCAGCGCGTGTCACGTGAGCCTCCCATCAGCTGGGGTGCAAGTCGTCTGCCACGGACGCGATCTGCGGCGCCGCGGAAATCAGGCCGATTCCGGCCGGGATGGCCTGGCTGGAGCGCTGAGGGGCTGACCTGATTCAAGGGCACTCGCCCGGCCGGCATTGATTGCACCGCCGCGGGTCTCGGTGGACAGCGCTGTGGCAGACGTGCGGTAGGTGAGGGGCACCGTCCCGACGATCAGACGGTCGCCGTCGGCCAACACCGCCGGCTCGCGGATGGCGCGGCCGTTGACGGTCGTCCCGTTCTTGCTGCCAAGGTCTTCGATCCGTGCCTGATCGCTGGCGACCTCGATGCTCGCGTGGCGCCGGGACACGCTGCCCGAGTCGAGCCAGACGCCAGCCGCCGGCTCACGACCGACGATGTTCGTCCCGGTCGTCAGCGGAAACGACCGCCCGTCGGCCACGAGCCAGTGCCGCGTATTGGACGGCTGCGGGCCGGCCGGATGCACGGGCGCGGCCAGGGCATAGCCCACGCGCGCGACGGTGCGGATGACGGGCGCGGCGGCGTCGGTGTCGCTGAGGACGCGGCGCACCTCCTTGACCAGGCCGACGAGCGTCGTGTCGGCCACGAAGCTGTCGGGCCACAGGCGGGCGTGCAACTCCGCCTTCGGGACGACGCGCGGCGCGGCGTCGGCGAGCAGCATCAGGAGATCGAACGCCTTCGGCGTGAGATGCAGATCCTCGCCGGCTCGCGTCAATCGTCTCGAGTCCGCCGCGAGCGCGAAGGAGCCGAATCGAACCACCACTGCGTGCCTCTCGAATTCCCCCGGAAATCCCCCGCCGCTCCCGCGACTTTCAATCGCCGCGCAGCGCACGATTCCGGTCGGGACGCCGAGCCTGAACCGGGCGTCGATCCTACAAGGAGGTTCGTACGAGGAACAAGGGCCGCGATCGGCCATGCGCCATCGCAGGGTTTACCCACTTCCGCGCCGGACGAACGTTCGTGCGCCACCCGAGGAGCGACTGTATGACCTCCCACATCCCACGACTTCGGGCGGCCGTTGCCGCCATCGCCGTCCTCAGTCTCATCCCCTCCGTCGCCAGGGGCGACGCGGTGCTGCAGTGGGACGAGATTGCGGTCAGGACGTTGACCACGCAGGTCCCCGCGCTGTCGCCCTTCGCCCAGGCGCGATTCGCCGCGATCGTCCAGCTGGCCGTGTTCGAGGCGGTGAACGCGACCACCGGCGAATACCAGGGGTACCTCGGCTCGCCGATGGCGCCCACGGCAGCGCCGATCGTCGCGTCAGTGGGCGCGTCGAGCGAGGCCGCGGCAATCGCCGCCGCCCATGGCGTGCTGGTGCACTACTTCCCCGGCAATGCCGCCGCCCTCAACGCCGACCGCGATGCCTCGCTGGCGGCGATTCCCGACGGCGCTTCCAAGACCAACGGCGTGGCGGCCGGCTCGGCGGCCGCGGCGGCGCTGATTGCCGAACGCGTCGGTGACGGCGCGAGTCCGTTGGCGTTCTACCTGCCGCCGTCGCCTGTGCCGGCGGGCGAGTGGAACATCACGCCCGGGTGCCCGCTGGACGCCGGCGGCAACCCGCTGGGCGGCGTTCTGTTCAACTGGCAGAACGTCCGGCCCTTCGGTTTCGTGGAGCCGGCAAGCGGCCACTGGAGCGAGGCGTTCCGCCCCGCGCCGCCGCCCGCGATCGACAGCAACCTGTACGCGAAGGATTACAACGAGGTGAAACGCGTCGGGGGAGCCACCAGCACTGAACGTACGGACGAACGTGCCACCGTCGTTCGGTTCTACGCCGCGCTGTCACCCACCTACTTGTTTCACTCGGTGGCGAGGCAGCTGGCCGCCGAACGGGGAGACTCGCTCGCCGCCAACGCGAGGAACCTGGCGCTCCTCAGCATCGCCACCTCGGACAGCCTCGTCGTATCGTTTGCGACCAAGTATCACTACGTGTACTGGCGGCCGGTGACGGCGATCCGCGCCGGCGACGCCGACGACAATCCGAAGACGGATCAGGACGCCGGGTTCACGCCGTTCATCACCACCCCCTGCTTCCCGAGTTATCCATCCAACCACGCGAGCGGCAGCACTGGTGCCCTCGAGACCCTGCGGCGCTTCTACGGGGCCGCGGGCCACGACATCAGCCTGTCAGCGACGATCGCGGTCCTGGGGCCGGTGACGTTGAACTACACGTCGCTCGAGCAGATCTCGAACGACATCGATGACGCGCGCGTCTATGGCGGAATCCACTTCCGTTTCGATCAGGTCGCGGGGGTTCGCCTCGGCCGCGAGGTGGCGACCGCCGTCATCAAGGACAACCTGCGGAAGACCCACTAGCGCGACGACCGCGGGCGGCGAGCCAGGGGGACGGCCTCCGGCTCGCCGCGCCGGTGCTATGCTCGGGGTTGGGAGGCGCCCATGTCGTCGCTGCGCGAGTGCTATACCGAACAACCTTCCGAGCGGGCCGTGAAGAAGATTCAGAGCGCGTTGGACGGTCACATGCGCAGCTTCATCGCGCTGTCGCCGTTCGTCTGCCTGGGATCGTCGAGCGCCGACGGCGCCGACGTGACGCCGCGCGGCGATCAACCCGGCTTCGTCCACGTCCTCGACGACAACACGCTGCTCATCCCCGACTGGCCGGGCAACAACCGGCTCGACACGCTGATGAACATCGAGGCCAACCCGCACGTCGGCTTGCTGTTCCTCATCCCCGGCTTCACCGAATCGCTGCGCGTGAACGGCGTGGCCGACGTCTCGCTCGAGCCGGCGCTCCTCGAGCGCTGGACCGTCAACGGCAAGCATCCCCGGTCGGTGCTGCGCGTGTCCGTGCGCGAGGCGTTCCTGCACTGCGGCAAGGCCATCCTGCGCGCGAAGCTCTGGGACGAGTCCGCCAAGGTCGATCGCGGCGCGCTGCCGTCCTACGGCCAGATGCTCAAGGATCAGACGCAGGTGCGCGACACCGCCGAGCAGATCCAGGCCTCCGTCGAAGAGGCCTACAAGACGCGACTCTATTGATCATCGTCTCAGGCTGAACGACACCGTGACCGTCATCACGACGGGCACGGGCTCGCCGTTGAGGAGTGACGGCGTGAAGCGCCACTGCCGCACCGCGTCCGCCGCGGCCTCGTCGAGCAGCGGCTTCCCGCGCAGCACACGTACGTTCTGGACGGTCCCGCTCTCGCTGATCACGGCTTCGAGGATGACGATGCCCTCCACGCCGCTGGCCTGCGCGATCGCTGGATAGCGCGGCGCGACGTCGCGGATTTTCTGTGGCGGGCGGATGTCGCCGCCGACTCGATGCACCTGTTTGGGCGCAGGCGGCGGGGGCGGCGGAGGCGGCAGCGGCTCGCCACCCGGGACGACGCCGGGCACGAACGGGCCAGCCAGCGGATCCCCGCCGGGCACGTCGAAGTCGGTGAGGCCGGGCGAGGCGACCGGCGGCGTGGGGGGCTCCGGCGCAACGACGTCGGGTGCGTCGAGTGGCGCGATGTTCCTGTTCGGCACCGGCGATGCCGGTTGCGGCGCGGGCGGCGGTGGCGGCAGGCGCGCGGATACCAGCACGTATTCGCTGGCGCGCGGCGGCTCCGGCAACTCGTCGGTGGCGAACAGCGGCGAGACGATCACGCCGGCGATGACGCAGAGATGAAAGACGATCGAGACGCCGAGCGTCCAGGCGCGCATGAAGGCCTCCTCGCGGTCAGTCCTACTTGCTTGGACACCGGGGCGCGGAGCCGGTTCCACGCGACCCGTCCTGTGGGACAATCCCGGATCGTGCTGACACTGCGGCGCGCGCGGCGTCCCCTGGCCGTCATCTGTATCGCGGCCATCGCGCTCGCCGTCTTCGTGCCGGGTGTCGCGGTGCTCGACCTCGCGCCGCCGTCGCCCGAGTACGTGCTGCTGCCGCAGCTCGAACCGCTCGCCGCCGTCGTTTCCATCCCCGTTCCGGCGCAACAGCCCGCGGCTCTCCGCGCCGCGCTCCCCGAACGCGCCCCTCCGCTGGCCTGAGCCAGGGCGGTCTGAAGACCGCCCTCTACGTACTCAGACGCCTTCGAACGTAGTTGCGGGTTTTCAAACCCGTCTCAGGGAGGAGCGATGGACGCTGTACGGATCCGTAACGAGATCACCTGGCGTGACGGGCTGGCGCGCGCGCGTGGATCGAGCGTGCGGCTCGGCCTCGGCGCCTTTGACGCGCACCTCGACTCGATCGCGCGGCACGAACACGACGTGCGCAGCCTGTCCGACGCCGAGTTGCAGGCGCGCGCGAGGGCGATGCGTGCGGCGCGAAACAGCCGCCCGCGCGCGGAGCTCCGCGCCGAGCTCTTTGCCCTCGCGCGCGACGCCGCCCGCCGCGCGCTCGCCCAGCGGCCGTACGACGTGCAGGTGGTGGCGGCGCTGGCGCTCGATGATGGCGCCGTCGTGGAGATGCAGACGGGCGAAGGCAAAACGCTCACAGCCACCATGCCGGTGGCCTTGCAGGCGATCGAGGGGCGCGGAGCCCACGTGCTGACGTTCAACGACTATCTGGCGCGCCGCGACGCCGAGTGGATGGGCCCGGTCTATCGCCTGCTCGGGCTGTCGGTGGGCGTCGTGCAGCAAGGGATGGACCCCGAGGTCCGCCGCCACGCCTACGCCGCCGACGTCACATATGTCACCGCCAAGGAGGCCGGCTTCGATCACCTGCGCGACCAGCTCGTCGAGCGTGCCGCCGGGATCGTGCATCGCCCGCGGGCGTTCGCGCTGGTGGACGAGGCCGACTCGCTCCTCATCGACGAAGCGCGGGTGCCGCTCGTCATCGCCGGCCACCTGCCGGGTGACACGGAGGCGCGTCCAAGCCTGGCGCCGCTCGTGGCGTCGCTTGCCGGTGGCGTGCACTACAGCACCGACGAGTATCGTCGCGACGTCGAGCTCACCGATGCCGGCCTGGAACGGGTCGAACGCGCGCTCGGATGCGGCAGCCTGCACGCCGCCGGCCGCGAAGGGCTGCTGGCCGAAGTCAACTGCGCGCTGCACGCGCAGGTGCTGCTGCAGCGCGACGTGGACTACATCGTCCGCGATGGCCGCATCGCCATCGTGGACGAGTTCACCGGCCGCGTGATGCCGGACCGCCACTGGCCGGACGGGCTCCAGGCGGCGCTCGAGGCAAAGGAGGGATTGGAGCGGCGGCCCGACGGCCAGGTGCTGACGTCGATGACGCTGCAGCGCTTCCTGCGCGGCTATCCTCGGCTGTGCGGCATGACCGGCACCGCGCGCGACGCCGCCGAAGAACTCCGGACGTTCTACGAGCTCGGGGTCGTGGTGATCCCGCCGCACCGGCCGCTGCGGCGGGTGGACTTGCCCGACGCCGTCTTCACGCACCGCGACGCCAAGGAGCAGGCGGTGGCCGACGAAGTGGCCCGCACGCATGCGACGGGCCGGCCGGTGCTCGTGGGCACGCTGACGGTGGAGGAGTCCGAGCGTCTGGCCGCCATCCTTCGCGCGCGCGGTGTGGCCAGCGCCGTGCTCAACGCGAAGGAGGACGAACATGAGGCGCGCGTCGTGGCCGAGGCGGGCGCGCCCGGTGCGGTGACGATCGCCACGAACATGGCCGGACGCGGCACCGACATCCGCCTCGGGCGCGGCACGCCCGAGAGCGCCGACCAGGTCACGGCCCTCGGCGGCCTGTATGTCATCGGCACCAACCGCCATGAGAGCCGCCGCGTGGATCTGCAGCTGCGCGGACGCGCCGGGCGCCAGGGAGATCCCGGCGAGACGCGCTTCTTCCTCAGCCTCGACGACGAGCTCCTGGTGCGCTACGGGATTCGCGGGCTCATCCCGGCCCGCTATCTGCCGTCTCCGCAGGCGCCGCCGATCGAGCACCCGGTGGTCCGCGGCGAAATCGCCCGCGCCCAGCGCATCATCGAAGGGCAGGCCTTCGAGATCCGCCGCACGCTCGCGCGCTACGCCTCGACGCTCGAAGGCCAGTACGCGCTGGTGATGGAGCGGCGCGCCGCGCTCGTGTCGGGCGAGGAGGCGCCCGAGGTGTGGGCCCGCGCGGCGGAGTCGCGCGGCCGGCTCGTGGCGGCGGTGGGGGAGGCCGCGACGGACGACGCCGAGCGCGCCGTCACGCGCGTCCACCTCGATCGTCTGTGGCGCGAGCACCTGGCCGCGTGCGCCGATCTGCGCGAGGGGATCCATCTGGTCCGGCTGGGCGGCCAGGATCCGCTGCAGCGTTTCACGACCGAGGTGGAGGCCGGTTTCGCGCGGCTGACCGCCGCGCTCGACGCCGCGGTGCTGGCGTCGCTCGACCGCGTCAGCGTGTCCGGTGGACGGCTCGAGGTGTCAGGGGTCGATCTGAAGGGCCCGTCATCGACGTGGACGTACCTGGTGAACGACGACCCGTTCCGGGAGCAGGTGCTGCTGTCGCTGATCGGCTCCGGCGGCAAGACGATGGCGATCTACTCCGCCGTGGTGATGCCGCTGCTTTTTCTTCTTTGGACGCTGGTGGAGCACTTCTGGCGAAGAAAACCGCGACGCGGGTAGGGCGGGTGAGGCCCCACCCGCCTTACCCGCCCCACCGGGGCGAAGCGCCGGCCTAGAAGGTGAACTCCGCGCTGAAGCGGATCATGCGCGCCGTCACGACGGTCTGCGGCTGCAGCCACGTGCCAGGCGCGGTGGCCGTCGGGAGCGTGAACGCGTTGTTGTAGGTCAGGATCGCGTCGTCGTTGAGCGCGTTGTAGAGGTCGATGCCGACGAATGTGCGGGTGCCGTTGAACCGGAACAGCTTGGCGATCCGGAGATCGAGCTGGTTGATGCGGTTGCCGTACAGCGTGCCCGGTTCGATGAGGTTCACCGTCACGTTGGGGACGCCTGTAAAGGGGCGGCCGAGCGAAAGCCCAGGGTAGCTGGGCTGGACGACGTAGTTGGCGAGGAGCGCCGGACCGGGCTTGCTCTGGAACACGCCGCTCACCTGCACCTCTACTTTCGGAATCACGTACGAGGCGAGACTGCGGAACTGCGTGAGGAAGCCGCTCGACACGCGGCAGTAAGGGCTCGTCGTGCTGACCGCCGACGTCTGCAGGCCGGCGCCGATGTTCTGAACCAGCTCGGGGAGGTTGGCGCGCACGTCGCAGAAATCGGACGTCGTCTGACCGGTGCTGGTGCCGCCCTGGAACGTGAGGCCGCCCTGGCGCGCGTTCACCGTGATGTCCACGCCGTTGTACACCTGCGAGGTGTCGCCGTAGTTCGACGAGTCGGTCACGGTGTTGAGAATCTGGCCGGCCAGGCTCGGCACGACGTCGAACAGGCCGTTGATCGTGTACCCCCCGCCGCCCGGGAGGCGGGGGTCCTGCGGCGCCACGATGCTGTACGGCGTGTAGTCGGACGGCGCCGCGAGCGTGTTGTCCTGCACCGTGAAGCCGCGGAACGACCGGCGGTTGAAGGACACCTCCACCGACAGGCGGCGGAGGATCTGCTGCTGGATCGCGGTGGAGAAGTTCCAGTCCGACGGCCGGACGCCCCAGCCTTTCAGCAGGCCCGGGTCGTAGTTGTTGGTCAGGATGTTCTGGCCCCAGCGCACGTTCGACACGATGCCGCAGAAGTCCGGTCCGCCGCCGCCGTGGACCGCTGTCGTCGGCCCCTGCGCCTGCAGGTTGTTGAGATTGCAGTCGGGCACGAAGTCGGCGTTGGCGTCCGTCCACGTGCGCGTGACGCCCTGCACGCCGAACGGGCCCGTCGTCGTCGGGATGCGCAGCGTCGGGTTGGCGTTGGCGTAGTTGGTGGACACACCGACGCCTTCGAGGTATTTACCGAGGCTCGCCTTGAGCGCGGTCTTGCCGTTGCCGAACAGATCGTAGGCCGCGCCCATCCGCGGCGTGACGTCCTGGTAGCTGTTCACGCCCTTGGTCGCCGGGAACACGATCGTGCTGGCGTAGTACTTCGACGGTCCGAGCGTCTGCTCCGGATACCAGCTGCTGGCGATGTCATAGCGCACGGCGCCCTGGAGCGTCAGCCGGCCCCGCGTGTACTGCTCCTGCCAGAACGCCGCGTGCCAGCCCGCGTAGCCGTCGTTCTGGAAGGGCGTCAGCGTCTGCGTGAGCTGATTGGGGTTGCCGTTGCTGACGCGGTAGGCGAGCTCGGTGGTGTTGGTCATCCACGTCCGCTTGTCCACCATCCACGTGCCCTGATAGCCCAGTTTCATGCTGTGACTGCCGGTCACGTACGACCCGTTCGCCTTCCAGCCGAAGGAGCCCGTGTTGTTCACGTTGAAGTCCTGCGACCGGTAGGTGAGGCCGGGGATGTTGCCGTTGCGGGCGCAGCCGGCGGCGCACTGCTCGACGACGCGCGTCAGATCGCGGGTCGTATTGGGCTCGCGCTCGAAGCTGCCCCACCCGTAGTAGACGCCGCCGAAGCCGGCGTCGAGGAGCAGCCGGTTGGTCAGCGGCGACGACCACGAGGCCTGCATCACGCGGAGCGGCTTGGTAGCGCCCACGCTGCCGGCTTCGGGCGAGAGGCGCTGCGGGTCGGTGATGCCCGACGTCTGCCCCTCGCAACTGCGGCAGGTGGCCTGTTCGTCCCAGAAGCCGCTGATCTTGTTCTTGGCGTTGGCCTGCCACGTGACGCGGCCGCTGACGTTTTCCCACGTGCGGTCCGAGAAGCCCGGGCGCGCGAGGTCCGGCGCATAGAGCCACTCGCCGGCTTTGCCCGCGTTCAGATTGAAGAACTGGTTGGCGTTGATGCGCTTGCTGCCCTGCGTGCGCGCGTTGATGAAGTACCAGATCTTGTCGCGCTTGATCGGGCCGCCGAAGGAACCGTTGAGGTCGTAGATCTTCTTGAACGGTGTCGGCGCGCTCAGGCCGACGATGTTCTCGAAGTTGTCGGACATCAGGCTCTCGTTGGTGCCGCTGAAGAAGACCGAGCCCGAGACGCGGTTGCCGCCCGTCTTCGGGACGACGTTCATCGTCAGCCCGCCGGTCTCGTTCTCGCCCAGGCCGCCAGAGGTGCTGAACACCACTTCTTCGGCGTTGCCCACGTCGGCCACGTAGGCCGGCGGCTGGTTGCCTCCGGGTGGGTTGCCGACGTTGAGGCCGTCGATCGTCATGCGCCCCTCGTTGTTGCGGCCGCCGTGAATCGGGAACTGCGTGGTCGCAGTGCCCGTGACCGTGTCGTTCAGGTTGGTGACGACGCCCGGCACCACCACGACCATCCCGTTGTAGCTGCGGACGGTGGGAATCGACTTGAGCACGTCGTTGTTGAGCGTCTGCTCGTGCTTGGCGCTCTGCACGTCGACGATGGGGCTTTCGCCGGTCACCGTCACGGTCTCTTCGAGTCCGCCCACCGCCATATCGGCGTCCACGCTGGCCGTGAACGAGCCGGTGAGCACGATGCCCTCCCGCCTGAAGGTCTTGAAGCCGGGCAGCGTGAAGGTGACGGTGTAGCTGCCGGGGCGGAGATCCTCGATGCGGTACACGCCGCTGCCGTCCGAGACGCCGGTTCGGACTTTTTCGATGAGGACCGGGCTCGAGGCTTCGACGGTGACGCCGGGAAGCACGGCGCCGGAGCTGTCCTTTACGGTTCCTGAAATAACCGCCTGGGCGAACACGGCGGAGGGCAGAGCCAGGAGCGACGCGATTACAACGAGGAATCGGGCTACGCGCATCGGGCACCTCATTCGTGGCGGCAAATCAGGGATCGGCAGTATTGACTTTTGGTTATAGCTCCCGCGGCGACGCATTCTCGATCAGGTCGGCGGTCAAGACAATCAGGATTCGTCAGAACCGTGATCCGGGCCCCGGAATTGTCAGCGGCCGAACGTGCGCCGGCGGTCCCCCACGCGAAAGAGCAGGCAGAGCGGCCGTGTTTCAGCGGATCCGTTCAGGTACGCGGTTTGATGGCCGATAAAAAGAGCCGTAGCCATGCTGAAGACATCCCTTTCGAAGCTGTTGACCGTACGCGCGGTCGTGATGATTGGCCTGGGCGGCCTGGCGCTCGCCGGCGTGGCCTCGGGTCAGGCCCAGCGGCCGGACGCCACCCTGGACGAGCTCGTGGTCGAAGTGCAGGCGCTGCGGGCCGAGATGAACCAGGCGGCCGCCGCCAGCCTCCGCGCCCAGCTCCTCGTGGGCCGGTTACAGATGGAGGATCAGCGCATTGCCGGCGTGGTGCGCGAGCTCGAGGCCGTACAGGCCGACCTGGCCGCCAACGCCCAGGCGCGCGCTGAAGCGGCCACCAGGATGAAGGCGCTCGACGAAGCCGTCCTGGCCGCGACGAACGACGTGCGCGAAGAGGCCGAGAAGCAGCTCGAAGCGGCCAAGGCCGCGTCGCAGCAGGTGGATCGCCGCCAGCAGGCGCTGAAGCGGCGCGAGAGCGCGCTCGCCAAGGAGCTGCAGGAAGACCAGGCGCGCTGGCACGAGATCAACGCGCGGCTCGAGAATTTCGAGCAGTCGATATACGCGACGCGCTGACGTTAACTGGATTTCTGAGCGGCAGCGACCGCCTTTTCCAATTCCGCGAACGGACCGACGCCGCCGTGCCCGCCGGCGTTGGTCGTGACTTTCAGCTTCAGCGCCTTCACCGCCTGCAGGAGCGCCACCGCGTCGGGGCCGGCCGGCGCGCCCGTCCCCGGGAAGAACAGGTCGCTCTGGAACAGCACGCCACCTCGTGGCACGAAGGCCAGCACCTTCGGCTCGACGTGCGGGATTCCGGTGACGGCATGGAGCTCCAGCGACTGCCCGCCGTCGCTGATCACCTTCGTGCCCTCGAAGAACTCGATCGTGCCGGCCGTGCCCGCCTTCTTCGCGAGCTCCAGCGCGTCCGGCGGGTTGGTGTGCGGCGTCTCCATGACCGGCCGCATCATCGCCTCGTGCGCCTTCGCGGCGAGGATGGTGGCGCCGACGGCCGCCAGCCCGCGCACGCCGCCCGAATGGTCGTAGTGGTAGTGCGTCACCACCGCGTAGCGGATCGGCTTCCTGGGGAACTGCTCCCCGAGCACGCGCGCGAGCGTGGCGCTCTGTGCGTCGGTGTAGGCCGCCTCGACGACCGCGAGGTATGACGGAAACTCCACGACCAGGCTGTTGTGCGAGTAGGCGCGCGCCAGGTACACGCCGTCGCTGATCTTCGCGATGCTAACGGGCGAATAGTCGCCGGCCGCGATCGCCTTGTCCACCTCGGCGTTGGCGGCATCGGGAATCGCGAACACGGCCACCGCGCCGGCGTCGTTGACCGATGCCGATGTGTACTGCACCTCCGAGTACGGCGTGCCGCCCTTGGTGATCGTGATCTTGTGGGGCAGCTTCACCCCGGCCACGTCGCGATAATCGGCCAGCGTGTAGACCGACGGCTGGTCGCCGAGCATCGATTCGGTGTCGGTGGTCTCGAAGCCGTCGAGCAGCTTGGTCTGCGGGTTGAAGTAGAGCCCGATCGTCTCACCGGACGCCAGGCGCGTGGTGCCGAACATGTGCGGGCTGCCGCCGAAGTCGCGCGTCTGCGGCATTTCGGTGGACGCGGTATCGGCGGCGGCCATCACGATGCCGATGACGTTTCGCTTCAACAGGAACTCGGGCGAGTTCTGCGTGCCCCAGCTGAAGAGCCCCGACGGCGACATCACGGCCAGCGGCCGGCCGGCCACGTTTTCGAGCCCGACCGCCTTGCCGTTCTTCTTGGTCAGCACCTCCTGCCGGTGCTGGCCGAAGTCGCCCATCTTGACCTCGTAGTCGAGCGCCGCGCGGCCGTTGGCGAGATCGAGCGTCTCCACGACGTTGGCGAGGGCGGCGGGCATCTCCTCGTCGGTCGCCTGCACCATCTGCCCGAGGCGCAGGCGCGTGCCGGTGCCGCCTTTCATGGCCACCGTCTGCACGCCGCGCAGACGGTCGAGGCCGCCCATCGCGGCGGCCGCGTCCTTGGCCAGGCTCTGGGTGGTGGGCGGCGATGAGCAGCCCGCGGCCCAGAGTGTCCCTGCCAGGATGAGAGCGCCCTGTACCGTCACGGTCCGTGGTCGCATGATGTGTCCTCGCGGCCGTAATGTAACAGAAGGCTTAGGGCTTAGGGCTTACGGCGCAGGCCGGCCTGCACGATCAATCAGCACGGCCCCGGTGGACATGGGCTGGACGCTCCGCCGATAGATGGAGAGATAGCCATGCGCGGGGGCGAGGCGAGGCGCACCGAGCCGCGCGCGGCGGGCGGCGAGTATTGCGTCGGAAACCTCGAGATCCAGTCGTGCCGTCTCGACGTCCACCGCCACGACGTCTCCATTTTCGACGAGCGCCAGCGGGCCGCCCACGCCGGACTCCGGCGACACCTCCGCGACGGTGAGGCCCTTGTTGCAGAGGCCCGAGAGCTGGCCGTCGGTCACGAACGCGACGTCGTTCTCGAGCCCTTCCGCGTAGATGGCGAACACGACGCGAGACGCCGACCCCGCCATTCCGGGTCCGCCCACCGGTCCACAGCCCCGCAGCACGAGGACCTGCCCCTTCCGCAGCTCGCCGCGCTGCAGCGCCGCCATCGCGTCGGGCACCGAGTCGAACACGAGCGCGGGGCCCGCAAGCCGTGTCGGCTGCCCGGGCGGGCGGAGGCCCGGCCGGGCGATCGCGCTCTCGGGAGCCAGCGAACCGCGCAGCACGACGATGGAGGCGGCGCGCGAGTAGGGGCTCTCCAGCGGACGGATGACGTCGTCGTCGCGCACGGCGGCGGACGCGAGGTCCTCGCCGAGCGTGCGGCCGGTCACCGTGCGCGCGCCGAGGTCGAGCACGGGCGACAGCCGCCGCAGCAGCGCGTGCGCCGCGCCGGCGGCTTCGAACTGATCGATCGTGTGCGCGCCGTTCGGCGCCACGGCGCTCAGTACCGGGACGCGCGCCCCGAGCTCGTTGAAGAGCGAGAACACGTCGAGATCGAGGCCGGCTTCGACCGCCGTCGCCTGCAGGTGCTTCACGCAGTTGATCGAACCGCTTACCGCCAGCACGGCGGCGACCGCGTTGCGGAAGGCCGCCGCCGTCATCACGTCGCGCGGCTTCAGGTCCTCCCACACCATCTCGACGATCCGCCGGCCCGACTCCCGCGCCAGCTCGAACATCTTCGGGCTGTTGGCAAGCACCGGCGCGGCGCCGGGCAGCGTCATGCCGAGCGCCTCGCAGGCGATGTGCATCGAGTTGGCGGTGCCCATCCCGGCGCAGACGCCGGGGCCGGTGATGGCGTGGTCGCACATGCCGGCCAGCGTCTCTTTCGACAGCTTGCCGAACATTGCCCGCACCGACCCGATGAACACCTCTTCGATGTCCACGTGCTGGCCGTTGTAGTGGCCGGACGGCTGATACCCGCAGATGACGAGGATGGTCGGGATGTTGAACCGGCCCGCGGCCATGAGATGCGCGGGCGGCGTCTTGTCGCACGACGACAGGCAGATCATGCCGTCGAGCTGCGCGCCCTCGACGGCAATCTCCATGTCGTTCACCACCAGATCGCGGCTGGCGAGCATGTAGCCGCCCTGGGCGCCGGCGCTGATGATGAAGTCGCTCGGCGCGGCCGTGCGGATCTCGAAGGGCAGTCCGCCCGCCTCGCGGACGGTCTGCTTCACCACGGCGGCAATGCCGTCCAGATGGCTGAAACAGATCGCCAGCTCCGACGAGCTGTTGACGACGGCAATCTTCGGTTTGAGCAGGTCCGCGTCGGTGAGGCCCAGCGCCTTCCACTGCGCGCGCCGGACCGCTTCCCGCGGCGAGCCCGGCTCGAAGTTGCTCCGCAGCGTCCGGCGCGGTGTGTCCGTCATCCGCCAATCCTAAGGCCCAAGGCCGAAGGCCAACAAGAATCAGCAGTAAGCTTAGGGCCGTGTCGACGCCGGTCTCCGCGCCACCGCTTGCCGTCACGCATGCCGGCGAGGGGATTCTGGGCAAGCCCTGGTACTGGAACTACGTCCTCCTCGCGCTGACCATCTGCTACATCGTCAACGTGATGGACCGGTCGCAGATTCTTGCGGCGTCCATCCAGGCCATCAAGAAAGAGTTCGGCGCCACCGATTTCCAGCTCGGGCTGCTGAGCGGCATTCCGTTCGCGCTGTTCTATTCGTTCCTCGGCATCCCGATCGCCGCGCTGGCCGACCGCTGGAGCCGCATGAACGTACTCGCCCTGGCGGTGGCGACGTGGAGCGGCATGACGGCGCTCTGCGGCATGGCCGTGAACTTTCCGATGCTCTTTGCCGCGCGCATCGGCACCGCCATCGGCGAGGCCGGCGGGAGCCCGCCCTCGCACTCGCTCATCTCCGATTACTTCCCGCGCAGCTGGCGCGGCACGGCGTTTTCGTTCTACGCGCTGGCCGTGCCGGTGGGCACGGCGCTCGGCGCCTTCATGGGCGGCTGGGGCAACCAGCATCTGGGCTGGCGCAACACCTTCATCCTGGTGGGCGTGCCGGGCATTCTGCTGGCGCTCCTCGTGCGGCTCACCGTGCGCGAGCCGCCGCGAGGCATGGCCGACGGGATGTCGCTGGAACAGGCCGCGAAGGTGCGCGCGCCCGGCCTCGTCGAGGTGCTGTCGTACCTGTGGGCGCGGCGCTCGTTCCGGCACCTGAGCCTGGCGGCGGCGCTCCACTCGGTGGTGTGGTACTCGAGCGGCGCGTTCAACAACGCGTTCCTCCAACGGTCGCACCAGCTCAGCGCGTACGAGGCGGGCGGGTGGATCGCGATCCTGTCGCTCATCGCCGGGTTCGGCACGTTCCTGGGCGGCTTCGCCTGCGACCGGCTCAGCACGCGCTTCAACGATCGCCGCTGGTATCTGTGGGTGCCCGGCGTCGCCACGCTGTTGTGCGTGCCGTTCCAGTTCCTGGCCTACCTGTCGCCGACGCTGACGACCACGCTGCCGTCGTTCGTCGGGCTGATGTTCATGGCGGCGGTGTTCTTCGGGCCGTCGTTCGCGATGACCCAGGCGCTCGCCACCGTCCGGATGCGGTCGGTGGCGACCTCGCTGCTGCTGTTCATCCAGACGCTCATCGGCAATGGCCTGGGCCCGGCGGCGACCGGTTACATCAGCGACTGGCTGGTGCCCTCGCAGCAGACCGACTCGTTGCGGTACGCTCTGGTGATCATCGGCGTCGTCAACGTCTGGGCAGCCCTGCATTACGCGTGGGCGGCGCGGACGCTGCGGCAGGACCTCCAGACCACCGAGGCGCTTTCGACAAGGTAAGTCCGCGTGCTGACGCTGACCGACGACGAGAAGGCGATGCTCGACGGCCGCCATGGCAAGGCCAGGCAGAAGGCCATGGATCTGCTCGTCCGCTATGCCGAGGCGCTTGGCGCCGAGCGCTTCGTGGACACGCAGAACGTGGCTGGCGTGCCCGGTTCGGCCAACGCCTTCCTGCAGAACTACTACAAGGACAAGAGCGGCCCCGGCGGCGACGCCATCTTCTCCTTCTTCGATCTCGATGCCGACGAGCTCGTCGAGTCGCCGAACGCGGTGGTGCACACTTGCCATCTGCAGGGCGGAGCGGATCCGCTGCACTGGCAGACGCTGGGCGTGAGCGCGGAGATCGTCCGCGGGCACGAGGCGCGCGAATCGTTTGCCGTCAGCAAGGGCGTCGAGATTCTGAAGACCTGCACACCGTACCTGGCCGGCAACGTCCCGGCGTTCGGCGAGCACCTGGCGTGGATGGAGTCGTCGGCGGTCATCTACGCCAACTCGGTGCTCGGCGCGCGCACCAATACCGAGGGGCGCGAGAGCACGAGCGCGGCCATGCTCACCGGCAAGATCCCCGACTGGGGGCTGCACCGCGACGAGCCGCGGCGCGGCACGCATCGCGTCGACGTGCGCGTGCCGATCGGGTCGGTGATCGACTGGGGCATGCTCGGGTACTTCACCGGCGACGTGGTGCAGGAGCACATCCCGGTGCTGACCGGCGCCCTGCAGCCGCCCGACATCGTGCGGCTGAAGCATTTCGGCGCCGCGGCGTCGTCGTCGGGCGGGGTGGAGATGTATCACCTCGCCGGCATCACGCCCGAGGCGCCGGACGTGGACACCGCGTTCGGCGGCAACGTGCCGGTAGAGGTGTTCGAGTACGGCGCGGCGCAGCGCCGCCAGGTCTACGACGCCCTGAACGCGAATGCCAGCGATCCCGCGGTGGACTTCGTGATGCTCGGCTGCCCGCACGCGGCGCTCGAGCAGCTGCGGGAGGCGGCCGCGCTCCTCGACGGTCGCAAGATCGGCGGCAACACGCGGCTGTGGATCTTCACGTCGCGCGCGGTGCGGACCGAGGCGGATGCCGCCGGTTACACGGCCGCCATCACCGCGGCGGGCGGCGTGGTGATGACCGACACCTGCTCGGCCTTCGCGCAGGCCGTGCCGCAGGGGGCCAAGGTAGCGGCGCTCGACTCGGCGAAGCAGGCGCACTACCTGCCGGCGATTCTCGGCTTGCAGGCGTGGTTCGGGACCACGCGCGACTGCATCGAGGCGGCGATCACGGGCCGGTGGAACGGAGCGTGCCCGTCGTGATCGTGCTGCGTGGACGCAAGGTCGTGGGCGGGCGCGCCGAAGGGGAGGCGCTCGTCACCTCCATGACCGTGCCGGGGTGGGGCGGCGTGAACCCGATTAAAGGGGTCATTACCGAGACGCGCCACGACCTGCGCGGCGTGAGCTTTGCCGGCAAGGTGCTGGTGTTCCGAGGGGCCAAGGGCTCGTCGGGATGGTCGGCGATGTACCACACGACGCGGCTGGCGGGCACGGCGCCCGTCGCGCTGGTGTTCAATGAGATGACGACCAAGGTGGCGCTCGGCGCGGTGGTGATGCGCGTGCCGAGCGTGACGGACTTCGACCAGGATCCGTTGTCGGTGATCGAGACGGGCGACTGGGTCGTGGTGGATGGCGACTGCGGACTGGTCGAAGTGAGGAAGAACGGTCGTGGGGGCCGGCTTTAGCCGGCCCTGGGCCGCCTGAAGGCGGCCCCACACCCGAAGGGGGTTCGATTCGATGCGACGCACACTCATGGCCTTCGTTATCACGGCCGCCGCCACGCCTGCCACGGCCCAATCGCCGGCCGAGATCCGCGAGGCCGTGGTGAAGGCGCTCGTACCGGTGCAGAAGGCGCAGGAGCCGTGGTTCACGGCGAACAAGCAGGTGTGCGCCTCGTGCCACCACCAGTACCAGCCGTCGCTCGCGTATCGCGCGGCGCGCGAGCGCGGGGTGCCGGTCAACGAGACGATCGCGCGCGCCGATGCGGTGAAGGCGTTCACGTTCGCCGACGTCGACAAGGCGATTCAGTACCAGTACGTGATCGAGCCGTCGGTGGACGACGCCTACCGCATGATGGGCGCGCACGCCGCCGGCGTGGCGCCGAACCTCGGCGCGGCCATCTATGCGCGGCTGCTGATCTCGCGGCAGAACGCCGACGGCACGTGGGACGGCTTCCACCAGCGCCCGCCGTCGTCCTACAGCCGGTTCACGATGGCGACGCTGGGGCTGCGCGCCGTGCAGCTCTATCGCCACCCGTCGCAGAAGGCTGCGGCGGATGCCGCCGTCGCGCGCGCGCGCGGCTATCTCGAAAAGAACGCGGCGCCAGATACCGAAGGGCGCGCGTACCAGCTGCTCGGCCTCAAGTGGGCGGGCGCCGATAACGGCCGCCTCCGGCGGCTCGGGCGCGAGCTCCTGGCGACGCAACAGGCCGACGGCGGCTGGGAGTCGCGCACCGGGCGGGGAAGTGACGTCTATTCGACCGGACAAGCGCTCGTGGCGCTCCACGATGCGGCCGGTGTTCCCGCCAGCGACGCGGCGTGGCGCAAGGGGATCGCGTGGCTCCTCAAGACGCAAGCGGCCGACGGCACGTGGCACGCCACCACGCGCCTGCGTCCGCCGGCGCCCTTGAGCCCGCCGTACTTCAACGCCGGGTATCCCTACGAGCGCGATCAGTTCCTGTCGATGAGCGGCGCCAGCTGGGCGATCATGGCGCTCTCGTACGCGCTCGGACCGGCGCGCCCGGTGACCATCGCGCCGCTGCCGGACACACTTCCCGTCAACGTCGAGCCCTGGGTGGAGACCGCGCTGTTCGGGTCGGTGGCCGATCTGCGCCGGCTGCTCGACGGCGGGTTGAGCCCGAACGCCGCGACGGCGGCGGGCGGCACCACCGTGCTCATGGCCGCGGCACCGGACGTGGAAAAAATGCGGCTGCTGCTCGACCGGGGCGCCGACGTGAACGCGCGCGCGAAGAGCCGCTTTTCCGCGCTGATGGTGACGGCGCAGTACCAGGAGGGCGACGCGGCCATCAATCTGCTGCTCGATAGTGGTGCCCAGATGGCCCCGCCCGAGGGCCCCGCGCCGATCTTCAACGCGAATCCTTTCTCGCTGGCCGTCTACGCCGGCAACTTCCGCTCGCTGCCGCGCCTCAAGGCGGCCGGCGGGCAGATCGACGGCTCGTTCATCGCCATCGGCACGTCCCGCACGACGCCGATGCTCGGCG
>DASRPM010000249.1:0-21308 GCA_035646375.1 Vicinamibacterales bacterium
GCGCTGAAGGCGGCCGACTACGTGGTGACGGAGGCCGGGTTCGCGAGCGACCTCGGGTTCCAGAAGTTCTGCGACATCGTGTGCCGCGTGGGCGGCTTCGCGCCGAGCGCGGCGGTGCTGGTGACCACGGTGCGCGCGACCAAGTCGCACGGCGGCAAGCCGTTCCGCGAGCTGGCGCTCGAGGATCTCGATGCCATCCGGAAGGGCGCCGACAACCTGGCGGCGCACGTGAACATCGTGCGCCAGTACGGGCTGCCGTGCGTGGTGGCGATCAATGCGTTCCCAACCGACACCGCGGCGGAAGTGGCGCTCGTGCGAGAGCTCGCGCTCAAAGCCGGCGCGGAGACGGTGGTGACCCATACCGGCTTCTCGAACGGCGGCGACGGTACGACCGAGCTCGCGACGGCCGTGGTGGCGGCGTGCGACAAGCCGAACACCTTCCAGTTCCTCACGCCGTCGGGCACGCCGATCGCCCAGCAGATCGAGGCCATCGCCACCCGCATCTACGGGGCGGCCGGCGTCGATCTCGAATCGCAGGCGCGCAAGGACCTGGAGCGGATCGAGAAGCTCGGGCTCGGCAGCGCGCCGGTGTGCATGGCCAAGTCGCACCTGTCGCTGTCGCACGACCCGACCCTGCGCAACCGGCCGTCGGGGTTCACGCTGCCGGTGCGCGGCCTGGTGCCGAGCGCCGGCGCCGGTTTCGTGGTGGCGCTCTGCGGTGAGATGCAGCGGATGCCGGGGCTGGGCAAGACGCCGGCGTTTCACAACATCGACATCGACGCGAACGGGAATACGGTGGGATTGTTCTAGCTCGTAGCTCGTAGTCGGTAGCTTGTGGCCCGCAAGAGGCTAACCGGCTACCGCCTACCGGCTGCCAGCTACAGGCTAAAGGAGAGCGCATGACCGACAGCGGGCCGATCCGCGTGATGCTGGCCGGGGACTGTCCGCTGCTGCGCAGCGGGTTCCGGCAGGTGCTCGAAGCCGCCGGCATCGCCGTCGTGGGCAGTGTCGACACGGCGGCTGAAGCGGTGGCCCTGCTGGCGAAGACGACGGCGGACGTGGTGGTGGTCGGCGCCGTGACTGGCCACGGCGGCGGCGCGGACGCGCGGGATATTCGCGCCTCGCATCCCGCGATCCCGCTGCTCGTGCTCGGCCGCTCGGGCGATGTGGAGGGCGTGCGCGCGGCGCTCACCGCCGGCGCGCGCGGCTACCTGGGGCTGGAGGGCGCGGCCGACGGGGATCTGATTCAGGCCGTGCGGAGCCTTGCGGCCGGCGAGATGTACCTCAGCCCGGAGCTCGCGCTGTCGCACGCGGCGGCGGCCGCGACGTCATCCCGCCCCGCGCCGGCGCCGGTGGAAGCACGGCTCACCGAGCGCGAGCGGCAGGTCCTCACGCTCGTGGCGCGCGGCCGCTCCAATCGCGAGATTGCCGAGATACTCGGGCTGAGCGCGAACACAATCGCCGTGCACCGCGCCAACCTCATGAAGACGCTCGCGGTCCGCAAGACCGCCGCCCTCGTGCTCTACGCCGTCCGCCACGGGCTGGTCACCGCGGACTGATTCTTGTCGGCTTTGGGCTCTGGGCTTTGGGCTTTGGCTGGCTCTAGGCTTCGGGGCTTTCGGCTGTTAGGCTTATTTCGTGGCCGACTACGACGTCTCCCCGTGGGTCGCCTTGGCGGTGATCGCGCTGACGATCGGCCGAGTCTGCATCGGCTTCCCCGCGTGGCTGCGCGACCGCCTCCGTCGCGGCTGACGAGCGCAATCAGGCACTCTCCGCCATGCGCTGGACGTTCTGCAGTATGGTCTTCGCCACGGTGCTGCGGCTGGGCGTTATGCCGCGTCTGCTCGCCGCTGTCGTCGCAGTTGCCGCCAGCGCCGCGCTCGCGCTTCACGCCGCCGGACCCGCGGTGGTCACGGTCGCCGGCGGGCAGCTCACGGGCGTGGCTGGCCGCGACACGTCTGTCCGCGTGTTCAAGGGCATTCCGTTCGCCGCGCCGCCCATCGGCCCGCGCCGGTGGAAGGCGCCGGAGCCGGCGCCGGCCTGGAGCGGCGTTCGAGCCGCGGATCGATTCGCTCCCGCGTGCATGCAGAACGTGGCGGGCGCCCGGCTGCCGTGGACCGAAGAGTTCATGCACCAGGGCGCCGTAAGCGAGGACTGTCTGTATCTGAACGTGTGGACGACGGCGAACCGCGGCGCGCGCCGGCCGGTCCTCGTCTACATTTACGGCGGCGGGTTCACCGAAGGCTCCGGCTCGGTCCCGATCTACGACGGCGAGGCGCTGGCGAAGAAGGGGCTCGTCGTCGTGACCGTCAATTACCGCGTCGGCGTGTTCGGCTTCTTCGCACATCCCGAGCTCGCGGCGGAGTCGCCGCGCGCCGCGTCGGGCAACTACGGCCTGCTGGACCAGGTGGCGGCGCTGCGCTGGCTGCAGCAGAACGTCGCCGCGTTCGGTGGCGATCCGGCCAACGTGACGATCGCGGGGCAGTCAGCCGGCGCCATGTCCGTCTACCTGCTCACGGCCTCGCCGCGCACGAGGGGCCTCTTCCATCGCGCCATCGTGCAGAGCGGTCCCGGCGGCCAGGCGTCGTTCGGCGTCGCCTCGGCCCGCGGCCTCGCGCAGGCGCGGTCGCCGGCGGCGCAGGCGGGGGTGGTCTTTGCCACATCGCGCGGCGCGGCCTCGTTGCAGGCGCTGCGCGCGCAGCCGGCGCGCGACCTGCTCGCGCCGGCGGCCGGGGCACCGCCGATCCGGTTCGCGCCCGTGATCGACGGCTGGCTGCTGACCGACGACGCCGACATCGTCTACGCCAAAGGATGGCAGCAGGACGTGCCGCTGCTCACGGGCATGAATGCCGACGAGGGGAGCGCGTTCGGGGGCTACGGCAAGACCACCGCGGCGGCGTTTCGCGACCAGGCCCGCTCGCGGTTCGGCGATCGCGCGGAGCAGTTCCTGAAGTTGTATCCGGCGGGCAGCGACGCGGACGCCGGCGAGGCCCAGGTGCGCAGCGCGCGCGAGGGCGCGCTGGTGGCGCTGCAGCAGCTCGCGTCGCAGCGCGCGGCCACCGCCAGAACGCCGGCCTTCCTGTATTACTTCGACCGCGCGATTCCGTGGCCGGAGCATCCGGAGTACGGCGCGTTTCACAGCGGCGAGCTGCCGTACGTCTTCGGCAACCTGTCGTTGCTGAAGCGGCCCTGGACCGCCGGCGATCGAGCGCTCGCCGACCTGGTCTCGTCGTACTGGGTGCGCTTTGCGACGGCCGGCAATCCCAACGCGCTGGGCCTGCCGGCGTGGCCTGCCTTCACGTCCTCGGCCCCGCGGGTGATGGTGCTGGGCGCGACGAGCCAGCCGCGGACGATGCCCGACGCCGCGCCGCGGCGCTTCTTCGAAGACGCGGCCAAGTAGCGCGTACTATTACCACCGTGATTCGCCTCGTCCTCCTGGCCGCGCTGGCGGTCCCGGTTGCCGCCGCCGCGCAGGACGGCGCCGCGCTCTACAAAGAACTGTGCTCGTCGTGCCACGACACGGCCGTCGATCGCGCGCCGTCGCGCGAGGCGCTGCGCGCCATGAGCCCGCAGCGGATTCTCGACGCGATGGAAGCGGGACCGATGGTGGCGATGACCCAGCTCCGCACCGCGACGGAGCGCCGTGCGATCGCCGAGTTCGCCAGCGGGCGCAGCTTCGGCACGCGGTTCTCGATCGCGCCGGCGCCGAAGGCGATGTGCACCACCGGTCGCGGCGCGTTCACGATGCCGCCCGCCGCACCCGTCTGGAACGGCTTCGGCCAGAACGCGTCGAACACGCGCTTTCAGGCCGCGGCCGGTGCCGGGCTCTCCGCCGCCGACGTGCCGAAGCTGAAGCTGAAATGGGCCTTCGGCCTGCCGGGCGACGTGCAGTCGTGGGCCGGCCTCACGCTGGCGGGCGGCCGGCTGTTCTTCGGCAGCATTGCCGGCAACGTGTACTCGCTCGACGCGAAGACGGGCTGCGTGTACTGGGCGTTCGACGCCGGCGTCATCGTCCGCACGGCCATCAGCGTCGGTCCGCTCGGCGCCGCGGGCCGCTATGGCGCGTTCTTCGGCGACGCGCGCGGCAACGCCTACGCGCTCGACGCCGCCACCGGCGCCCTCCTCTGGAAGGTGGCCGCCGAGACGTACCCGTCGGCGCGGCTCACCGGGTCACCGATCCTGCACGCGGGACGTTTGTACGTGCCGGTGTCGTCGAGTGAAGAAGGCGTCGGCTCGCTCACCGACTACGAGTGCTGCAAGTTCCGCGGCAGCATCGTGGCGCTCGACGCCGCGACCGGCCGTCAACTCTGGAAGACCTACACGATCCCGGACGAGCCGCGCCCGGTGCGCACGAACGCCAAAGGCGTCCAGCTGTGGGGGCCGTCCGGTGCGCCCATCTGGTCGAGCCCGGTGGTGGACCCGGTGCGACGCGCGCTCTACGTGACCACCGGGAACAACTACAGCGATCCGCCGACGACGACGAGCGACGCGTTCATGGCGATGGATCTCGAGACGGGCCGCATCCTGTGGACGCACCAGGTGACGGCGCGCGACGCCTACGTCTCGGCGTGCCGTCTCCCGGACAAGACCAACTGCCCGGAGGCGAAGGGGCCGGACTTCGACTTCGCCGCCTCGCCGATCCTGGTCGCGCTCGGCAACGGCCGGCGCGTGCTCGTCGCCGGGCACAAGTCGGGCAACGTCTACGCCGTCGATCCGGATCGCGAGGGCGCGCGGTTGTGGGAGACGCGCATAGGCGAAGGCGGTTCGATGGGCGGCGTGCAGTGGGGCTCGGCTGCCGACGCGCGGAACGTCTATGTGGCGCTCTCCGACCTCGGCCGCGTCACGCTGAGCTACACGCAGTTCACGGATGCCGATCGCACCCGCGGCGGCGGCATGTTCGCGCTGCGCCTGGCCGACGGCGCCCGCGTGTGGCACACGCCGCCGGTGCCGTGCGACGCCCGCCCGCGCTGCAGTCCGGCCCAGTCGGGGGCGGTGAGCGCGCTGCCCGGCGTGGCCTTCGCCGGATCGCTCGACGGCCACCTGCGGGCGTACTCAACCGGCTCGGGCGGCGTCGTATGGGACTACGACACGGTTCGCACCTACGAAACGGTCAACGGCGTGCCGGCGCGTGGCGGCGCCCTGGACGGTCCGGGGCCGGTCATCGCCGGCGGGATGGTCTTCGTGAACTCCGGCTATACCGTGGATGGGGGGGCTCCGGGCAACGTGGTACTCGCCTTTGCACCCGACTAGACCAGCGAGGCAGCGCCCTGAACCGGGAGCCTCCGCCGGCGTTATGATCTCCTTGGGGCTCAACAAGTTCGATATGCGAAACACGACCCGGGCGCTGGGCGCCTCTGTTCTCGTCGTTCTGGTGTTCACCGCCGTCCTGCGCGGAGCGGGCAGCGATGTGGCCGACGCGGTGATGAACCGCGATCAGGCGGCGCTGCAAGCGCTGCTGAGGAAGAAGGTCGACGTCAACGCGCCGCAGCGCGACGGCGCCACCGCGCTCCACTGGGCCGTGTATCACGACGACGTCGAGGCCGCCGACCTGCTCCTGCGCGCGGGCGCGAAGCCCGACGTGCTGAATCGCACCGGCATGTCGCCGCTGGCGATGGCGGCGCTCTACGGCAGCACGCCGCTCATCGATCGGTTCCTGAAGGCCGGCGCCAACGCGAAGGCGGTGGGCCCCAACGGCGAGACGCTGCTGATGTATGCGGCGCGCAACGGGCGGCCCGAGGCGGTGCGGCTGCTCGTCGAAGGGGGTGCCGACGTCAACGCCAAAGAACGCCTGCGCGGAACCACCGCCCTCATGTGGGCCGTGGAGCAGCGGCATCCCGAGGCCGTCGGCGTGCTGCTGGCGGCGGGCGCGGATCATTCCGCCAAGTCCGCCGGTGCCGGGCTCCCGCGCAACTACCTCGCGCCGCGCGTGAACACGCGCGCCGTGGAGGAGGCGCAAAAGCGGCGCGTGCGCGCGCAGCAGGCGGGCCGCACGTACGAGGAGCAGCTCGAGTGGGAATACGAGAACGGGATCGATCTCGGCGCGTCGCGTAACGCCTTCACGCCGAACCGTGCCCGCGGTGCCCAGCCCCCGGCGGCGCCCGCCGGCGGCGCCCGCGGTGCAGCGGCGGCGCCCGCGCCAGCGGCTCCGGCCGCCCCGGCCACGCCGCCTCCGGCCGCCACGGCCGCGGCACCAGCGGCCGGACGTGGCGCGCCGGCCGCACCGTCGGACGACAACGACGACAGCGAGGTCATCGTGGCCGGCCTGGTGGGCAGCGGCGGCGGCGGGCTCACCGCGCTGACGTTCGCCGCGCGCGAAGGCGACGTCGAGTCGGCGCGCAGACTGCTCGACGCCGGCGCCGACGTCAACCAGACGACCGAGTACGGGTGGACGCCGCTGCTGACAGCCGTCAACAACCGCAACTACCGACTGGCGCTGCTCCTGCTCGAGCGCGGCGCCGACGTCAACCGCCCGAACAAGGGCGGCTGGACGCCGCTGTACCTGGCCGTCGACAACCGCAACATCGAGGGTGGCGACTATCCGGTGCCGCGGCCCGATCTCGATCACCTCGATCTGATCAAGGCGCTGCTCGCCAAGGGCGCCAATCCGAACGCGAAGGTCAAGGACAACACGCTGACGCGCACCATCTTCACGATGCAGTGGTTCTTCGAGGACGGCGCCACGCCCTTCATCCGCGCCAGCCAGTCGAGCGACGTCACGCTGATGAAGCTGCTCCTCGAGCACGGCGCGGATCCGAAGGCCGTGACCACCAACGGCGACTCGGCGCTGACCGCGGCGGCCGGAATCGGCTGGGTGGATGGCGTCACCTATGAGCGCTCGCCCGCCGAGAACCTCGAAGCGGTCCGCGTGCTGCTGGATCTCGGCGTCGATCCGAACCACGCCAACAACGAGGGGCGCACGCCGCTCATGGGTGCGGCCCTCAAGGGGCGCCCCGACGTGGTGAAGCTGCTCGTCGATCGGGGCGGCAAGCTCGACACGCGCGATCGCGGCAGCCGCGACACGCACATCCCCGGCGCCACCATCGCCGGCGTGACGTTCCAGGCGGTGGACTACGCCGAGGGGCTCGTGCGGGTCGGCGTGCAATCCGCGGTCGAGCGTCCCGAGACGGCCGCGCTCATTCGCAAGCTGATGCAGGAGCGCGGCCTGCCGGTGCCGGCGCCCGGCCGCACTCTGAACTCCATCTGCGTCGTGCCGCTGTGCCAGTGAGCGTAAGATGACATCAGTCGTCGTGCGCCGCGGGACGGCCGCTCTCATCGCGTGGGGGCTGAGCGTGGCCTGGGCCACGCAGGCGCCGCGCGCGCTCGAACCGGCCGCGGCCGCGCAATCCCGGCCCGCACCGGCAGGCGACACGGCCGCGCTGAGGGCCACCGTCGATACCTACTGCGTCACCTGCCACAACCAGCGGCTGAACACCGGGGGGCTGAGCCTCGACGGCATGAGCCTCGCCGAGGCGCCCGCGCACGCCGACATCTGGGAGAAGGTCGTTCGCAAGGTGCGCGGCGGCATGATGCCGCCGGCCGGCGTGCCGCGGCCCTCCGCCGAGGCGAGTACCGCTCTCGTGTCGCACCTCGAGACGTCGCTCGATCGCGCCGCGCGGGTGTCGCCCAATCCGGGCCGTCCGCTCGCGCATCGTCTCAATCGCAGCGAGTACGCCTACGCCATTCGCGATTTGCTCGATCTCCGCATCGACGCGTCCACGATGCTGCCGGCCGACGACTCGAGCGGCGGCTTCGACAACAACGCCGACGTGCTCGGCGTCTCGCCGGTGCTGCTCGAGAGCTACCTGACGGCGGCCGAACGCGTCACCGCGCTGGCGCTCGGCGATCCCAAGCTGCCGCCGGTGGGCGAGGTGTTCCGGGTGCGGCAGGACGCCTCGCAGGACCGCCACGTCGAAGGCATGCCGATCGGCACGGTCGGCGGGCAGGCGTTCGACCTGACGCTGCCGCTCGACGGCGAGTACCAGTTCGAGGTCAGGCTGTTCCGGACGAACCTCGGCACGATGCGCGGGCTCGAATACCCGCACCAGCTCGAGATCGCCGTGGACGGCGAGCGCGTGCACCTGGCCGCCTTCGGCGGCGACAAGGAGATTGCGGCGTCGAGCGACAACCCGACGACGACCGGCAACGACGTGGACGGCCGCTTCACCGCGCGCGTCCCGCTCAAGGCGGGTCCGCGGCGCATCACGATTGCCTTCCTCGAGAAGACGCACGCGCTGAACACCCGCCGGCTGCAGAACTACGTGCGCAGCTCCTCCGACACCATCGATTTCTCGGGCTACCCGCACATCGATCAGATCATCTTCACGGGCCCCTTCAAGCCGACCGGCCCGGGCGACACGCCGAGCCGCCGCCGCATCTTCGTGTGCCGGCCCAAGGACGCGGCGGACGAGGAACCGTGCGCGACGCGCATCCTGAGCACGCTCGGGCGGCGCGCGTATCGCGGCGACTTCACCGCCGACGACCAGAAGGTGCTGCTCGACTTCTTCCAGCGCGGGCGCGCCGACGGGCGGACCTTCGAGTCGGGCATCGACCTGGCGCTGCGACGGCTGCTCGCCAGCCCGAAGTTCGTGTTCCGCGTCGAACGCGATCCGGCGAGCGTGGCGCCGGGCGCGGTGTACGCGCTCAACGACTCGGAGCTGGCGTCGCGCCTGTCTTTCTTCCTCTGGAGCAGCCTGCCGGACGACGAGCTGCTGGCGGTGGCGTCCCGCGGCCGCCTGGACGCCCCGGCGACGCTCGAGCGCCAGGTGCGGCGCATGCTCGGCGACCCGAAGGCGCAGGCGCTCGTGGACAACTTCGTGGGCCAGTGGCTGCAGCTGCGCAACCTGCGCAACAAGCAGCCGAACTCACACGAGTTCCCCGACTTCGACGACAACCTCCGCCGCGCGCTCGACACCGAGCTCGAGCTGTTCTTCGCCTCGATCCTGCGCGAGGATCGCAACGTGCTCGACCTGATGACGGCCGACTACACGTTCGTCAACGAGCGGCTGGCGCGGCACTACCGCATCCCGAACGTCTACGGCAGCCACTTCCGCCGCGTCACACTGACCGACGACGCGCGCAAGGGGCTGCTCGGCAAGGGCGCCATCCTGCTCGTCACCTCGCACGCCCACCGCACTTCGCCGGTGCTGCGCGGCAAGTGGGTGCTCGAGAACGTGCTGGGCACGCCGCCGCCGCCCCCGCCGGACGTGGTGCCGCCGTTCGAGGAGGAGGCCGGCGCCGCCAAGCCCAAGTCGGTGCGCGAGCGCATGGAGAGCCACCGCCGCAACCCGGCCTGTGCCAGCTGCCACCGCATGATCGACCCGGCGGGCCTGGCCCTCGAGAACTTCGACGCCACCGGCGCGTGGCGCACGCGCGACGGCGGCACCCGCGGCGCGCGGGTGGATGCCTCGGGTCAGCTGGTGGACGGCACCCGGATCAACGGCGTGGTGGAGCTGCGGCAGGCGCTGCTGCGCGAGCCGGCCACGTTCGTCCGCACGCTGACCGAGCGTCTGATGACCTATGCTCTAGGCCGTGGCCTCACCGCAGCCGACATGCCGGTGGTGCGGGCGATCGTCCGCGATGCCGAGAAGGATCAGTACCGGTTCTCGTCGATCGTGCTGGGCGTCGTGCGCAGCGTGCCGTTCCAGAAACGACTGAAAGCTCCGGGTTCCGAACCGATGGTGGCAGGATCTACATCTACCAGCCCGCGCTCCGCGCGGGCCCGATAATAGAGGGAGCGAGGGAGCGCCGTCATGTTCATCACCAAGCATTCGGTGTCCCGTCGAACGGTGCTGCGTGGCATCGGTGCCACCCTGTCGCTGCCGCTGCTCGACGCCATGGTGCCCGCCCTTACCCGGACGGCGCTGACGGCGGCGACGCCGACGAAGCGGTTCGGCGCGATCTTCGTGCCCATGGGCGAGCGGCCCAGCCACTGGACGCCGCCGACCACCGGCGCCGGCTTCGAGTTCAGCCCGATTCTCAAGCCGCTCGAAAAGTTCCGCGACCACGTCAACGTGGTGTCGAACATCGACCGGCCGCTGCAGGGCACGCACGCGGTCAGCACCGGCACCTGGCTCACCGGCGCGGCGCCGAAGCGCACCGAGGCCGAGGATTTCATTGCCGGCACCTCGCTCGACCAGATCATCGCCGGGCAGATCGCCAAGGATACCGTCTTCAAGTCGCTCGAGATCGCCACCGAGGACCAGAGCGGCTACGTGGGCGCCTGCGACGTCGGCTACAGCTGCGCCTACATGAGCACCATCTCGTGGAAGTCGCCCACCCAGCCGATGCCGATGGAGACCAACCCGCGCGTGGTGTTCGAGCGCATGTTCGGACGCCCGGGCTCGGCCGAGGATCGCCTCACGCGCATGCGCCAGAACCGCAGCATCCTCGACTCGGTGCGCGGCGACGTGGCCTCGCTCGAAAAGGGGCTCGGCGCCCGCGATCGCGTCCGCCTCGACCAGTATCTGGATCACGTGCGCGAGGTCGAGACGCGCATCCAGCGTGCCGAGAAGAAGGCCACGACGGAGCTGGTCCTTCCGCAGGCCCCCGTGGGTATCCCGGAGTCGTGGGAAGACCATGCCTCCGTGATGTTCGACCTGATGGCGCTGGCCTACGAGGCCGACCTGACGCGCGTGTTCTCGTTCATGCTGAACCGCGAGGCGAGCCAGCTGGTGTTCCCGGATCTCGGCTTCAACGAACCGTGGCACCACGTGTCGCACCACGGCAACGAGCCCGAGAAGCTGGCGCTGCTCGTCAAGCTCAATACCTTCCAGATCACCCTGTTCGGCAAGTTCGTCGAGCGCCTGAAGAACACGCCCGACGGCGACGGCACGCTGCTCGATCACTCGGTCATCCTCTGGGGCAGCGGCATGAGCGACAGCAACACGCACTCGCCGCTCGACGTGCCGTACCTGATGGTGGGGAAGGGCGCCGGCGCCTTCACGGGCGACCGGCACGTGGCCGCGCCGAAGGGTACGCAGCTGGCGAACGTGATGCTGACGGTGGCACAGAAGTACGGCGCCGAGATCGACAAGTTCGGCGTCAGCACCGGCGCCTTCACCCTCTAGCCCGTGGCCCGTTTCATCCGCATCGGGGCGCTGGTGCTGGCGGCGATGGCCGGCCTCTCGGCCGCCGGCCCGGCGCCGTCGCTCGTGGACGCCGTCAAGCGCGGCGATCGCGAGGCGGTGCGTGCGCTGCTGCGCACCCGCGTGGACGTCAACCAGCCAGAGCCCGACGGCACGACGGCGCTCCACTATGCCGTCGAGGCCGACGCGCTCGATCTCGTCACCCAGCTGATTCGGGCCGGGGCCAACGTCAAAGCCGCGAACCGCTACGGCATCCCGCCGATGACGCTCGCCGCGACCAACGGCAGCGTCAAGGTGCTCGAGGCGCTGCTCGAAGCGGGCGCCGATCCGAACACGCGCACCGCCGCGGGTGAGCCGGTCCTGATGACCGCGGCGCGCACCGGCAATGCCGACACCGTGTCGCGCCTCGTCGCGCGCGGCGCGGACGTGCACGCCCGGGAACAGTGGTTCGGCGAGACGGCCCTGATGTGGGCGGCCTCGGAGGACCACGCCGAGGTGGTGCGTGCGCTCGCCAGGGCCGGCGCCGACGTCAACGCCCGCTCCACCCTGCTCGAGGCGCCGGTGCTCGAGTTCCCGCGCAGCGGCGGCCCCAATTCGCCGCTCCCGCGCGGCGGCTGGACGTCGCTGATGTTCGCGGCGCGCCAGGGCTCGTTACAGGCGGCCCAGGCGCTCATGGAGCTGGGCGCGAACCCGAACGCGGTGGCGCTGCCGGAAACCGACGTGCCGCTCAAAGGCGACGAGCTCGCCAGCGTGGACAAGGGGATCGGCACGACGGCGCTCGTCTTCGCCATCATCAACTCGCACTTCGATCTGGCCGCGATGCTGCTCGACAAGGGCGCCGATCCGAACGTGACCGATCTGTCCGGCGAGGCGGCGCTCTACGCGGCCGTGGACATGAACAGCATTCAGTGGACGCAGGGGCGTCCCACCCCGATCTTCACCGACACCCTCGACGCGATCGACCTGGTGAAGAAGCTGCTGGCCAAGGGCGCCAACCCGAACGCGCGGCTTCGCCGGTCGGTGCTCAAGCGCCATCACGACGCCGGCACCACGCTGAACTTCGGGGAGGGCGCGACGCCGCTGATGCGCGCGGCGCGGACCAATGACGTCGCCTCGATGAAAGCCCTGCTCGACGCCGGCGCGGATCCCTTCGCGACGCTGCCCGACCGCACGACGACACTGATGATTGCCGCCGGCCTCGGCTACAACGGCCTGCGCGGCGAGGCGATCCGCATCGTGGTGCCGACACCCGAGGGCGCCGTCGCGGCGTGCACGCTGCTGCTCGAGCGCGGTGTGGACGTGAACGCGTTCAACACGGCCGGTCAGACCGCGCTGCACGGAGCGGTCGGGCGCGGCGAGCCCGTCGTGGAGTTCCTGGTCTCGCGCGGCGCGACCCTGCTCAAGAACAAGGCCGGGTTGACCCCGCTCGATATCGCCAACGGCGCGGGCGGCCGCGGTGGCCGCGGTGGCGTGGTCCGCGAAGGCGCCGCGGCGATCCTCCGCAAGCTCGGGTCCGGTGCGGCCAGCCGGCCGTCGCCGCCATCTCCCTAGTGCGCCTCATTCCTGCCGCGGCGCTGGCCGTGAGCGCGCTCGTGGCGGCCGGCTGCGGCGGCGGTTCGACCAGTCCGCCCGCGCCTGGATCGCCGCCGGCCACGGGGACGGCGGCGCCGGCGGCTCCGAACTTCGCGCAGCGGCCGATCGGCCAGGGACCGCAGGGCGAAGAGCGCCCGATGATCTCGCACGTGACGATGGCCGACCTCGACGCCGACGGGCTGCGCGACGTGATCGTCTGCGACGCCTTCCGCAACGTCGTCGCGTGGGTGCGCCAGTCTCCGCGCGGCACCTTCACGGAACAGACGGTCGCGCCGGTGCAGGCGCCGGCCCACGCCGAGGCGGTGGACATCGATCGCGACGGCGACGTGGACGTGCTCGTGGCCTCGCTCGGCTTCCTGCATCCCAACAACGCGCGGATAGGCGCCGTGCTGGTGCTCGAAAACGACGGCCGCCAGCGCTTCACGGTCCGCACCCTCGTGGACAAGGTGGCGCGCGTCGCCGACGCGCGTGCCGCCGATCTCGACGGCGACGGCGACCTCGACGTGAGCGTGGCGGGCTTCGGCTACGACGACGGCGAGACCAGCTGGCTCGAGAACACGGGCGGGTGGCGCTTCACGATGCACGTGCTGCAGCGGCTGTCGGGCGGTATCAACGCGGTGCCCGCCGACGTGGACGGCGACGGCCGGCAGGACATCCTGACGCTGATCAGCCAGGAGTGGGAGGAGATCTGGGCCTTCGTCAACGGCGGCGGCGGGCGGTTCACGCCGCGCCTCGTCTGGGGCTCCACCAATCCCGACTTCGGCTCGAGCTGGATCTCGGTGGTCGACATGGATCGCGACAAGGATCCCGATATCCTGTATGCGAACGGCGACGCGTTCGAGTACGCGCCGCCGAACAGCCGCCCCTGGCAGGGGGTGCAGTGGCTGGAGAATATGGGGCAGTTCCGCTTCGTGCTGCACCGGATCATCAGCCAGCAGGGCGCCACCAGCCCGCAGGCGGCGGACCTCGACGGCGACAGTGATCTCGACGTGGTGATCGTGACGGCCAACGCCGACTGGAACGATCCGAAGGCGGCGAGCCTGGCGTGGCTCGAGAACGACGGGACGCAGCGGTTCACGCGGCACGACGTGGCCTCGTCGCCGACGCATCTCAACACGGTCGATGCCGGCGATCTGGACGGCGACGGCCGGCCCGAGGCGGTGGCGGGCGGCATGCACATCTCGCGGCCGTATGATCGGTTAGGGCGCGTGACGTTATGGACGCGCCCTCGGTAAGGGGGGTGGGGCGGGTAAGGCGGGTGGGAAGTTTTCGTAGGGGCACATCTTTTAGTTGTGCCCGACCAGGAGCACTTGGAATGACATCTCTGATTCGAACACTGGTCGGCGGGGGAGTGGCGATGGCGCTCTTCACCGCGATCGCCGGCGCGCAGTCGAGCGCGATTCCGCGGACGCCGTGGGGCGACCCGGACATCCAGGGCACCTACACCAACGGCAACGAGAGCGGCATCCCGATGGAGCGGCCGGCGGAGCTCGCCGGACGCCGGCTGGAGGACGTCAAGCCCGAGGAGCTTGCCGCGCTGATCAAGCAGCGCGCGGCACGGGCGGAACAGACGGCCGAGGTCATCGGCGGCACGCAGGACGAGAATACCGGCGCCGGTCCGAAGCACTGGTACGAGAATTACAACGCCGCCAACAGCCGGGCCTGGATGATCCAGGACGCGCCCGACTACAAGATGCCGGCGACGACCGACGAGGCGAAGAAGCGCGCGGCCGCCGTCCGCGCGGCGCGCCGCGGCGGCGACGGCTATTACACCGGTCCCTTCGACAGCCCGAAGGATCTGACGCTCTACGTGCGGTGCATCACCCGCGGCGTCCCGGGCTCGATGATGCCGGCCATCTACGGCAACTCGTACGAGATCGTGCAGGCGCCAGGGATGGTCGCGATCCGCTACGAGATGGTGCACGACACGCGCGTCATCCCGCTCGACGGCCGCAAGCCGCTCCCGGGGCACATGCAGTCGCACATGGGCGACTCGCGCGGCCACTGGGAAGGCGACACGCTCGTCGTCGAAGGCTCGAACTACCTCGAGGAATCGGCGTTCGGTGGCGCGTCGAGCCGGCTCAAGACCATCGAGCGGTTCCGGCCGACGTCGAAGAACACGATCGAATGGTCGATCACCTTCGACGACTCGTCCACCTGGGTGAAGCCGTGGACCTTTGGCATGCGGCTCACGCGCGACGACGAGCACCCCGTCTTCGAGTACGCCTGCCACGAGGGCAACGAGGGGCTGCGCGGCATCCTCAGCGCGGCGCGCGCGGCAGAGAAGGAACAGGCGGCGCTTCCGTCCAAGTGAACGCGGCCAGGACCACCGGCCCCGGCTGGGGCAGGTTCGAAAAGCGCACCGCCAGCCGCTGGCGGTCGGCCGCTGACAGCGCGAACTGGTCGTCGAGGGGCCGGAGAGCGGCGCCATCGATGCGCGGGTGCATGAGGCCGTGCGCCGCGTGGCGCGTGGTCAGCAGGATCGCGTGGCCGATCTCGTGCGCCACCACCCGGCCGAGCAGCGTGCCCATCGCGATGTCGAGCGTCATGGCGTCGTCGGAATCGGCCAGCCCCTGGCGGAGGCCGATGATCCCCCGCGCCCGCGCAATCGAGATGAGGATGCGCTGCGCGCGGCCGACGAAGAGCGTGACGCCGAGCGCGTCCTCCTGCTTCGGATCGTGCCGGCGCACCTCGCGGTCGTCGAACACGAGCGGCAGCACGACGTGCGCGCCGGCGCCGGCACCCGACCAGGTGAGCGCGATCCCCTCGCGCGCCCAGATCCGGTTGCATTCATCGGTCATGGCCCGCCAGGCGACGCCGCTGATCCTGTCTTTCACGTCGGGCGCGAGCGCGACGGTGATGACGGACGCCGCGGCGGTTTCACCTCGCGCCACCGCGCACGCGGCCAGCAGCAGCACGACGGCGGTCGCGAGGCGGGCCGGTATTCGACCGCCCGAAGGGCGGGCAATTAGACACTGCACCAGCGAGGCGGAGCCTGCATGGTCGTTGAGTCGTGGCGTAGCTTCGCTGGTCATGGCTGCGTCTCTCGGCTGACGAACCTGTCATGCCTCTGTTCATGTCAACGGGTGCGGCGGATGTTTCGCACACCGGCACCTGGGAATACCGGGCGCGCGGCCGCGGGTTACCCCGTTGCATGGTCGTCGTGGCCGCGGCGGCGCTGGCGGCCAGCGCGTGCGGCTGGATGCCGGGACGAGGCGCGGCGCTGCCGCCGCCGCCGGATCTCGCGGGACAGACGCCGGCCGTCGCGGCGCACGTGCGCGCGGCACACGAGCAGGCGGCGCGCTCGCCTGGTTCAGCCGGTGCCGTCGGTGCGCTCTGCCGCGTGTACCAGGCGGACCTGTTCTTCGACGCGGCCGCCCAGTGCTACGAGCGCCTGGCCACGCTCGACGACGACTGGCGCCGGCGCTATGCCCGCGCGCTCATCGACATCGAGCTCGGCGGCGCCGAAGGGCTCGCCGATCGCCTGCGGGCCGTGGCCGCCGCGGCGCCCGGCTTCGCGCCGGTCTGGCTGCGGCTCGGGGATGTCGAGTTCAAGGCCGCACGCTACGAAGAGGCGGCCGAAGCGTGGCGCCGGGCCGCCACGCTGCCGCCACCGGATCCCGCGCCGGCCAGCGACGGGCCGCCGCATGTCGCCGAGGCGCCGATTTCGGCGTACGCGTCGCTCGGCCTGGCTCGCGTGGCGCTGGTGACCGGCGATCCAGATGGCGCTCGCGAGATCCTGGAGCGGGTCGTGGCCGCCACTCCCGCTTTCGGCCCCGGGTTCCGGCTGCTGGCGGACAGTTATCGCGCCCTCGGCCGCGCGACCGACGCCGAACGCGCGGTCTACGAGGCGGGCCGGCGCCCCGGGTTCACCCCGTTTGCCGATCCGATCGTGGACGAGCTCACGCGCGAGTCACGCAACACCACGCTGCTGCTGCGCGTGGCGTCGGAGGCGACGCTGACGGTGAACGCGGCGTGGAGCGAATACCTCGCGCGCCGCGCGGTGGAGTTCGACCCCGGCAATCCCGACGCGGTGCTGAAGCTGGCGCGGGTGCTGCGCACGCTCGAGCGCAACGAGGAGGCGCTCGGGCTCTTCCTGAAATACTCGACGATGGTCCCCGGCGACTATCTCGGCCTGGCGCACATCGGCAGCTGCCTGAGCGCGCTCGGGCGCCATCAGGAAGCGGAGGGGTACTTCCGCAAGTCGCTCGCGGGTCTCGACGACGCCACGACGCACTACAACCTGGGTCTGCTGATGTCGGAGACCGGCCGGCTGGCCGACGCGGAGCGCGAGTACCGCCGCGCGCTGACACTCGATCCGGCGCATGGCGGCGCACGCGGCAACCTCGGGCCGCTGCTCGCGCGCATGGGGCGGACGCGCGAGGCCGCCGACGAGCTCCGCCGCCTCGTGGCCGACGATCCCGGGAACGTGAACGCGCTGACGAACCTGGGAGTGGTGTTGATGCAGCAGGGGAGGGCGGGCGAGGCGCGTCGCTATTTGGAGGAAGCGCTTCGACTGGCGCCTGGAATGCCGCAGGCGATCGAAGCGCTTCGAGCGATCGGAGCGCGCTGAGGCCTTTAGCCTCTGGCCTTTAGGTACTACTTCTGATTGCCGGGAACGTTCTTCCTAGAGGCCAAAGGCTAGAGGCTAGAGGTTAGGGGACCACGCTGGTGGTTTTTCCTACTGCCTCGCGGTCCCCGACCATCAGTTCCGTCGCGTAGTTCGCCTGCTGGCACACGTACTCGAAGAGCTCGATGCCCGCTTCCCAGCGCAGGTTGAACTTGCCGGTCCACGGCGCGGTGTAGGCACCCGGATCGTCCACCGTGATTTCGTAGGCGATGGCGTTCTGGTGGGTACGCGTGAACTTCTCGATCGTGTGCATCTGGTTGGTGTGCGGCAACCCGCGGCGATCAAGCCAGAAGCGCTCGTTGTAGCCGACGGAGTCGACCACCAGCGTGTCGCCCTCCCACCAGCCGATCGAGTGACCGTAGTAGGTGGGCGTGAAGTCGGCCGGGTGCGAGCGCCCGTCCATATAGATGGTGCGGAAGGTGTGCGGCCCACCGATGTCGAAGATGTAGAGGCGCTGCGCTTCGGGCAGCTCGACGAACTCGACGCCGTACGGGGTGAGGAACTGGCGCGCCGTGCCCGATGGCTTGCAGCGGGTGTGCGGCTCGAGCTCGTGCTTCTGCCGGTCGTCGTAGACGGCCTTCGCCCACGGCTGGAAGGGGACCGTCTTGTAGGAGGCGATCGGATCGAGGATGCCGAAGACCGGCAGCCACACGCCCTTGTCTTTCAGGTTCTGGCCGCCCAGGAGCACTCGGCCCGCCGCGCTGCGCGGCGCCGCCCCTGCCGGCGTGAAGCCCCTGCCGCCGCCACCGCCGCCGCCGCCGCGACCCTGACCCCCGCCCTGTCCCTGGCCGCCGCCCACGACGTCCTGCGTGCCGCCGCGGCCCTGGCCGCCGTCCTGTCCCTGGGCGCCGCCCTGACCGCCGCCGGCGCCCTGCCGGGCATCTACTCCATAGGTGGCCAACAGCACAGCCATGGCCATGCTCAGAATCGCTCCTGCGAACGACTTCATCGACTCGGTTCCCCCGCCCGCCCGGAGGGCGGGCAATTAGACACTGCCCCAGCGAAGCGAAGCGGCCGTTTCACCGCGCAGCTTCGCTGGCATCTATACGCCAGCTATACGCCGAATGCCTTGACAGTCTAACTCCTAAGGCGTAGAAATCTCTGCGGTCAGAGAATTTCATTTCGTATATCGAAATAATCGTACTAGCGGGAAGGGCAGGAGGCTGCATGCACAGGTTCGTGAGGGCACTGGTCGTTTTGGCTGTGCTCATGGCGCCGGTCGGGGCTCTCGCCCAGGACTCGGCCACCATTGCCGGTACGGTGCGAGACGCGTCGGGAGGTGTGCTCCCGGGCGTCACGGTCGAGGCATCGAGTTCGGCGTTGATCGAGAAGGTTCGCTCGGTCACCACCAATGCAACTGGACAGTACAGCATCGTCGCGCTGCCTCCAGGCACCTACACTCTGACGTTCACCCTGCCCGGCTTCAACACCGTGCGGCAGGAGAACATTCAGCTCACCGCCGCGATCACCGCCAGCATCAACGCCGACCTCCGCGTCGGCGACCTCCAGGAAACCGTGACGGTGACCGGTGAGGCGCCCATCGTCGATACCCGCAGCGCGCGGCGCCAGCAGGTGCTCGACGGCGACATCCTTCAGACGCTGCCGACGTCGCGCTCGTACAACGACGTGCTGCAGCTCGCGCCCGGTGTCGTGGCCGGCAACGGTCAGGCTCAGCTGCGCCCGGGCATGCTGCTCTTCACGGCGCACGGCGGCAACACGCAGGACGGCCGCCTCACGCTCGATGGCATCAACACGGGGGCCTCGCGCGGCGGCGCGGGCGTGTCGGGCTACATCCCCGACATGCAGAACGCGCAGGAAGTCACGTTCACCATCTCGGGCAACCTCGGCGAGGTCGAGACCGGCGGGCCCCAGATGACGGTGATCCCGAAGTCGGGTGGCAACACCTTCAGCGGCACGGCGCTGTACTCCGGCTTCAACGACAACATGCAGGGGAACAACTACGACGAGAAGCAGCTGAGCGTGCTCGGTAAGTACGCGCCGGCGCTGCTGGTGCGCGATTACCAGGCGTCGCTCGGCGGGCCCATCAAGCGCGACCGGGTCTGGTTCTTCTTCAACTACCGCGCGGTCGACGCGGCCGACGCGCAGCCCGGCATCTTCGCCAACAAGAACGCCGGCGATCCCACCAAGTGGACCTACGAGCCGGATCTCAGCCGGCAGGGGCGCGCGGATCCGCACCGCAAGATCGCGTCGTTGCGCCTGACCACGCAGATCACTCCCAAGAACAAGCTGATGGTGTTCTGGGACGAGCAGCCGCAGTGCAACGGCGCCGGCTGGAGCGACGACGACCACTGCAACGGGCAGAAGGACGGTTGGATTTACGGCGGCAGTCAGGTCAACGGCTTCTTCGGCCCCGGCCCCAACTCGCCCGAGACGGGCGACTACGCCAGCACGCACCAGAGCGTCCGGCAGGTCAAGTACACCGGAACCGCCACGAGCAAGCTGCTGCTCGAAGCCGGCTACGGCACCTACATCTCGCAGTGGGGCTACACCGAGCGTCCGGGCAACCCGACCACGAACCTGATTCGTGTGCAGGAACAGACGACGCAGTTCTTCGACGCCAACGGCAACCGCGTGAACGCCGCCACTCCAGGCGGACTGACGGTGGGCGGCAACTTGAAGTACCGCTCCTCGAACTGGCCCACGGGCTACATCGGCGCGAACACGTGGAACGCCTCGGCGAGCTACGTGACCGGTTCGCACACGATGAAGTTCGGGTACCAGGGGGCGTACCACAAGGACGACGACAACCTGTTCGACATCATCACGAACAGCCAGCGCATGACGTACCGGTTCGGGGCGGGCACGAATCCGCTCACGGGCCTCCCGCAGGCGTACGGGGTGCCGAACCAGGTGACCATCCAGGCCGGTCCGTGGACGCGCTTCGTGCGCACCGGCTACACCGCGCTCTTCGCGCAGGACCAGTGGACGACGGGTCGGATGACGGTTCAGGGAGCGGTGCGATACGACCGCGCGTACAGCAAGTTCCCGACGCAGACGATTCCGAAGGACGTCTGGTGGCCCACCGAGTTCGTGATGGAGGAGACGAAGGGCATCGACGCCTACAAGAACATCAGCCCGCGCGTCGGGTTGGCCTACGACCTCTTCGGCAACGGCAAGACGTCGTTCAAGGCCAACCTGGGACGCTACATGCATCCGGCGTCGAACGACGGCCGCTACGTGGCGCCCAACCCCGCGGCGCGTGCGGTGACGCTCGCCAGCCGTCCGTGGACTGATTCGAACGGCAACTTCGCCGTGGATTGCGACCTCCTGAACGCGGCGGTGCAGGACCTCCGCGCGACCGGCGGCGACGTCTGCGGCCAGGGCGACGCGAACTACGGCAAGAACCGGTCGGCGACCTCGCTCGACCCGTCGATCCTCAACGGCTGGAACGCACGCCCGAACGATTGGCAGTTCGGCGTGTCGGTGCAGCAGGAAGTCATGCCGCGCGTGTCGGTCGAGGTTGGTTACTACCGCCGGTGGTGGCCCATCTACGACGGCGTCGACGTGACCGACAACATCGCGGTGGCGGCGTCCGAATTCGGTCAGTTCAGCGTCGTGGCACCGAGCAAGGATGACGCGGACCCCGCCAGAGCCGCGTTAGGTGCTTTGCTTCCGAATGGTGGCGGCTACACGATCAGCGGCCTCTACAACATCACGCCTGCCGCGGCGGCGCGCGCCGCGGAAAACGTGCGCAAGGCCGCCAACTCGTTCGGCAGCTATGACCGCCACTGGGACGGCTTCGACATGACGTTCCAGGCGCGGCTCGCCGCTGGCCTCAACATCCAGGGCGGCACCAGCACTGGACGTCTCTCGGAGGACTTCTGCGACGTGCGCCCGAACGCGCCCGAAGGCATGGGGCTCTCTCCGTACGCCGGCCTGGGCACCTACTCGAGCCTGCTCAATCCCTACTGCAAGCAGGTGGAGCCGTTCTCGACCACCTACAAGGCGAACGCCAGCTACCTGGTGCCCAAGATCGACGT